>WFQE01000096.1 GCA_015487165.1 Paracoccaceae bacterium | reverse complement strand
GGGCAGGCCGCCTGGCGCACGCCCGAGGCCAGCCGCCTGATAGCCGAGGCGGACGAGCTGGTCGGCTATGGGCTGTATCTCGATTTGCTGGGGCCGCTGGCGGCGGGCAAGGCGCGGCGCGATTTTCCGCTGGGCGGGGAAGAGGATCGCTGCCGTTACGCGCTGGAAGCGGCGGGCGAGGGGCGCAATGTGGCGTTGATCTGTTCGGGTGACGCAGGGATCTATGCCATGGGCGCGCTGGTTTACGAGCTGCTCGACCGCAGCGCGGGGCTGTCGGATGCGGCGCGCCGGGTCGAGGTGATCTCGGCCCCCGGCATTTCGGCCCTTCAGGCGGCGGCAGCGCGGGCCGGCGCGCCGCTGGGCCATGATTTCTGTGCGATTTCGCTGTCGGATCTGCTGACCCCGCGCCAGGATATCCTGCGCCGTATCAAGGCGGCGGCCGAGGGGGATTTCGTGATCGCCTTTTACAACCCCGTCTCGCGCACGCGGCGCGATCTGCTGGCGCTGGCGCGTGACATGCTGTTGCAGCACCGCCCGGCCGACACGCCGGTGATGCTGGCCACCAATCTGGGGCGCGCGGGCGAGGTGCTACGCTATCGGCGGCTGGAGGAGTTGCATGTGGACGAGGTGGACATGCTGACGGTGGTGCTGGTGGGGTCGAGCAACTCGGCCCTTGTGGCGCGCGGCGATGGCGCAAGGATGTATACGCCGCGGGGCTATGCCCGCAAGATGAAGGGTGCGTCGTGATGACCCGATGCAGGCGGGGCGCTGCCCCGCACCCCGAAGTATTTCAGCAAAGAAGAAGGGCAGGCTGATGGTCGTTCATTTCATAGGCGCGGGGCCGGGGGATCCGGATCTGATAACCGTCAAGGGGCGGCGGCTGATCGAAAGCTGCCCGGTCTGCCTGTATGCGGGCTCGCTCGTGCCCGAGGCGGTGGTGGCCTGTGCGCCGGCGGGCGCGCGGGTGCTGGATACGGCGTCGATGACGCTGGAGGAAACCCATGCCGAGATCGTCGCGGCGCATGCGCGCGGGCAGGATGTGGCGCGCGTGCATTCGGGCGATCCGGCACTGTATGGCGCCATTGCCGAGCAGATCCGGCGGCTGAAGGCGGCGGGCATTCCCTATGACATCACGCCGGGGGTTTCGGCGTATTCGGCTGCGGCGGCTGCCATGGGGCAGGAACTGACCATCCCCGAGGTGGCGCAGTCGGTCGTGCTGACGCGCATGTCGCGCAAATCCACCGCCATGCCCGAGGGCGAGACGCTGGAAAATTTCGCGCGCAGCGGCACGACCCTGGTCATCCATCTGGCGGTGCGATATCTGCGGGAAATCGAACGGCGGCTGACCCCGTTCTATGGCGCCGACTGCCCGGTCGTGGTGGCCTATCGTGTGGGCTGGCCGGACGAGATGATCCTGCGGGGCACGCTTGCCGATATTCAGGAACGCGTCCGCGCCGCCAAGGTGACGCGCACGGCGCTGGTCTTTGTCGGGCCGGCCATGGCCGAGACGCAGGATTTTACCGATTCCGCCCTTTATGATCCGAGCAAACCCCATGTGTTGCGGCCGGTTGCTGTTGCGGATCGGTCAAAAGACCGCGACGGTTGAGCGGTTTCATCAAAACTTCACTTGCCTATGAGAGGGAAAAGAGGTTCTCTTTCCCCATTGGGTGGGTATTGCGATGATTTACGATTTGCCGAAAGAAGTTCTTGAAGGCCTGAAACAGGCGCGCAAGCGTGATTTGCAGCGGCGCAATCGCCTGCGGGTTGTCAGTGACGGCCAGGCATATCCGATCGTCCGGTTCTGGGACGGTGGCTTTGCGCTGGATGCCGAAAGCGCACCGCATCTGCGGGGTTTTGTCGATATCTATGACGGCGGGCGGCATCTTTATAGCTGTCTGGTGATCTGTTCCTCGCTGGAAGGGGGCGAGCGGATCTATGAATTCAAGCGCCACACCGCCGTGGTTGACAAGGCGCCGGTCGATTTCGAACTGGACGCAAATGCGCCGATTGCCCTGCTGACCTGATCATTCTTCCTGTGTTTTCAGCTCCAGCGGCGCGGTCGGGGCACTGCGCAGGTCGTCTGTGCCCAGCGGTTCGGTCGGTCGCGACAGCATATAGCGCGTGACCCAGTGCAGGCGCTGTTCGGCGCGGGTGATGGCGACATAGGCCAGACGTTTCCACAGGGGAACGCCTGCCTCGCTGCGCCCGGCGCGGGCGGCCGCATACAGGTCGGGGGCAAAGACCTGCACCTCGGGCCACTGGCTGCCCTGCGCCTTGTGGATCGTGACCGCCGCGCCGTGCAGAAAGGCGGCACCCATGCGCGCGGCCGAGGGGATGAAGGGCTCTTCCCGGTCGGGGGATTCGATCTTGATGATGCTGGCGACGCTCACACGCGGGTCATCTGCGCCGAACACATGCAGCCGCGCAAAGCCCGGTTTGCGCCCCGCGCCCAGATAGACGACCTGCGCCCCCTTGATCAGGCCGCGCGCCTCGAGGTCGATGCGTTTCTTGCGGTGCTTGACGGGCAGCTCGATCCCGTCGCAGATCAGCGGCTCGCCCGGCAGCAGGGCGGTTTCGGGTGCGTCATAGGCGCGACGAAAGGCGTGGATCAGGCGGATGCGGGTTGCGTTGCGCCACACCAGCACGGGCGAGCGCGCCATCATGGCGGCATCGACCCGCGGGGCGATGACCACGCGATCGTCACGGGCGGCGGCTGCGTGAACCATGCGTTCGAATTCCTCAAAGCCCAGATTGGGGTCGGCCAGCGCATGGGCAAGGTCGAGGATCGGGTTGTCATCTTTCTGGCGGTGGATGCGGTGCAGATGGATGCGCTGCCCTTCGGGGATATTGTCAAAACCCATTGCGCCCGACTGCCCCACCGGGGCCAGCTGGGCCGGGTCGCCAAACAGGATCAGATTGGGAAAGATTTCCTGAAGATCCTTGAACTGCCGGTCGTCCAGCATCGAGCTTTCATCCACCAGCCCGATATCCAGCGGGTCGTCGCGCCGGCTCCAGCCGATGATGAAGTCGGACCCCCGCAACCCCGCCGCCGCCAGCGCGCCGGGGATCGATTTGTTGTCGCGGTAAAAGGCCTGCGCGCGGTCAAGGGCGATGTCAGTCAGGCCTTCGATTTTCGGGCGGGGGCCGTCTTCGGCCAGCCATTCGGCGATCTTTTCGTATTCCGGGTCATAGACGGGTGTGTAAAGGATCCGGTGGATGGTGGTGGCCGGCACGCCCTGGGCGCGCAGCACGCTGGCGGCCTTGTTGGTGGGGGCCAGGATGGCCAGGCGGTGCCGGTCCTTGCGGCGGCGTGATTCGTAGTCGCCGGTGACCAGCTCGACCCCCGTTTCCGTCAGCTCGCGCACCAGATGGGCCAGCAGCATGGTCTTGCCCGACCCCGCCTTGCCCAGCACCGCCAGCATGTTGTTGCCTGCGTTCGTTTCGGGGCGGGTCGTGGCGTTGGCAAGGTCGATCCCCGCCGCAAGCAGCATTTCGCTGATACGGTCATGGGCTTCGGCCTGATCTTCGGAAAACTGCATCGCGTGCCCCGTTTTCGGCCAGCATATCGGGGCACGCGCCAAGGTGCCAGCGGGATCAGGCGCAGATGCGCCTCTTTGCGGGGGCGGCCATGCCAAGATCGTCCCAGCACAGGAAACCGCTGCCGTGCAGGGCGGCGCGGCGCTGCAATGTGGCGGTGTCGATGTCGGCAAAGCTCCACAGCCCGATATGGATGCCAGCGCGGCCGCGCGATTGAAGCACTGGCTCCCATCCCAGGGCGCGGTAGATGCGTTCCATTGCCGGGTCGAAGACGCCGACCGCGTGGCGCAGGTGAAAGCGTTTGCCAAGTGCCGCCGCCCCCAGCAGCAGCCGCGCCGCGATGCGCCGGGACGGGGCGTCGGGGGCGATGCAGAAACGGGTGCATTCCCAGATATGGGGGCTGGTGATGGCGACCCCGCCGGTGAGGTCGGGGAAATGATCGTTGACCATCACCGGCCCCGTCGTCGGCAGAAAACGCAACGAGCCCCCATGCCGGCCGTCAGCTTGCTGCCAGATGACATAGAGGGGGTTCATGGCGTCATATTCGTCGCGCTCGAAACCCTGGTCATCGACCTGCACCGCCCATTTCAGGCGGCCCGAAAACTGCGCAGCGCGGTCGCGGAACATCGTGTCGCGCAGCAATGGTGCGCAGTGCAGCCTGTCGCCATAAAGAAATCGGATCATGGAAAGCCCCCTCATGCGTGGAAACGCGACAAGGGGTAGGGCAATAATCATTGAAGATTGGTAAACGTGCGCGGAAACAAAAAACTGGCAACGGGCTATTTCAAAGGACGATCTTGCCGCGGGCAAGCGCCAGAGCAACCGCATGGGTGGCGTTCGCCGCGCCCAGCTTGAAGCGGGCCGATTCGATATAGACGCGCAGCGTGTGTTCGGAAATCTTCAACCTTTCGGCGGCCTGTGCGCGCGAAAGCCCCAGCCCGATCAGCGTCAGCGCATCGGTTTCGCGCGGTGAAAGGGTGGCATCGGGCAGAATGTCCGAGCCTGCCTCGATTTCCAGCGCCTTCTTGTTGATGTAATGGGCGATCAGGATGAGATCATGCACATGTGCGCGGGTAAAGCGGGCCCATTGGTCGTCAGAGCATTTGTGATTGACGGTGAACAGCGCGAACTGCCCCTTGGGCCCGCGGATCGGGATGGAAAAACCCTGATTGCCCACCCCCGCATCAAGGGCTTCTTTCAGAAACCCGCGCGCGGGTTTGCCCGACCAGTCAAGCTGTTTCCAGTCAACCGGATGAAAACGCTGGTAACAGCCCAGCACCACCGGGTCGATGCGGGCGTAATCCCGTGCCAGATAGTGATCGACCCATTTCAGATCATAGGTGAGCGCGGCATAGGGTTCGCCTGCGTGGTTGACCGAATGATAGATGAAATGATCGGCCTGGTAGAGGGTTCTCAGATGTTCGACGACGGATTGCAGGTCATCAAGCGTTTCAGCTTGCTGCAGTTTTTCGACAAATTTTTCGATCCTGGTCTGCATCGTGGTTTGCCGCTGCCTGCGTTCGCCTCAGTTCCGTCGCAGCGATCCCCAGCGTTTCGTCCAGCTGTTCGGCCAATCCCATCAGGCCGTTTTGGCGGGCAAAACAGGTCAGGTCTTTCAGGACATCGATCATCCATTCCTGCGACATGGCAAACCTCTTTATGATTGGTTAATGAAGTGTTAATGCAATTTTAGCGGGAATATTGCAGTGCCGAAATTCGCGGATTTCAATTCCCCATATTTGGTGGGCTGTCGTTTTTCAAACCATTGAATAACAACGATAAATTGTTCTTCCGGCAAAGGCCTCCAACGAAAAACACCCCCCGATCCGAGGGGTGTTTCCAAAATGGAAAAACTGTGTTTCCCGTGTTTCGGATTTACCTGCTGGCCTCGACCGCGTCTTCAAGTGTCCGCAGCCCGGTTGTCGGCGCGCTGACCAGAACCGCCATATTGCCCGGCTTGTGTTCGTTGCGGCGCATCTTCATGTGGGCCTGAGGGATCTCGTCCCAGGGAAAGACCTCGGACATGGACGGGTCAAGCCGGCGTTCCAGCATCAGCTGGTTGGCGGCACTCGCCTGCTTGAGGTTGGCGAAATGGCTGCCTTGCACGCGCTTCTGGTGCATCCACAGATAGCGCGCATCCATCGTCAGATTATAGCCCGTGGTGCCCGCGCAGATCACCACCATGCCGCCGCGCTTGACGACAAAGACACTGACCGGGAAGGTCGCCTCGCCGGGATGTTCGAACACCATGTCCACATTGTTGCCCTTGCCGGTGATCTCCCAGATGGCCTTGCCGAATTTGCGGGTCTCGTTGAACCATTGCTTGTATTCGGGGGTGTTGACCTTGGGCATCTGGCCCCAGCAGTTGAAATCCTTGCGGTTGATGACCCCCTTGGCGCCCAGCGACAGCACGAATTCGCGCTTGTCCTCGTCCGAAATCACCCCGATCGCGTTGGCGCCGGCGGTGTTGACCAGCTGGATGGCAAAGCTGCCAAGGCCACCTGACGCGCCCCAGACCAGCACGTTCTGGCCGGGTTTCAGCGTATGCGGCCGGTGGCCGAACAGCATCCGGTAGGCGGTGGCCAGTGTCAGCGTGTAGCAGGCGGATTCTTCCCATGTCAGGTGCTTGGGGCGGCGCATCAACTGTTGCGACTGGACGCGCGTGAACTGGGCAAAGCTGCCATCGGGGGTTTCATAGCCCCAGATCCGCTGGCTGGGCGAAAACATCGGGTCGCCGCCGTTGCATTCTTCGTCGTCGCCGTCATCCTGATTGCAGTGGATCACCACCTCGTCGCCGACCTTCCAGCGGCGCACCTTGTCGCCCACCTTCCAGACGATGCCGGCCGCATCGGAACCCGCAATGTGGTAGTCGGCCTTGTGCACGTCGAATACGCT
The DNA here is from genome assembly GCA_015487165.1 of Paracoccaceae bacterium. Taxonomy (GTDB): domain Bacteria; phylum Pseudomonadota; class Alphaproteobacteria; order Rhodobacterales; family Rhodobacteraceae; genus UBA5972. The sequence continues at coordinate 2,018 of WFQE01000096.1, read as the reverse complement.
GATCGGCGTGCCCAGCGCGGCCCAGACGCCGTTATAGTTGACCCCGGCCGCCATGACAAAGACCAGCACTTCGTGGCTGTCGATTTCCGGCACATCCACGACCTCGACCTTCATGGCCTGGTCGGGCTCGCCGTGGCGTTCGCGCCGGATGGTCCACGCATACATCTTTTTCGGCACATGGCCGAGGGGCGGGATTTCCCCGATCTCGTAGAGGTCCTTTTCGGGGGCGTCATAGGGGGCAATTTCGGTCGTCTCGTCCAGAGGGGCCATTGTCCGTTTCTCCGCAGTTGCGTTCTGCAATGCAGCATGCTGCGTCGCAGAATCGTCGTCAAGCCTTGTTTCCGGGTTTTTGGCACCCTTCCACCGCTGACGCAATAGCAATAACAGAACTTATTGCCGCGACGTTGTGAAATAATGACATCACTAAATTGCCGCATAGGTAATTTAGTTGCTTGATGAAATTTTCTGCGGGGCCTCCAGCTGGGCCGCAGAATTGGCGCAGAACTCTGGAAGGGGCCCTTTCTCTTTGGTCAGGACATGGCGCAGGGTCAAGGTGCCCACCCAGTCATCAGCAGGCGATCGAGAATACCGATGGCGCCAAGGGTCGCAGGGAAAAGCGGGGGTCAGTATTGCACCTGAACCGGATCGAAGATGGAAAGGCAGGCGATAAAACTGGTTGGCGACCCCGGTGCCCGTAAAGATGCAATGAAAATGCGCTTGCAGTTATTTCTGCGCTGCGGCAAAATGCAAAAGACATGAAATTACGCGGGCTGATAAAATACTGCAACAATATTGCGGTGCACTCTGCCCGAGATAGGTAAAGGCCATGCAATGACCAACAACAGACCCCGCCCCTGGCTGTTTCGCACCTATGCCGGGCATTCCACTGCCAAGGCCTCGAACGAGTTGTATCGCACCAATCTTGCCAAGGGGCAGACCGGGCTTTCGGTGGCGTTCGATCTGCCGACCCAGACCGGCTATGACAGCGATCACACCCTCGCGCGCGGCGAGGTCGGCAAGGTGGGCGTGCCGGTGTGCCATCTGGGCGACATGCGCGCGCTGTTCGATGGCATCCCGCTGGAGCAGATGAACACCAGCATGACCATCAACGCCACCGCGCCCTGGCTGCTGGCGCTCTATATTGCCGCCGCGCAGGAACAGGGCGCCGACATCGCGGCCCTGCAGGGCACGGTGCAAAACGACATCATCAAGGAATATCTTTCGCGTGGCACCTATATCTGCCCGCCGAAACCCAGCCTGCGGATGATTACCGACGTGGCCGCCTGGACGCTGGAAAACCTGCCGAAATGGAACCCGATGAATGTGTGTTCCTACCACCTGCAAGAGGCCGGCGCGACCCCCGAACAGGAACTGGCCTATGCGCTGGCGACCGCCATCGCGGTGCTGGATGATGTGCGCGACAAGGTGCCCGAGGGCGATTTCCCCCGCGTCGTCGGGCGGATCTCGTTCTTCGTCAATGCCGGCATCCGGTTTGTGACCGAGATGTGCAAGATGCGCGCATTCGTCGATCTGTGGGACGAGATCTGCGAGACCCGCTATGGGGTGGATGATCCCAGGATGCGGCGTTTCCGCTATGGCGTGCAGGTCAACAGCCTCGGCCTGACCGAGCAGCAGCCCGAAAACAACGTCTATCGCATCCTGCTGGAAATGCTGGCGGTGACGCTGTCCAAAAAGGCGCGCGCGCGGGCGGTGCAGTTGCCCGCCTGGAACGAGGCGCTGGGCCTGCCGCGCCCCTGGGATCAGCAATGGTCGCTGCGCATGCAACAGATCCTGGCCTTTGAAACCGACCTTCTGGAATATGACGACCTGTTCGATGGCAACCCGGCGGTGACGCGCAAGGTGGAGGAACTGAAATCCGGTGCGCGCGAGGAACTTGCCACCATCGACGCCATGGGCGGGGCGGTTGCGGCGATAGAATACATGAAGGGGCGTCTTGTCGAAAGCAACGCCGCCCGTCTGGCCCGGATCGAGGCCGGCGAAACCACGGTGATCGGGGT
>WFQE01000095.1 GCA_015487165.1 Paracoccaceae bacterium | reverse complement strand
GCCCACACCCTGGGCACAACCGGAATCGCCGAGCCGCTTGTCGGGATCGCCACCGCCTGCGCCCGTTTCGGCTTCGACTGGCCGCGCATCGATACGGCGCTGGTCCTCGAAACCGGCCAGCAGCCCGTTCGGGCCGCTTGCCGTCTTCGTCGCGTGGAAACACCCGAACCATCAACCGGAATGGAACGTCGGGCCAGCGTGGCCTGATACAACATAAAGACCAGGGAGGAAACCATCATGGGCAACGTCCTCATCAACGGCCGCACGGCCGTCCACGCCGGCTCCGGGGGCACCGTCAGCAGCCCCGACGTGTGCAAGGTGCCGGACAAGTGCCGCCCCCGGGCCTTTCGCAACGTGGCCAAATCGGCCGATGCCGGCCAGACCGCCGCCACCGTGTTCATCAACGGCCAGCCCGCCTGCCACAAGGATTCCATCTTCACCACCAGCTCCGGCGACGAAGGCGGCGCCTGCGGCGGCGTGCGCTCCGGGACCATCCGTGGCAAGGCCGAGTTCATCACCGCCTCGCCCAACGTGATGATCGAAGGCGTCCCCGCCGCGCGCCAGGGCGACCTGATGACCTCCAACAACCGCAACACCCCGCCCATGCCCCTGATCCAGCCCGGCGCCGGCAAGCCGCCGGAAGCAGTCCTCCAGGGTCCGGGCAAGGAACTTGAAGCGGCCGAACGGCCGGAGCGGACCGACTGGGCCACGACCGGCGAGGACGCCATGCTGGAAAAGGGCCTCGGCGGAGAAGACAACGATGAGTGAGCAGGCCGTCCACCCCGCCTATGCCCGCGCCCTGCGCGGCAACGCCACCGAAATCCCCATGAGCGGCGGCAAGAAGAACGGCCGCATCCGCGAACTCGTCATGCCCTCCAGCGGCAGCGGCAAGACCTACCTCAAGTTCCGCGACGAGCGCTTCACCTGGTACAACGTCCCCCTCGGCAAGGCCGCCACCCGCCGCAAGGACGAAGCGCCCACGCCGCTCAAGAACGTCATCATCCCCATCCTGCCGCGGGTCTACGCCACCCCCGACCTCGACCCGGCCCAGTGCGACGTGCCCCGAAAGGGCGGCTATCTTTACATCTACAAGAACGGCCACCTCTGGCGCGAGTTCGAAGTCCTCGCCCAGGGCTGGTTCCGGGAAGTGAACCTGCACAAATACGCCGGCCGCGACGAACGCCCCGCCACGGTGGAGAAGGACAACCGGATCCTCGTCCTGCACCGCATCGATGGCCAGGACCAGGACATCGAGATGACCTACTCGGAAGTGCAATGGTCCTGGGCCCGCATCAACCAGCTCGGCGGCATGGACCCGGACGACATCCGCCTCCACCCCGACCACCTGCCGCCGATGCCCGAAGACCAGGGTATCACCCCCGGCAAGGCGGCAGAATTGCGCGCAGCCCGCCTGCAGAAAATCGACCTGTCCGGCTTCGAAGACGGCTTCCCCGTCCAGCCCCCCGAAGGGCGCGCCGCCCACATCGAAAACGTCGCCCACGCCAACGACCAGCTCATCCACATCCGCCTGCACCACAAGCGCGACATCCCGGTGGTGTACCTGCACGACACCCTCGGTATCGCACGTCGCCTCGCCGCCGAACACCAGGGCGCCTGGCAGGACATGGCCGACTACATTGCCGAAATTTCCAATCCCGACAACGCCGATCGCCACCCGTTCGCCCCATGGTTCGATTCGGCGGTGCTCGCCAACCAGTACTTCTTCGTCGAACCACCGGTCGAAGACGCCCCCAATGTCGCCAAATATCCTGGCAAACCATCGGAGGGCGATTGGGAAAAGGCGAAGGAGCTGCGAGAGGAATGGCGCAAGAAACTCAGCCTGGAGGACATCCAGGCCGCACTGGGCACGAAACGCCGCGCCGAACTGCGCCAGGCCATCGTCGAAAAACGGCAGGCCCTTGCCGACTACCTGCAACCCGAATCGGAAACATTTGATGGCCTGCTCGCCGCGTGGGACGACTATTGCACCCTGCCAGCAAAGGAGACCAGGCTGGGCGACGAGGCGCCGCATTGCGGCCTGCGCTACCGGCTGGCCGACGAACTGTTCGCCCGGCTGGCCGATCACGAGTATGCTCTCGACCTGCACCTGGAAACGAAGCCGCCTTCGCAGAAGACCTTGCATGAACTGGCTCGCAACAACCCGGGCCGTCGCCTGCTCGCCGCCATCGGCAAGCCCGGCGGGCATCCGCTGCACGAACGCCTGTTCCCGACCCGAGACGAATTGCCGCCCGATTCCGTCTCGCCGCTGATGACGACCGCCATTCTCGCCCGGATAGGACGGCGCTCAGCCAGCTTCATCGCCGCATTTGTCGAGCACTACGCCCAGGTGGCCGCCGACCTGCAGAATGCCCATCTGCAGGAACAGATCATGGACTTGATCACCAAAAGCGGGATTGGCCTGGAAATGGAACGGGTCAATCTGACTCTCGAAGACTACTTCGAAGGGCGTCTACCCGAGAATCTCGCAAAGGATTACGAAATCGTGCGCATGGAAGTGCTCGAGCTGGACAAGGATATCCCCTACCGACGAAAACGTAATTTCGATGGCGGAGATATTGAAATCGACGGCCAGCAGCATGGACCCATCCAGATCAACGATCAGAGGGGCAATCTCATTGCCACCACGACGGCCGAAGCATACCGCCAGGGGCGGGGATTCTCGCGCTCGGCCTGGAAACGCTATGCCAAAAGCCAGCGTTTTTCCAGCGTGAAGGTCAAGGTCTGGGTCACGCGCAAGGTCGATGGCGTCCATGCGCTGGCGCGGCAGGCCATGGAGCGGGGGATTTGGTTGAAAGCCATTATCCCGATTACGGTGGTGTTGGAAGCGTGGAATTTGCAGAATGCCATTGAGAAAGTCAGCAAAAGTGACGGTAACGAAAAAGAATTGGCGGCGAGCCTGAATCAGCTTGGTAATGCGATTGCTGATTCAGCGGCATTGATTGCGTATCTGAATGAGATCAGAATAAAAGCTCGAGGACCAAAATATTATTCTAGATCCTTTGAAAGAGTTGCATTAAAGGCCAGAGGTTGGACTGCTGGTCTCGGCCTCGGGGCAAACGTTTATAGTGGCATCCTGTCCCTTCAAGACATGCTGCGCAATGTCAACGAGGGGGATGATGCTGCAATAAGTCATGGGATGATGACAACCGGGTTTGCGTTGGGGGCTGTGGGCAATACTCTTCAGCTTGTGGGTGCGGGTGCCAGTCTGCTAGGTATCGAGGTTGGCGGTATGTTGGGCGCGGGGGTCGCTGCCGCCGGTACGATTGCCCTGATCGGACTGGCCGTGCTCCTGATTGGCGCGGCTCTGCTGATCTGGGTTTTCCGCGAAGATACGCCCATGGAGGAATGGCTCGTCAACGGACCATTTGGCATCGATCCAGACGATCCCACCGATAAATCCGGACGTTTTGCCGGGTACGATGCGGGTGACCCTGCTCAGAGCCGTTTTCATATCTGGTATCTGCAACCCCGAACGGCTTATGAAGATCTGCTGAATGTTATTTTTCAGCCGGTCGCCGATTTGCGGTTTCACGACCGGCTTGCGGGCACTCGCGAGGCTGAGGTGATCGTTCATGTCCCCACATTTTACGAGGACCGTTCGCGGTTGTTCGTGGAATGGTGGGAACGGCCGCATCATGGGGAATGGCGCCGAGCCGACGAGCGGGATTGCCGGCTCTATACCCCCGAGGGGTCGGGACCGCGGACGGTGACGGTACGCAGGACCATTGCGCGAGAAATTGACGAGGTTCGGGTACGCATCTGGCTGGATTTGTATGGTGACCAGCGCTATCGTCTGCCCATGTCGGCATTACAGTGGAGCGAGGAAGAGGCCGAGCAATGGCGCAAGGAAGCCGTTAAACGAAACATCTGTCCGGTTGGCAAGGTGCGGATATCCGGCAATACTGGAAATACCAATAAAAAGGCAGCACCGATTGCTGGGCGCGGAGTCAGGCCGATCGAGTTGACCGTGCGGACAAACGTGGACCGGTTCAAGGCCATATAGCAGGAGATGGCATGAAAGAAATCAAGCCCCGTCGTACGTTCTGGCAGCGCTACATGGACAAGTACGGGATAAAGAAGCTGCCAAGGGAAATCGTTCGTCCTTTTCGGGTTTGTGCCGCAGAAGAGCTTGACGACAAGGAATTGCGTATTGCGCCGAGCTGGGGAATGGAAATGTGGCTGTATATCTTGCGAAACCTTGCCTATACGGCTGCCTTCGTGGGGTTGATGGTGTCTCTTGTTGCGCCGACAAAATTCGATACCCCAATTTACGCGAAACTTTTTTTTGTCAGTCTTACCGCAGGGGTTATTCTGCATGTTGCATCTTATCTCATCCCCAAGCGACAGGCGATATTCGATCGTACCACAGGGATGGTGCGGACGCCGAACCATCCACTCATTCGCAAGAAGGCAACGGAAACGCCTTTTGAAGAATGGGAGGCTATTTCCCGATTTTACTATACCGAAATCGGGTCACCCACCTACGAGCTTTTTGTCCGCAACACCCGAATTCCATATGTTGTCATGTTGGGTGTGACGTCGACATTTGATGGTGTCCTCGGGATGTGGTCATTCATGTTGCAGTATATGAAGAAGGATGCACCGCTTCCAGACGTTCCTGATCTCGAACAATACCCCAATCGCACCAAGGGTCTTGGTACATGGGAGGAGTGGAAATGGAAATCCCGCCTGCCGGACTTTGTCGATCCGTATGAAGTCGCCAAGGCCAGAATGGAGCGGGAGCAGGCCGAAGAGAAATCCGTAAATGCGGTGGGCACGAAAAAGCCGCATACGCCAGCGGCTTGATGGCGAATTTGTGCTTGTTGGAAAACATGCCGTTTGCAAAAGGCGGGTGATGCGCCTGCCGAAACTTCTTCCGCTTCGATAACGGTGTTGGGCGACATCAACATTCAAGGTTTCACGCCGTAACAAGACCTGTTGTTGGAATGCGCGCCACCCTCGAGCCCTGGTGGGTCAACGCCCGGGGGCAGGGCGGTCATTCGGAAGGCCCGCAGCAACCGGCGACCCCCATCTCCATCACCGAGCTGCGGGACGAGGACACGAAGGCCTTTCTTGGTTATCGTTACACCTACCGCCTGCTCGACGCCCGCCGCACCATCGTGCGAGCCTGCGCCCGGCGCATTGTCGAAGGCGACATCATGCTGCCCGCTCCCCCGCCGGGCGAGCCG
>WFQE01000094.1 GCA_015487165.1 Paracoccaceae bacterium | reverse complement strand
TGACAACCACCCTCACGATTTCGGAGGCTCTATGACCACTCCCAATCTCGCCCTGCCGCTTTTGGCGGCCGCCCAGGCCCAGAAGCATGTCACCGTCAACGAGGCCCTCTCCCGGCTCGACGGGCTGGTGCAACTCTCGGTGATTTCTTCGACGCAGACCGCGCCGCCCGCAAGCCCGGCCGAGGGGGATCGTTACATCGTCGCCACAGGCGCCACCGGTGCCTGGGCCGGCTGGGACGATTCCGTCGCGCTGTTCTCGGGCGGGGCATGGCTGCGGCTGATCCCCCAGACCGGCTGGCTGGCCTGGGATCAGGGCGCGGGATCGGCGCTGGTCTGGACCGGCAGCGCCTGGAGTGGGTTGGACGTGGCCATGGCTCTTCTGAGGCGCGCTGCTTCGGTTCGGATTGCAGAGGGAGCCGCCAGTTCCGCCATCGAGATCGTGACGGCGGAAGAACTACTTGCCGGCCTCTCCGGCGCCAGCGTCACGTCCATCATCGCCATTCCCGACCGCGCTATCGTCCTGGCGGTCTCGACCCGTACGGTGACTGCCATCACCGGTGCCACCTCATATGACTGCGGCATTTCCGGCACGCCCGCCAAGTTCGGAGGCACGCTTGGCATCGCCGCAGGCAGCTCCAATGTCGGGGTGATCGGCCCGCAGGCCTTCTATGCGGCCACGCCCATCGTGCTCACCGCCAATGGCGGCAGTTTCACCGGTGGGGATGTGCGCATTGCCATCCAGTATCTGCTGCCGACCGCGCCGGCGGCCTGACCCAAAACCACCACAAGGAAACGACCATGACACCACCGCACAAGGACGCGGGCTTTGTCCGCATGCCGGAGGAAGACTTCGAAGCCATCCTCGCCCGCGCCGCCGAAAAGGGCGCCCGCCGCGCACTCGCCGATGTCGGCCTCGAGGGCCCGGAAGCGGCCATCGACATCCGCGATCTGCGCACTCTGCTCGCGAGCCTGCGCATGGCGCGCCGCACCGCCTGGCAGACCATCGTGCGGCTCATCACCACCGGCCTGCTGCTGGCGCTGATTGCAGGCGTGGCGGTGAAATTGAAGGTGTTCGGTTGAACCCGGGAACAAAGGAATCAGGCCCTCCTGTCCCTTCCGGCCATCCGGCGCTATGATCGCGGGATGAACGACGCCGACGAAAAACGCATTGCAGCCAAGCTGGCCAGAATCCTGGCCATGCTGTGCGTGCGCAACACGGCACTCGAAGACCTGCATGCGGGCATTACACCGGTCAGCAAAACCGGGGATTATTCGGACGTCATGGTGATTGATGCCGAAGGCCGGGAAATCCCCTGGACTGAGGTTTCGCATCTGGATGACGAGGCCATGCGTGCGCTGATGCGCCAGATCGTCAATCGGCTCTACACCTTCCACCTGATGGCCGATGACCCGGGCCTGCGGGAAACGATCGACCGGTGGGCTGCTGCCGCGGGCGCCTGGGATGACCCCGAAATCGATCAGGGGCTGCTGCGCGGTTGAACCGGAGGCCGGTTCGCCGAGGTTCTTTTTCATTTCCACACAAACAAAATCACGCAGAGCGTGTATTTTACTTTGCCCTTACCCCCCCCCCGTCAACAGAAAAATTAACCTTTAAAAGGATTTTTTCGGTTGACCGAATCTCCCTGGAATTGATTAACTTAAAGGAACATGAGAACGGGAATTTTCCCCGCTTGATCGACTCGGTTACTGGTAGATTGATGCAGAGTATTGGTGATTGGCTGGATATTCACGGTCTGGACTTGAGGGTTGTTCAGGATGTTATTGCGTCCCATCGCAGCGGCCAGGTTCATGACGCCCCAGACACGCACGCCATCGGTCTTTCGCAATCCGTTCGCAAACATGGGAGTGCCGGCGCGCGTTCCGAAGCTCTTTCCGACATTGTCATTCCGGCTCTTGCGACATTCCTGGGCGAAGGCGCCGATGTCAGGGGCCTCTTGCATCGGGTGGAGTTCGCGGAGCCGGCGGGCACAGAGAATGTGTCCCCGCCATACACGGCCGATCTCGGGAAAGGACAGGCGCCGCGCGTCGAGATGGCCTGGCATGGCACGTTCGATAACGTGATCTGCCTTGCCCATGAGGCGGCCCATGCCCTTCAGATACTTCTGTCCAGTCATGAAACCATGCCGCCAGTTGCTCGTGAAACCTGCGCGTTTCTGGGCGAACTTGCTGTGATCGAACATGCGCGCAACCGGCGTCCCGATCTGTTCGGCGCCTTGTGTGACGTCTGGCGCAAGGAGAACGAGGCCTATCTGGGCCGGGATCTCACCGCGCTTTCCGCCGCAATCGCAGATCCCTCCACCCCGTACCATTATCGCCAGAACTATCCGATCGCACGGCTGGCGGCGGTTGAACTGTTCCGTCGCGATCCGGGCGCTTGGGCGCGCGGCCTGTTTTCCGCCGGGGCGGAGGCAATGCGGCACCTGCCGATCGAGGCCATGGCAGAACGCGCCGCAGATGTCACCAACCCCCTTCCCCCTTTGCCGGAACCTGATGCCGAAAACCCGGTCATCGACGCCTATCGCAGCCTCGGGGCAATCGTCATGCTCGATCTTGTGGAGGCCGGGCCGAGCGCGCAAATGCCGATGGGCTCGTATTACAGCGCCATACTTGAGCGCATGAGGGAACGGCAGGTGTTCGTTGCGCTCGATGAGGCACGCCGCCCCGCGGGCTACGCAACCTGGACGGTTGCGGCGGGCAGCGATAACGGCATTCAATTCGACCACCTGGTTGCCCCTTATGGCGACTGTGAAAGCCTGCGCGAATCGGCGCGGCAATATGCCTTGAACGCTGCGGAACCGGCAAACCGCCCGCCGTGCACGGCAAAAGATGGCGAGCGCGAAATCGACCAGTATGCGGCCATTGGCTATGCGCTCGAGATACTCGCAGCTTCCGGATATCAGCGCAGGTTCCCGCTTGATCGCTACATCGGGGTGGAGATACTTCCTCCACTGAGGTGCAGGCAGGTCCGCTTCTATCTGACGGAAGCTGGAATACCGACGGCCATGGTTACATGGGCCTGGCTGTCAGAAGATGTTGAACGCGAAGTGCACGAAAACGGGCGGGCGTTGCAGCATGACGAGTGGAATTGCGGCGACAGGTTCTTCATCAACGATCTGATCGCGCCCTATGGCGGCACAGGCCAGGTTGTTCGCGACCTGAGGGATCGGGTGTTCCCGGAACTGAAGCACGGCTCGATCATTCGTCGCAACCCTGATGGATCTCTGCGGCGGGTCGGCCGGTTCATGCGAAAGGGTCATCCGGTCAAGTTGGAAAGGAAACCGGCATGAAGGGCTTGCGGAAACGATTGGATTCCCGGGCCAGAGGAACGCGCTTCGGCCAACTATCCGGGGCGTGAGGTGGGCGGAGGAAGTGTATGGACCCCTCCGCCCGATTGAGCCGCCGGGCAGGAAAACCCGGCAGACAGCAACGCGGCAAGGGTAGCATACCCTTGCCGCACAAGGAAGAAGGACAGAGATATGTCGGAACAACTGAAGAACGCAATGACCGACCTGCACACCAATGTCAGCTTCAGTGGAAATGGCGGTGACGGTGGAAATGGTGGTGGAAACTGGAGGACTGGTCAAGGTTCCAGCACCCAGCAGCGGGGCAAAGCAATTGGTACAGTTGTTGGTGGGGCAGTTGGTGGTGCGATTGGCGGGCGTGTCGGTATGCGTAATTACGGGTACTTCATCGGGGGATTGGCCGGTGGCACCATCGGTTCGAAAATTGGCCAAGGTATGTCAGATCCCAGAGGTACGCACTATGCACCTTGGGGCGCCGCAATTGTGGATTACAACAACCGCGGGACGCGCGTGGGCTATCCCCAATAAGAAAAACGTCATTTATTAACACGATCTCTTCCAAGGCATAAGCTTTGGAGGAGGTCAAAGGGGGAGGTTTGTCATGCTGCGAGGAGCAATATGGGGCGCCATTTTTTCGGGAATTGCCGTAGTGATATCTGAAACGACAAGTGCTTCGTGGTTCTTTTCACTCATTGCAGCATTTGTGTTGAGTATGGTTTTGGAGTGGTTGGCGCAGAAGTGGCGCTCTAGAAAATGAGGGCCGTTTTGGCTATTCTGAAAATCGCGACGGCATTCTTAGTGGCGGCTACGTTTTCCATTGACAATCCCGTCCCGGATGAGGCTTTCTCCATCGTACCCTCACCGCTGCCCGGCAGGCTGGAGGCGCATGTCGTCTTCCCGCAGGGCGATCGCGCCGATCCGCTCGCCTTCCATTACCTCGAACATTTGAGCTGGCTGAACGCCATCGGCCGTGGGAAGCTGAACGCGGGCCGCCATTCCAACGCCTGGACGAAGCGGATCGCGCTGGGCTACTGGCTGTCGGGCGGCACCGGAGAGCTTGCCGACATCCTGCGCCGCCTGTCCGGCGTTTTCAAACCCATCGGCCTGCCGCGCCCATTTGCCGAGGACGAGCGCAAGATGCTGTTGCGCGAATACGAACAACGCCTGATCGACAACCCGGGCGCGCAGGCCGAACTGGCCATGGACGCCTTCCTTTATGCGGGCAATCGCGATGCGCTGTCGCCGCTGGGAACGCCTGCCGAGATCGGATCGCTCAGCTACGATGCCGCCCGCGCGCTGCATGATTCCAGCCACCGACCGGAGCTCGCGCGCCTTGTCATCATCGGCGACGTAACCCGGGCCGAGGTCCGGCAGGCGATGCTGAAAGCGGGCTGGCCCGAGGTGCAGAAGAAACACATGCCGCCGACCCAGCCGCCCTTCACCCTTGCCGAACCGGACAGGACAACCTTGCGTTTTGCGGATCCACATGCCGTCACGCACCTGATCTGGCGACGGGTCGTCACGCTGCCCCGGCCGGTCGAGTTCGACCTGCTGGAGGCCGAGACCGCCCTCTTGCGCGACATTCTCGACACCACCCTGCCCGGCGGTCTGGCCGGGCCTTTGCGGTTTGATGCAGCGATCACGCGCAGCTTCGACATCCAGATCTGGCCTATCGACGAGGACAATATCGAGATCAGCTTCGCGGCCTATCCGGACCGAGGGGTGACGCTGGAAAATCTGCGAGCCGCTTTCGAGAACACGCTTGATCGCATTGCCCGCGATAGCATTCCTGAGGCCACCTATGCCCGTGTCCTGAAACGTTTCGACGATTACTGGCCAGACTGGGAGGACGCCGACAAGACCGCCCGATGGATCGCCAATTACACCCTGCGCCGCGTCGGGGCTCTGCGCCAGCCACTTGGCCGGGACGAGCTCAAGCGATTGCCCGACCGGCTGTCGCGCGCGGCGCTGAACACCCTTCTCCATCAACTCGCCGGCAGGGGCCGCACGGCCGTTGCCTTCATCGGATCAGAGGACCGTTTCAAATGATCAGATTTCTCCTTGCCCTTTTCCTTGTTCTCGTTCCGGCTCTCGGCCAGGCCGCGTCGCCCACGGCCAGCCGCCAGACGAGCCCCGGCGGGATCGCCTACACACTTCTGCACCTGCCCGGGAACAAGGACGTCGCAATCGCCGCTGCCTGGCCCACCGACTGGGCCTATCGGGCGGGCGTCAACCAGGCTGCGCCGGTCATCGGAACGAAGCTGATCCTTTCGGGGGGCGCTAAGGGTTACCCGGCCGGCAAGGCGATCGAAAGTTTCGCCGATCTGAAGGCCGACGCCAGCCTTTATCTTGCGGCTGAAGACCACGTCATCGGAGAGATCGTCGTGCGGCGCAAGAACCTGATGCCTGCGATCGAAATCGCCAACGCGCATCTGCGTGCGCCAGCACTCGACCAGAAATGGTTCACGCGTATCCGCGACGGTGTGGCGCAGAAACTTGCCGCAGCCCGCGCGCGGCCCTTTCACGCAGGCTTCGATGCCGTCCGCTGGGCCGTGTTCGGCAACCAGCCGCTGCGCAATGCCCTGTCGCTCGATGCGCCGGGCGTGTTCAGAAATCTGACCCGCGCAGACATCGTCAAATGGCACCACGAAACCATCACTCGCCATCCCGAGGCGGTGGTTGTCTCTGGCGATATCGACGCCGAGATGGCGGGAAAGGTGGTCGACTCCCTGTTCGCGGGCCTGCCGGACACGACGCCGAAAATATCGCGCCGCGTCAAGGCGGATTTCTCGCCACGCCGGATATTGCTCCACATGCCCGATGCAAAAACAACCACCCTTGCGTTTATCGCACCGCTGCCTCCCACTCGGCTTGGCGGTGACGAAGGCGATCTGGTTCTGACCAGTGCTCTGAGCGGCGAAAAGGGTGTTCTGTTCGACGCGGTACGCACACGCCTGCGCGCGTCCTACGGTTTTTCGGCAGGGTTCAGCAATTATACGCGCGAACTGCGGGTTTTTTTCATCCTGGGACAGGTCGAGCCCGGCAAACTGGCCGCCGTGGAGCAAGCCGTGCGCAAGGCCTATGCGGATTTTCGCAAGAGCGGGCCGTCGGGCGATCTGGCCCGGCGAAAGGCGCCGCTCAAGGCAAACTTTCAGAAGCTGCCGACTCTGTCGATGGCCACAGCCAGAAGCGAATTGGAAAGCGCGCTTGACGGCTTTCAGCCGGGCAAGGTTTTGGAGATTGTTCACGATCTCGATGCCCTGACCAAGGACGACCTTCGGAAGCGTCTTGCCAGTGCGTTTCCCGCCTCAGACGATTTCATCGTCATTGCCGTCTCGCCAAACAAAAACGCCCTGCCCGGTGCGTGCGTGATCTCTGAACCGCGACAGGCCGCCGATTGCCGATGAGCGAAAGGAGCGCCGAAAACGCAGGCGAAATCCCGCTTTCCTGGTTTGGACGGACGCTGTGGAAATTCACTCCACTCTATGTGGAGCTGGTCTTTCTGGCGATCTGTCTACGCCTGCTGGGATTGGTCGAGCCATTCATCTTTCAGGTCATCATCGACCGTATTCTCCCCTTCCAGCGCCAGGCATCACTGGTCGCTGTGGTTGCGATTTTCGCGGCGGTCAGCGTTTTTCAACTCGCGTTCACGGTTCTGTCCCAGCTGTTGAGCATGTTGACCGCGAACCGGGTCACTCTCAGGTTCGGCACCCGCATTTTCGGGCACTTGTTCAAACTCCCCTTCAGCCACTTTCGCAAATGGTCGGTCGGCGAAACCATCGCCCGGATCAGCGAAACGGACACGATCCGCAATTTCCTTGTCGGAACAACGACGGGTGTGTTTCTCGATCTGCTGTTTGTCACCGTCTACATCGCAGTTCTTATGACCCTGTCAGTGCCGTTGACAACGATCATACTGCTGGCGCTTCCTCTGCAGGTACTGATTTACATGGGGTTTGGCCCGTTCCTGCGGCGCCGTTTGCGTACCCAGTTCGATGCTGGTGCAGCACATCAAACGCAAATGGTCGAAACGATTTCCGGGATTGCGACAGTAAAGGCGCTGGCAGCAGAAGATACGATGCTTGAGCGGCTGGACAGTACGCTGGAAGCAAGTCTCGATGCGGGATATCGAGTCGGTATTCTGAACATCTGGAACGACAGGCTGTTGTTCACGCTCGACCGGGCGATCACGATAAGCATCATCTTTTTCGGGGCCCAGCTGGTATTTGCCGGCAAATTGACGCTCGGACAGCTGATTGCCTTTCATTTGCTTGCCGAAAAGGTGCGAGGTCCGATCGAGAACTTCTCAGGCCTTTGGGAAAGCTGGCAGAACATCCGGGTATCACGCCAAAGGCTTGGAGACGTTGTAAACACTCCAACCGAACCCTTTGGGGCCCTTCCCAGGCTTCCAGCGAAAATCAAGGGTTGCCTTGAATTTCGGGATGTAAACTTCGGTTATGATCCCGGCGCTCCGGTGCTGTGTGACTTCAATTTTCGAGCGGAACAGGGAACCCTGACACTGGTGACCGGCCCATCAGGGGTTGGAAAATCCACCTTCGGTCGGCTGGCCGCGGGCATTGAGGTGCCGGACAAAGGTGAGGTGCTTCTGGGGGGTGAGAATATTGCACATTTCGATCCCCGGGATGTACGCTCGCGCATCGCGTATGTCCCGCAGGATTCCTATCTGTTTTCGGGAACCATTCGAGACAACCTCACACTTGGTGACGCAGGGATTGATGACGAAGAAATCGCGCGCGCCCTCAGGATTGCAGCTGCCGAAGAACTTGTCCGGCAACTGCCGATGGGGCTTGACACATCCGTGGGCGAGAGGGGGTCGGCCCTTTCCGGCGGGCAAAGGCAGCGTGTGGCGATTGCCCGATCCCTATTGAGGAAACCCGCAGTCATAATTCTCGATGAACCCACAAGCGCCCTGGATGGGGTTGCTCAAAGGCGAATGGCAGCCGAGCTGCTGGAGTTGAGGCGTGCCGCCACGCTCATTGTTATTACGCACATCCCGGCCCTGTTCGATGCGGCCGATCAGATCGTTGATTTCGAGAGGCTTTGATGACCGGTCCGAAACGCCAGATGGGGCTATCCTCGCCGACTCTACATCTCACGGTATTGTTCTCCATCGCCGTATTTGTATCAATTCTCGTTATATCGATCTACTTCCGGATCGAGGTTGTCGCTCGCGGCAAGGGTCGGGTGGTGCCCATAAGCCGTGTACAAGTTGTTCAGCCGGAGTTTTCGGGGCGGCTGAACGCCATCAATGTCAGAAATGGGATGTTCGTCAGGAAAGGTCAGGTACTGATCGAACTCGATGCCACGGACGCCAAGGTACAATTGGCCACAATCGCATCGGAAACCGACCGATTGCGCATAGAAATGGCGCGCATTGACGCCATGACCAAGGTCTTGGAAGCAGCTTCGGCAAGCAAGATCTCGCCAGCGGAAGGCATCAGATTGTTCAATCCGCCGCCGGCATTGAGGGGCCGACCGTTCACTCAGGAGCAGCGGGCACTTCTGGAATCGGAAATCAGCGACTTGCAAGTAAAACTGAAACAGATTGGCCTGCGCGAAGAAGCGGTTCGAAAATCCGAAGCCGTGGTCCGGGCTAACTCCGCTGGAATCGAGGCAGTACTGGCGATCCAGGCTGAGCGCCTGAATACCGCGCGGAAGCTGCTTTCACGCGGGGCATCCAGCAAGTCGGCTTTTCTCGACGTAGAACAGGCATACGTTGAGCTTGAACGTCAAAAGTCCGTTTTCGAGAAGGAACTCGATCAGAAGGCCACTGAAAGGCAATCCCTTGCCAGCGAGCGCCGCAGGTTGATCACGAGCTTGCGAAGCAGTCTCCTCGGCAGAAAGACCGAAATTGACGCTCGGCTCGCAAAGCTGGAGGAAGAAGCTCGCGCAGCTCGTCGGCGGCTCAATGCGTCCATCTTGCGCGCACCTGTTTCCGGAATTGTGAATCAACTCAAGGTCTTTACCGTTGGAGGTGTGGCCAAAGCCGGCCAGGAACTTCTTCGAATCGTGCCGAGCGACGTGGAAATCGAGATTGAAGGAATTTTTCCGAATAGAGACATGGGTTTTCTCAAGGTTGGTCAGCAGGCCAACATCCGGTTTGAAGCCTATCCTTCCGAGCGATATGGTTTCGTCAAGGGACGGGTCACCGACATCGCTGCAGACTCGACCAAGGATCCGGTAGGTCAGTGGGGATACATCGTAAGGGTGGCCCCTAAGACCAGATACCTGCAGGCGGGTAAGGACCGTTTTCCGTTACGCCCGGGCATGACAGCGACGATAGATGTAACGACAGACAAGCGCCGACTCATTACATATTTCTTCGCTCCAGTCGTTAGAACGATTCAGGATTCGATGGGCGAGCGGTGAGCGCAATCTCAGAGCCGGCCCGATGAATCTGAACAGTAACCGCTCGATTGCTACCGCCATTCAGGCGGCGTTTTCGAGTTTGGCGCCGGGTTTCCAGTTCCAGGGGAGCAGTTCGTCTGACCTGCCACTGAACTTTCATCCACTTGGGATCAGAGCCCTTTGGTTTGATACGCCGATTGGCGCGGGTTGAGCAAGCGGCTGCTGCGCGGAGCTTTCATCTGGCGCAGCGCTGCTGCCGGTTGCGGTGAACAGGCGCTCGGCAAACTCTTGTGGCGTTTGGTATCCGAGTGCCGAATGGGGCCTTTCCTCGTTGTAGTCTGCCGCCCAGGCGCGGATCACGACCCGTGCATGGGCCATGGTGCGGAACATGGTCTCGTTCAGAAGCTCATCGCGCATGCGACCGTTGAAACTTTCCACAAAGCCGTTTTGCATCGGCTTTCCGGGGGCGATGTAGTGCCAGTTGATCTTGCGATCTGCGGCGAAGGCCAGGATCGCGTTACTGGTCAGTTCCGTCCCATAGCACCTTGGGAAGAAGCGCTGTTTTGAGGTTATGGCCACGCGCGCAGCCCTCAAATAGCGCCGCGCATGCCAATTAATGCAACAGTCCACTCAGACAAGTGCTACTTGATCGCCAGGAACCCTTCGAACGAGACATATTTCATCACGGTCATGATGTCGCGGAAACCAGCCTTCTGCAGCAGGTCCAAATTGCCGCCGGTCGAAAACGGCTCAAGCACGCCTTTCAGGCTGCGTGACTTGGATATGATTTCGCACGCGTCGTACCCTTGGTCGATCTTGAAATCGATATAGAGCCCCGTCATGATGTCTTGGAACCTGGCATCGGGCGCGCGCACCTTCTCGAATAGCAACAGTGCCCCACCCCAGTTCAACGCGTCGTAGATCTTGCGCAGCACATCCATGCGGAATTTTGGCTTGATGAACTGCAAGGTGTAGTACGAGATAATCATGTCTGCCCTGTCGAGATCGTACTCGGAGATATCGGCATGCACGAAAGACAGTTTTGGGTTGCTATATTTCTTCTTGGCGAATTCCACCATGTCGGGCTCGACATCGATGCCCACCGCGTGGATGCGCTTGTGCTGGTTGTGGGTTAGCACCTTGTCCAGAAGTACCCCGGTCGAAGAGCCGATTTCGTAGCACAGCGAATTGTTGTGCAGGAAATAGTCGGAAAGCTGGATCACCACGTTGTGCCCCTCGTGATAAAGTGGCACCGATTTGGCCACGTGATCCTCAAATGTGGCGGGCGTGCCGCCTCCGAAGGTCCAACCGGCATTCTTAGCCTCGATCTTGTCGCCGACCTTGCCGGTTTCGGTCTTGGTATCCGGTTTGAGTTGTGTTGGCATGGTTTTTCCCTTTTCCGTTACGTTCGCGGTGTAGCCAGAAGGAACAGAGACTTGTCATAGACAGCGCTCTGCTGCCGCTCGACCGTGTCGATGACCCGGAAACCATTCTTCTCGAAGAAGTATTCAAGCTCTTTGGCGAAATAGAGCCGCTGGTGATAACTGTCCTGAATATCCTCGCGCCCATCTGAAAAGCGCCAAGTGCGAGTCCGATGGATCACTTGGTCCTTTTGCAGCCACTCGTATTCGGCCCGGCCGACAGCTTTGAACTCGCCATCAGGGATGACGTATTCCACCGGTGGGGTTCTGGTGCCTACGAACGATGAGGTGTTGTAGGGTTCTACGATTACGAGGGTGTCGTTGTGGCAATGTGCCATCACGGTGGCGAGCGCCTTTTCCAGATCAGCGTTTTCCAGCATATAGTTGATGCAGGCGCCCAGGATCGTGATCATATCGAATGTTCGGTTTAGCCGCACTTCGCGCATGTCGCCATGCACGAATTCGACCTTGGGATAGTTAGTGCGGGCATAGTCGACCATCATCGGCACGAAATCGACGCCGACACAGTCGATGTCCATCTCCGCGAGATCGGCCAGTTCCCTGCCGGGACCCGAACCGATATCCAGCGCGCTGCGCGGCAGGGTTTCAGCCACCGATTGAAACAGCTCGATACAGGTCGGCGCGGTGGAGATGGAAAAGACCTGTTCATACAGGTTGGGGAATTTGTGCAGCAGGTCGTTGGTCGGACCGGAAAGCGTTGTCATGGTGTCACCTTCATTGACGGGGATGGGGTTGAGCGATCAGGGCCGGAGATGGTCGGCCCGGCAGAACTGAGAGGTGTCGCCACTGCAACAGCCGGTCCGTGTTGCCCGGAACTCGGCAGGCCAGGTGCAAAACGCCGGTTCCCGCAGTGACCTGTGCCGTCGTGCTGGCAGCAAACCCCGCTCGCGCGGCCATGGCTAGCCGGCACGGATGTGGCGAGCGCGGTCCCTGCGATATATAGATAAGGATGATCTCGCGGGGCAGCAGGCCAAGTGCTTGGCGCAGGATGCCGGGATCGTATGCCGCCGCCGGTCCAAATCCATGAGGACAAAGGGTGTCGCCCGGCCCGCCGGTATGCGCGCCGCTCTGCGCCCCGGGCACGGCCGACGATGTCGTCCACCGCCAGTGCCATCGCGTTGCACAGGTAGTTCGGCAGGGCGCCTGTGACGGTCACCCAATCAAGAACCAGAGGTTCGGAATTGCAAACGGAACGGACCACTAGAACACCCTTTACACGACGGCCCAGACTGACCGGGAAACCCGCAAAGGGCTTTCCCGAGGTGGGAGCGGGATTTACCAGTCGTAGATCACGGACTGGGTTTCGTGGGTCCGTTCGCGCTCTGCCCCGTCGGGCCCATCATAGGTGAAGTTAAGGATGATCCGGGTGCATTCCTCTTCCAGCGGATAGGTTCGGTGCAGCGTGGTGTCAGTGCGGAAGAAATAGATGTCACCCCCTTCATGGTAATAGGTCGCGATCGGGTTCTCAGTCAGGATGCGGAAGATATCCGGTTGTTCCTTGTTCCAAGTAGTGTGCGGAACGCATTGCAGCATGCCACCGCATTCGATCGGCGGGTGGTCGACGATGAAGATGAGCGCGTATTGGTAATCACCCCAGTGCCAGCCATGGGTGTCCCCCGGTTGTGTCTGGCGGGTCATCGTCATCCGCTCGTTTTCCCAGTCGCAATCAAGCACCTTGTGGCAGGTAACATCGTTCAGCCCGCGGCGCAGCTGTTTTGAATCGTACAGCAGGGGAATGATCGCGCCATGCTCGCGGATGTCGCGCATATTGACCGAGCCCAGTTTGCGCTGCGTGTTCGAGGTTTCGGCGATGCGGACGTCGATCCGCCGTTCCGCGGCGTCCGCAATTGACCGGGCTTCGGCCCGAACCTCTTCCTTGAGGTCCTCCGGCAGAAGGTCGCTGACCCGCACATAACCTTCACGGGTCAACTGATTGCGCCGGGCCGGGATTTGCGAGCGCCAGTCCGCGCCGTCCAAATGGGCCTTGAGCCTTTGCTCTATGTTTTCGCTCAGCGTCTTTGCTGAGCTGTAGCTTTTTTTCGCTAGGTCTACGTTCATTTGCTTTCCCCTGTTCATTTTCTTTCACCGGTCATGGGCTGAAATGTGAGATTGGCGGAGGGCTTGGGATGTTGCAGATTGTATGTAAATCACGTCGAAAAGCACCTATTAGGGTTATCTGTTGACGCTTGTTTGCTCTTAACGTGCGTTGCCGCCAAGCAGGCCAAATCTGGTGGTGCCGTTGCGCTACACTGCAGGTTGTGGATGATTCGGCCGGGTCACGACCGTCGACTGTACGAGAGGAAACTGCGTGATCTGATAGGGGGCGGGAATCCGCACTGCGCCGCCACGCTTGGGTCTGCGTACTGAACTGATGCGGTGGATGCCTCCCTTGTTTTGACCCAATAAAACCACTCTGGCACATTTGATGCCGTCGGGTGGAGGCATCCACCGCATCAGTTCAGTGTCGGTTGACAGAGATGCCTTGCTGTAGGATTCTCCACCGTCTTGCAACGGGCCTCAGTCAGTCGATGTCGAAATATCCGGCGGTGACGCAGCGGATCGCGGCAACGGTCCGGCTGTTGGTATCGAAATAGCGGAGCGCCTGCTTGATGTGATAGTTCACGGTGCTTTCCGAGATTTCCATGATCTGGGCTGTCTCCCACGAGGACTTGCCCTTCGCGATCCAGTACATGCATTCGCATTGGCGTTCGGACAGCGCGCGCGGTTCGGACCCATCCGAGGCGGCCGGACTCTGGACACCGATGGCGCGCAGTAGCACATAGATCCGCTCGACCTCCTCCAGCGTTGGCAAGGTCACACCAAAACCGCCCAACACGTCACGAATAGTGTCGAAACTGGCTTTCAATCGCTCTAGGTCACGGTCGTCACAGATGAATTCTGAATAGTTTCGGAGGCTTTCGAGTTCATGTTGCATAAGAATCGTTTTTTTATACACTCTTGTCTCGGTTACTGGTTCATCCTGATCTTGGAATTTGGTTTTCTCTCGTCGTCATGCGTCGTTCCGTGCGTCTGGACAGAAAGCGCGCGCCCAGCACAGCAATGGTTCCGGCGGCGGTTCCAAAGCCGAGATACAGGGTGTCGAATTGGAACCGCGATATCCCAATCCAGCCCCAAACGTAGAACACATGTTCCAGTGCCATGCCAAAGAGCGGCAGAAAGGCGGTGGCGGCAGAATAGTTTTGCGATCCGACCAGCCGAATCGAGGCAAAGGCTAGCACCATCGACGGCGCCCGAAGAAAGACGCCCACCAACGCGCCGAATACCAGCATCTGCCAATCCCAGATCTGCGGCGAAAGGCCGGCTTGGGCCAACCGCACCACCAGGAACATCCCAGCGGTGACAAGAAGTACGGCACCGGTGAAGCCAAGCCGCACGCTAGCGTCGACCGAATGGTTGTCGGGATGTCTCTCGGCGAGGATGGTCATGGCGGTAACGCAGATCGTGTTAGCAAGCACCAGTATCAGAGCTAGATCCCGCAACCCGCCATCCAGCGATTGCAACAGCGTCCCGGCGCAGCCCAGCACGATCAGGTGGCCAATGATTTCACCCCGCCCGGGCGGCCGGGCAAAAACGACCCAGGCTGCCAGCGTCACCGCTGTCAGGCTGATTGCCCCCATGATCCCTGCTTCCAGCACACTTAGCATCGCAAGCAGCGCGGTATAGGCTGAGGCCGACAGTACGCGGAATAAGCCGATGATCCATGTTGTCGGCTTCCGGAAACTGGCTCGAGCCAAGGACAGCCGGCCGCTGATGAGCAGTAGCACCAGCCCGCCGGTGGTCAATTGAATGAAGCTGAACCCCCAAGGGTCGATCTTGAAGCGTATCAGGATCACGCGGCTGATCGCGCTCAGCAGGGCCCAAGACAGCACGGCTCCCAGTGAAACCACCCAACCACGATGCATCTGAAAAACCTTTCCGCAAATTGTTTGAACAATTTAATCGGAAAATGCGCAGGGAGCCTATCCCAAGAGATTTTAACGCGAGGAACGGATTCGTTCCGGAAAAGAGTTGATCGTGAGGCGAATTGTTACGCGACAATCAGACTTCACCGCCCGTTCGCATGCTGCGGAAGCAATCGATTATCCATAGCGATACCAGTCGGATCGACGGGTTCTGTGCCAGGTTCGGACTGACCTTCAGCCAGTATTCGGCGCGCAGTTCCGGGATTGTATTCGACAGACGCGTTACACCCGGCGCCTCGTCGCCGATGAAGCAAGGAAGCACTGCGGCTCCTATCCCGGTCGAAGCACCGACCAGCATGAGATCGGTATTCGTCATCCTTGCCACTGGCCCCCGACCATTCATGAAATTCTGAAGCCATTGCATGGTGACGTAATCTTGCTGTTCCTCGACAAAACCTAGCCACGGCAGCGCCGAGAGTTCGGTATCGGCAAGCGGTGCTGTCTGACCTCTCAGCAGATCCGGGGATCCATACAAGGCACAGTTGATGGCACCCACGCGGCGGGTCAACTCGCTGCCGGTGGCGGGCAATCCATGGTGTAGACTCAGATCTGGGCTTCGGTCGGCCTTGGGTGAGGACCGACCGCTCAGCACGAACTCGATCTTTGGCTGGCTGGAAAGTAGATGCAGCCCGCGCACGATGACCGCCGCCGCCCATTCCCCGGCCTCGACCCGCACCGTCTCGGACAACCCCTGCGACAGCCTGAGGGCGCCTTGTTCGACCCGCAGTGCCGCGGTTTCCACAGCGCGCGCATCGGGCAGCAACAATGCTCCGGCCTCTGTCAAATGATGGCCCTCACGCGTTCGCTCGAACAGAGGGATACCTATTTCGGCTTCCAACCGCTTCAGCCGCCTGGCAATGGTTGGCTGGGTTACCTCCAGCATATCGGCCGCCTGCCGCAGATTGCTGCGTTTTGCCACCGCTAGAAATGCTCGGAGATCTTCCCAATCCATGAAACAAATCTCTATCGAAAACCAGGTTAAAGGTAAATATTTGTTGAGGGGACTGTTGCAATAAATGCGGGTCAAGCCCGAGCACTGTAACCTGACGTCTGGAAATTTTGTTGGAGATTGCACTGTGCGCCCCTGCCGGGGCACGCCCCGGCAGGGGCGGTCCATTCTGGTATTCCATGGAGTTGCAAAACCAACCGTGGAGGACCGGGAATGGACAGACAGAAGAATACAGGGCTTGAAGTCATCTTGGAACAGCTGATCGAACATGGTGCGGACGACATGGCGAATATCTTCGCCCGGGCGTTCGAGCTGGCCATGCGGATCGAACGCGAGCGCTTTCTCGGCGCGGGCCATTACGAGCGCACGGCCGGCCGCCGGGGCTATGCCAACGGCACCAAGCCCAAGCGGATCGACACGCCGGCCGGCACGGTCACGGTGCAGGTGCCCAAGAGCGCCGGGCATGACGGCGAGCCCTTCTACCCGCAATCGCTGGAGCGCGGCCGCCGGTCCGTGCGCGCGGTGATGCTAGCGGTGGCGGAGACACCAGACATCAGGTTGCGTAATCATTAACCGCCATACATGAGACAGCAGCTTTCGGGTCGTACGCCGATTCGACGTGTGGGCAGGGGCAGAGAACCTTCACCCCCGGTCCCGTCCCCTCCGCCACTTGCTTTCGAGGAATGTTTCTCCGTCCCCGTAGGCGCCGAATTTTCCCGTTGTTTTCAAGGGTTAGGCCGGTAGGCTATTCACCTTCGCCCGCGCAAAACGGCCGAAATCGCTCTCTCCGGGCCGTTTTTCTCTGAACCTCATGACTGCGGTGATTTGGTGAATTTCTTGCAATATATTGAAAACGCGTGTTTATTTTGTAACGCAACCTGAACACTTCGATGGGGGTCGCGTTTGCCGACAATCGACCTGGATCGGACGTTCGCCAGGCGATCGCTTCGGCATCGACACCATTATGTCGCGATCGGAAAATGCGGCACCTCAGCGCTGAAGCTCGGCTCAGATCATTGCAGCAGGCTTATCAAACGGGAATATAGAAGCAAAGCATACCCCGTCGTTGGACCGGTTTGGGTTGGCAGTATCCTCATCAGCCAACGGGAAAGTGACAGCGGACCAGATGCCCGTCGCGGGCGGTCGGCTCGGGCTCTTCGGTGCGGCAGCGCGGCTGTGCCTGTGGGCAGCGGCCAGCGAAGGCGCATCCCGAGGGAATCGCCAACGGGCTGGGCGGATCGCCTTTGACCGCCGCCTTGCGCCGATAGCCTGCGGATTTGCGCCGGTCAAGCGAGGGCGCGCTTTCCAGGAGTGCCCTCGTATAGGGATGGGCCGGAGCCGAGAACAGCCGCCGACGTTCGGCCATTTCCACCACTTGCCCCAGATACATCACAGCCACCTCGTGGCAGACATGCTGCACCACGCCCAGGTCGTGGCTGATGAACAGGTAGGACAGGCCCAGATCGTCCTGAAGCCGACGCAGCAGGTTGAGGATCTGCGCCTGGATCGCCACGTCCAGCGCCGAGACCGGCTCGTCGCAGACGATCAGCGCCGGATTGGTGGCCAGGGCGCGGGCAATGGCGATCCGCTGGCGCTGGCCGCCCGAGAACTGGTGCGGAAACAGCGCCATCTGATCCGGCCGTAGCCCGACCAGCCGGAACAGTTCGCGCACCCGGCTTTCGCGCTCACCGGGGCTGCCGATACCCATCAGGTCAAGCGGCTCGCGCACGATGGCGCCGACCCGGTTGCGCGGGTTCAGCGAGGAATAGGGGTCCTGGAAGATCACGGCCAGGTGGCGCCTCTCGGCGCGCATCGCGCGCTCGTCCAGCGCCATCAGGTCGCGCCCTTCCAGCAGCACCTGCCCGTCCGAGGGTGTCACCAGCCGGATCGCCGCCATCGCCGCCGTGGTCTTGCCCGAGCCGCTTTCGCCCACCAGCCCCAGGGTGCGGCCGCGGCCGACGGTAAAGCTGATGCCGCGCACCGCCTGCAGCACGCGCTTCGGACCGAACAGCCCCCGCGACATGGGGAAGCTGACCGAAAGGTTGCGCACCTCCAGCAGCGGCGGGGCGGAAGCGGAATCGCCGGCGGGGGCGGGCATCAGCTTTCCTCCGAGGCGGCGGCGGCTGCGTGAAGATGGCAGGCGACGGCATGCCCCCGGCCGGTGAGGGGCGGCGCCACCTTGCGGCAGATATCCACCGCCTCGATGCAGCGATCGGCGAAGGCGCAGCCTTGCCCGAGCAGGTGCAGGGGCGGCACGACGCCGGGGATCTCGGCCAGCGGCGGCAGGCGGTCGAGGGCGGCAAGCGCAGGGTCGATGGCGGGGATGCAGCCGATCAGCCCGCGCGTGTAAGGGTGTGCCGGGCTGTCGAGGATCGCATCCGCCGGGCCTTCCTCGACCACGCGGCCGGCATACATCACCGCCACCCGGTCGGCCATTTCCGCGATCGCGCCCATGTCGTGGGTGATCAGGATCACCGCCACGCCCAGACGGTCCTGGATGTCGCGGATCAGGTCGAAGATCTGCGCCTGCACGGTCACGTCCAGCGCCGTTGTCGGCTCGTCGGCGATCAGCAGCCGCGGCTGGCAGGAGATGGCGATGGCAATCATCACCCGCTGGCGCAGCCCGCCCGAGAGTTCGTGCGGATAGGCGTCGATGCGCTGGCCCGGATCGGGCACGCCGACGGTCCGCAGCAGGTCGAGCGCGCGTCTGCGGGCCTCGTCGCGGCTGACGTCCTGGTGCAGCAGGATCGCCTCGGCGATCTGGTCGCCGACGCGGAACACCGGGTTGAGCGAGGTCATCGGTTCCTGGAAGATCATGCCGATGTCGCGGCCGCGCAGCTGCCGCAGGCGCCGCTCGGGCGCGCCGATCAGTTCCTCTCCGTCAAGGCGGATCGAGCCGCCGGCGATGCGCCCCGGCGGCATCGGGATCAACCCCATGATCGCAAGCGCCGTGATCGACTTGCCGCAGCCGCTTTCGCCGACCACGCCCAGGGTTTCCCCGGGCTCAAGCCGCAGCGACACGCCGTCGAGTGCCGTGACTGTGCCGTGGCGGGTGGCGAATTCCACCCTCAGGTCGCGGACATCGAGTAGCGGCGACATGCCTCAGCGCTCCCGCAGCTTGGGGTTGAAGGCATCGTTCAGCCCGTCGCCGATCAGACTGACCGAGAACACGGTCAGGAAGATCGCCAGTCCGGGAAAGGTCACCGGCCACCAGGCGTCGAGGATATATTCCCGGTTGGCGCCGATCATCATGCCCCAGGACATTGTGTTGGGATCGCCGAGCCCCAGAAAGGACAACCCCGCCTCGAACAGGATCGCCACGCCGACGGTCAGCGTCGCCGAGACGATCAGCGGCGGCAGCGCGTTGGGCAGGATCACCCGCCACATGATGCGGCCATTGCCAGCCCCGATGGCGCGGGCGGCGGTGACGTATTCCAGCTCGCGGATCTTCAGGAATTCGGCCCGGGTCAGCCGCGCGGTCTGGGGCCACATCACCACCCCGATCGCCGTCGAGATCGTCACCAGCGACGGCGAGAACAGCGTCACCAGCACCATCGCGAACAGAAGCGCCGGCAGAACCTGGAAGAATTCGGTGATCCGCATCAGGAGGTTGTCCACCCAGCCGCCGTAATATCCCGCCAGCGCCCCGATGGTTACGCCGATGAAGATCGACAACACGGCCGCGGCTGCCCCGACCGCCATGGTTGGTGCCCCGCCCACCAACAGGCCCGTGGCAAGGCTGCGGCCGAGATAGTCAGTGCCGAAGACGAAGCCGTCCTCGCCGGGTGGCGTCTGCGGAGCCCAGACGATCTCGAACGGATCGCCCCCGAACAGCGAGCCGTAGATGACCACGCCCAGCATGCTCAGGAAGATCGCCGTGCCCAGCATTGCCGGCCGATTGCGGCGGAACATGCGCCAGGCTTCGGCCGCGGGAGAGGCGGCGCGTTCGGGCGCGGATCGGGACAGCTCGCTCATCGCCGGCCACCCTCGGTGCGGATACGCGGATCGGCCAGCCGATAGCCCAGGTCGGTCAGGATGTTGGCTACCACCACCATCGCCGCGCCGATGATCAGGATGCCCATGACGGTTGGATAGTCGCGCCTGAGGATGGAATCGAAAGCCAGCGTGCCCATGCCGGGCCAGTTGAACACCGTCTCGACCAGCAGCGCCCCCGAGATCAGGTTGCCGAATTGCAGCCCGGCTACGGTCAGGATTGGTAGAACGGCGTTGCGCAGCGCGTGATGGAATACGACCCGCCTTTCCGGCACCCCCTTTGCACGGGCGGTGCGGATATAGTCGGCGCCCAGCACCTCGATCATCGAGGTGCGCGCAAGGCGCGCATATTGCGCCAGGAATATGATCGCCAGCGTGACTGCCGGCAGCACCAGGTGGTGCAGGACATCCAGCACATGCACGAAACCGCCACCTTCAAGCCGCGCCGAGCGCATCCCCTCGACCGGGAAGATCGGCAGCCAGGAGGCAAAGACGATGATCAGCATGATCCCGGTCCAGAAGACAGGCAGCGCATAGCCCAGCGTCGAGAACACCGCCACCAGCGCCGATACGACACCGTTCGGCTTGCGCGCGGCGAAGACCCCCATCACCACCCCGATCAGGATAGATAGAAACTGCGCGGTCAGAACCAGCAGGATGGTGGCCCCGATACGTGTGCCGATCAGTCTGGCGACAGGCTGATCGAAAAAGAAGGACTTGCCCAGATCCCCGTGTGCAACCTGCCCCAGATAGATTGCTAGCTGCGTTGCGACCGGCTTGTCCAGACCATAGGTTGCGCGGATGTCAGCAAGGATTTCCTGCGTCGTGCCACCCATTTCGCCCGCGATCACCTCGGCCGGGTCGCCTGGCGCGAGGCGGATCAGGACAAAGTTCAGCACGACCACGAAGAACATCAGCATCAGGCCATAGAACAACCGGCGTGCAACATAGACAACGGTGTCCATTATGTCCCTTTCGTGGTGGGCGCCGCCCGGAAGCGGCCGATAATCGGCCGTCCGGTTCGGCCCGTTTGCATCCACCTTATCCCATGGACAGATCGTCCATCGACTGCATCGGCCCCCATATCGACACCGGCGGATTCTGGATCTTCCTGTCATAGGCAGTGTGGTAGGGCAGCGAGTTGATCCAGTAGATTGGCAGGTCGTCCCCGACGATCATCTGGAACTGGTCATACAATGCCTTGCGCTTGGCGAAATCGGTTTCCACCGCCGCCGCATTCAGCAACTCGTCCACCTTCGGGTTCGCATAGGACTGGGTGTTCGACCAGATCACGCCCTTCTTGATGTTTGAGGACAGATAGGTGCGGTGCACGCCGATCACCGGGTCGCCCCAATTGAAGACGATATCCATCGTCATGTCGAAATCGTGGGTAGAGACCCGCTTGGCCCAGGTCGGGAAATCGGGTGCGGCGCGCACCTGTACGTCGATGCCAATCTTTTTCAGCTGTGATTTCAGGTATTCTGCCACCGATTTCTGCTGTTCTGCCGGACCGGGGATGTAGTCGCAGGTCAGGCTGAAGCGCATCCCGTCGCTTCCCCTCTTGTGTCCCGCCTCGTCAAGCAGCGCATTCGCCTTGTCCAGATCCAGATCGTAGGCCGGGATCTTCGGGTTGAAGAACGGGCTGCTTTCGATAATCGGGCTACGCTGGGGCTTGGCGAAACCGCGCATCAGGGCCTTGGTGATGAAATTGCGGTCGGTCGCATAGCCAATCGCCTGGCGCACGCGCTTGTCGTCGAGCGGCGGTTTGGCTGTATTGAAGGCCAGCCAGTTGATTGGCCCGATGGCGGCATAGCCCCGGTCGGTGATTGCCAGGTGTTCGGCCTTCCCCAGCCGCTTGATCTGCTGGCTCGACGCCATGTAGGGATACATGTCGGCATCGCCGTTCTCCATCGCGATCAGCAGCGCCGAGGGATCCTTGATGATGCGGATCACGATCTCGTCCAGATAGGGGCGCCCCTCGATGAAGAACCCGTCATAACGCTTGAGCCGAATCTGTTCGCCAGGCTTGAATTCGACCAGCTTGAAAGGCCCCGAGCCGACCGGTGCAGAATTGGCCGGGTGTGTCTTGAGGTCCTGCCCGTCGCCATAGACATGTTTGGGAATGATCACGCACAGCGCCGAGGACAGCGCCAGCAGAAGCGCCGGGTGCGGCTGCGAAAGGCGGATGATGGCGGTGTGGGGATCCGGCGTGTCCACGCGTTCAACCGGGGCGAACATGGACTTGAACGGATGGTTGTCGCGGATCACCCCGATCGAGAAGGCAACATCCTCCGAGGTCACCGGCTGGCCATCGTGGAAGGTGGCGTTCTTTACCAGATTGAGCGTCACCGACAGCCCGTCCGGTGCCGTCTCCCAGCTTTCGGCCAGATAGGGCTGCGGGTTCCAGTCGCCGTCGAACTTCAGCGGCGAAGCAAAGATCTGTGTGCCCGGCACGCCGGTGGCGATTCCCGATTGCACCGCCGGATTGAGGTGCCGCGGCACCTGCGACGATGCGATGACCAGCGTACCGCCACGCCTCTGCGCCAGAGACGGCAGCGGCAAAAGCCCCGCCGAGACAGCAGTGGCCGCCGCCGCACTGCCCAATAATTTCCGTCTGGTAATGGACATGTCTTTTCCTCCCCGTCAGATCTGTCCACCGGATTCTCCCGGATGTTTTGGCTGTTACGGCCGCATAGTCCCCCCGCCGTTTGTCAGCCGGCATGGCCGCATCGAACTGCGGATAGTCCATGTCGCACGGCCATATTGAAACGCCTTCAAAAGGCTAGCAGCGCCCCCTTCATTGGTAAAATAGGTTTTATGTGAAGTATTCCCCGGAATATTGGGGTATTGGTGAGCAGAGGCCAAACCAGATGTGCTGTCAGGGAAACAGCGTCAGTTCGCGATAACTGCCCTTTTCAGAGAGGTCCTGGGCTGTGGAAATGAACCGGTCAATGATTCGGGGACGCCGGCGGCCGGGATGTTGTGCAATGCCGAAAAATGGGGCCTCCACGTCATCTCGGATGGGTCTGGCTGCCGAACCCGAGACTGCTTCGAAATTACCGGGGTCGCGAATGTTCAGGATGGTGAAACCGAATCCGCCGGCGACCAGCGCGCGGGCCATTTCGGCCGTCTTGGTCGAATGTGCGACTTGGGGTTCCAGCCCCTCATCGGAAAAAAGCGACAGGTAGTATTCCCGCGCGTGGGGCAGATCCAACATGATCATCGGCAATGCGCAAAGGGCGGCAAGCGATACGGCGGGTTCCCGCGCCAAAGGGTGCTCGATCGGCAAGAGGGCGTAGGGGCGGGCTCGGAACAGGCCGACGAATCCGGTCTGGTCCGGTAGCGCGCGCCTGTAGGTCAGGGCAAGATCGGCGCTCCCGTCGGACAGAAAGCGGCGGATTTCATCCATGTTCCCTTCCTGGACGCTGATCCTGACCCCAGGGTAACGGCGCGCGAATTCCTTCAAGAGAGGCGGCAGCACATATGGCGCGGCCGTATCGTAACAGGCCAGCCGCAGCGTGCCCACCGGATCGCCTGCCAGCGCACTCAGTTCGGATTCCAGCACGCGGACATCCTCGAGGTGGTGGGCGATCAGTTTCAGCACCTCGTGGCCCAGCGGCGTCGGGTGGATTCCCTTGGCGGGTATCCGCATGAACAGATCAAAGTTCAGCTCCGTCTCCAGTGCGTCGATCGCCGCAGTGATCGAGGATTGCGAGATGTTCAGCTCGTCCGCGGCCCGCGCGATCGAGCCGGTCCGCCCTGCGGCCTCGACATAGCGGAGTTGTTTGAGGGTGAAATGCATAAAACCCCGAAAAAATCGTTCCTATCCCCGAAATAAATACATTTTCCCTACGATTGGAACCCCCTTACCCTTGCCATCAGCCGTAGCGCATGGAGGGACCGATGCCGCAAACCACCATCTTTGCAGCCCGCAGGATCGTGACAATGGATCCCAACCGCCCCGAGGCGACCCATGTAGCGGTGCGCGCAGGGCGCATCCTGGCGGTGGGCGACGCGGATTGCGCCGATGGCTGGGGGGGCGGCCAGATTGACAAGCGGTTTCGCGATGCGGTGCTGGTGCCCGGTTTCGTCGAGGGGCACGCGCATCTGATGGCGGGCGCCATGTGGCGCTACCCTTATGTTGGCTTTCACGACCGAGTGGCGCCTGACGGTACGCCTTGGGCGGGGCTGACGGATATTGGCGAAGTGACGGCGCGGTTGAAGGACATCGACGCATCGCTGCCCGCCGATACGCCGCTTGTTGCCTGGGGCTTCGATCCGATCTTTCTGCCCACCGAGCGGCTGAACTGCCGACATCTGGATGCTGTTTCGGCGAGCCGGCCCGTCATCGTCATGCATTCCAACTTTCACGTGCTGACCGCCAACAGCGCGGTGATGCGGCTGGTAGGCTATGACCGCAACCCCAATATCAAAGGGCTGGTGCGCTTTGAGGACGGCACACCCAATGGTGAGGTGCAGGAAATGGCGGCAATGTTTCCGATCCTGCGGCGGCTGGGGGTCGATTTCCGCGCGCTTGCCCGCACCGCCGACGCGATCCGCGATCTGGGCCGGACTGCGGTTCGCGTGGGCGTGACGACCACCGCCGACCTGTTCAACGATCTTCCCGACGCGGATCTCGATACCTTGCTGGCTGTCACCGGCGGCGACGAATTTCCGCTGCGGATCGTTCCTGCGCTGAACGGAATCGCCCGCCCGCCCGACGAGGTCGCCGCGCGGGCACGGGATCTGCGCAAGCGCAGCACCGACAAACTGCGGCTGGGGGCGGTCAAGCTGATGGCGGACGGATCAATCCAGGCCTTTACCGCGCGGCTGAAATGGCCGGGCTATCTTGGCGGACAGCAAAACGGGATCTGGAACATGCCGCCCGTGCAACTGGCCCGGGCGATCGAGGTGATCCACGCGGCGGGCGTGCAGATGCACATCCATGTCAATGGCGACGAAGCCAGCGAGACGGCGCTGGACGCGCTTGAGGCGGCCCTGTCGAAACACCCGCGCGGCGATCACCGCCACATCCTGCAGCATTGCCAGATGGCGGACGCCGCGCAGTTCGTGCGGATGGCGGCGCTGGGGGTGGGGTGCAACCTGTTCAGCAACCACATCTGGTATTTCGGCGATCAGCACCACGACATCACGCTCGGCCCCGACCGAGCGGCACGGATGGACGCCTGCCGCGCGGCGCTGGATGCCGGCGTGCCGCTGACGGTGCATTCCGATGCTCCGGTGACGCCGCTCGGCCCGTTGCACACGGCCTGGGCGGCGGTCAACCGGATCACGCCTTCGGGGCGGGTGCTGGGCGCGGCGCAGCGCCTGACGCCGACCGAGGCGCTGCATGCGGTGACGCTGGGCGCGGCCTGGTCGCTGAAGCTGGATCACGAGATCGGCTCGATCGCCTGCGGAAAGCGCGCCGATTTCGCGATCCTCGCCGAGGATCCGCTGACCGTGCCGGCGGAGGAGATGCGTGACATCGAGGTGCTCGGTACGGTGTTCGGCGGCCGGGTATTCCGGCCATGAACAGCCCGAATTCCGCGGTGGGGGCAGGAGTGCCGCC
>WFQE01000093.1 GCA_015487165.1 Paracoccaceae bacterium | reverse complement strand
GTGTCTTTGACCGCAACATCAACAAGGGCCGGATGACCGATGCCGACAAATCCGCCATCATGGGCCGCTTTTCAGGGGCAACCGATTATGGCGCACTGGGCGAATGCGATCTGGTGGTCGAAGCCGTGTTCGAGGACATGGAGGTGAAGAAGGCGGTCTTTGCCGAACTCGACCGCGTGCTGCGCCCCGGTGCGGTGCTGGCCACCAATACCTCGTATCTGGATATCGACGAGATCGCCGCCAGCACCTCGCGCCCGCAGGATGTGATCGGGCTGCATTTCTTTTCGCCCGCCAATATCATGAAGCTGCTTGAAATCGTGGTGCCCGCGCGGGTGGCCGATGACGTGGTGGTGACGGCCTTTGCGCTGGCGAAACGGCTGGGCAAGGTGCCGGTGCGCGCGGGCGTCTGCGACGGCTTTATCGGCAACCGGATGCTGGCCATCTATCGCCGCGCTGCCGATTACATGATGGAGGACGGCGCCTCGCCCTATGACATCGACGCCGCCATCCGCGATTTCGGCTTTCCGATGGGGCCCTATCAGGTGGTTGACCTTGCCGGTGGCGATATCAGCTGGGCCGCGCGCAAGCGCCGCGCCGCAACCCGCCCGCCCGAGGAACGCTATGTCGATATCCCCGACAAATTGTGCGAACGCGGCTGGTTCGGCCAGAAAACCGGGCGCGGCTATTACATCTACGACGACAAATCCCCCCGCGGCCGCCCCGACCCCGAGGTTCTGGCCATCATCGAGGCGGAACGCGCGCGCAAGAACATCACCCCGCGCGCATTTTCGCCCGACGAGATCCGCGACCGCTATCTTGCCGCCATGATCAACGAGGGCTGCAAGATCGTGGACGAAGGCATCGCCCTGCGCCCGCTGGATGTGGATGTGACGCTGCTGAACGGCTATGCCTTTCCGCGCTGGCGGGGCGGGCCGATGAAATATGCCGATATGGTGGGGCTGGACAACATCCTGTCCAACATCCGCAGCTATGCGGCTGAGGATGCGCATTTCTGGCGCGCGTCAGCTCTGCTGGAACGGCTGGTCGCCGAAGGGCGCAGTTTCGACGACCTCAACAAGGCGGGCGCGTGATGGGCGCGGTGCTGACCTCGATTGCGGGCGCGGTGCTGCATGTGGTCAACAACAACCCTGCCGCCCGCAATGCGCTGAGCGTCGAATATTACGAAGGCCTGCGTGCCGCCCTTGCGCGCGCCGCCGATGATCCGGCAATCGCCGCCGTGGTGTTGTCGGGCGCGGGCGGGTTCTTTTGTGCGGGCGGCAATATCAACGTTCTGAAAACCCGCGCGGCCATGACCCATGACGAAAGGGTTGCCGCCATCAACGGGCTGCATGAGGTGATCCGCGCAATCCGCGACTGCCCCCGCCCGGTGATCGCCGCCATCGAGGGCGGAGCCGCCGGGGCAGGGGCCTCGCTGGCGCTGGCTTGCGACATGGTGGTGGCGGCGGATGATGCCTATATGGCGCTGTCCTATGTGCGTATCGGCCTGACGCCGGATGGCGGGGCGACCTCTTTCCTGTCGGAATTCGCCCCGCGCCAGCTGGTCAACGAAATCCTGATGCTGGGCGACAAGCTGTCCGTCAGCCGGCTGCATGCGCTGGGCGCGGTCAACCGGCTGACTGCCCCCGGCAAGGCCGTGGACGAGGCCCTTGCCCTGGGCGAGCGCCTGGCCGCCATGCCGCCCGCCGCGCTGGCCGCGATCAAGAAACTTGCGCAAACGGCACGCGCCCAGCCGCTGGATGCCCAGCTTGATGCCGAGGTGCAGGCGATGGCCACCGCCCAGGGCGGGGCCGAGGCCGCCGAGGGCATCAACGCCTTCCTCGAAAAGCGCCGCCCTGATTTCACGCGCTTTCGCCAGTGACGGAAATCGACACCTCCCTTCAATGAAATGTCGCAAATTGTCGGTATGGGACCGGCAGACAGCGGCAAAACCACGGCGAACAAGACAAGGACAGAACCATGCGCCCCACCGCATTCGACAATCCCGGCCGTTTCTGGCGCGGCAATATCCACACCCATTGCGATGC
>WFQE01000092.1 GCA_015487165.1 Paracoccaceae bacterium | reverse complement strand
GGGGTCGACAGATCATTGCCGAAGGAATATCTCCAGGCGCGCTCCTTGTCTTCCAGATATTTCCAGAATTTTTGCAGCATGGGCAGCCGGGTCGGCCTCCGGGGTGGGTTCCGTCGCGGGACGGGTTTGGATATCGGACAGGCATTATCCGATCAGTTTTGCCGGCACAAGCGCCGTAGCGTCGTGGACATTGGCCGGTTCTTGCCGATTGACCGCCAAAATTGTCGGTCGTAGGTGTTTTCGGCATACGCTACAGGAGTAAGGCCCATGAATCTCGGTTTCGGTCGCAGCTATCTTGCTATTCCAGGCCCATCGGTTGTGCCCGATCGGGTGTTGAGGGCGATGCACAGGGCCTCTCCGAATATCTATGGGGGCGCGCTGGTCGAGATGGCCGAAACCATCTATCCAGATCTCAACGCCGTGGCACGTAGCAGCGGCAAGGTTGCGATATATATCGGCAATGGGCACGCCGTGTGGGAGGCCTCGCTTTCCAATATCCTGAGCCGCGGCGACAGGGTTCTTGTTCCGGCAACGGGGAATTTCGGCCTTGGCTTTGCCGAAGCGGCGCAGGGGCTGGGGGCGGATGTGTCCGTGATTGATTTCGGCCGCCGAGCCGCCATTGACATGAACAGGCTGGAGGATGCGCTGAAAAGGGATCGCGATCACCGGATCAAGGCGGTGCTGGCCGTGCATACCGACACCGCGACCAGTGTCAGAAACGACATCGCGGCCATGCGTGGGGTTCTTGATGCACTGGGTCACCCGGCGCTGTTGGTTGCGGACTGTATCGCTTCACTTGCCTGCGACCGTTTCGAAATGGATGCCTGGGGTGCAGACGTGATGATTTCGGCCAGTCAAAAGGGGCTGATGATGCCGCCGGGGCTGGGTTTTGTCTGGTTCAATGACCGTGCGGATGCCCAACACCGCAACGCAGATCTGGTGACGCCCTACTGGAACTGGACCTCGCGCACCGATGGTGGAGATTTCTGGCGCAAGTTCCACGGCACCCCGCCGGCGCAGCAGCTTTACGGCCTGCGGGAATCCCTCGACATGATCCTGCATGAAGAGGGTCTGGAAAATGTCTGGCAGCGCCACCACGCCCTTGCAAGCGCCATGTGGGCCGCGCTCGAGGCATGGGGGCAGGATGGTGTGATCGAGATGAATATTGCCGATCCCGCAATACGCTCGCACGCGGTGACGACGGTCAGGATCGGGGCCGATCGCGGCCCGGCATTGCGCCGATGGGTCGAGGAAAACGCCGGGGTGACACTTGGTATCGGCCTCGGGATGGCAACCGACGAGGACCCCGCCAGCGACGGCGTGTTCCGCATCGCGCATATGGGGCATGTGAACGCGCATATGGTGCTGGGGGTTCTTGGTGTCATCGATGCGGGCCTCAAGGCGCTGGGTATTTCCCACGGGTCAGGCGCCGTGGAAAGAGCAGCCGAATTGATTGCCGGTGTGTGACGGGTGCTTGCAAAGGGTTGAGAAATTCACCGCTGGACCGGCAGCCGCCCTGTCTGGCATATCATGGGGCCGATCAAGGGAATTGGGGGGCTTCAATGACAGATCAGATGAAAACGCCCTGCATCATCTGTGTTGCGATCACCGGTTCGGTCGCCCGCAAGGAAAACAACCCGGCGGTGCCGATCACCGTGGCCGAGCAGATCGAAAGCATCCACGAATCATTCGAGGCAGGCGCGACCATCGCCCATTGCCATGTGCGTAATGACGACCAGACCCCGACATCGGATCCCGACAGATTTGCACGCCTGATGGAGGGTATCCGCAAGCATTGCCCCGGAATGATCGTCCAGCTTTCGACCGGCGGGCGCTCTGGCGCAGGGCGCGAGCGTGGCGGGATGCTGTCACTGCGTCCCGACATGGCCTCGCTTTCGGTCGGCTCGAACAACTTTCCGACCAGGGTATATGAGAACCCCCCTGATCTGGTCGATTGGCTGGCGGCCGAAATGCTGAAATACGACGTCAAGCCCGAGATCGAGGCATTTGACCTGTCCCATATCTTTCAGGCGGTCATGATGCAGCGTGACGGCCGGCTGAAAGCGCCCTTGCATGTGCAGTTCGTCATGGGCGTAAAGAATGCGATGCCCGTCGATCGAGAGGTGTTTGACTTTTATGTGCGCACGTTGCGGCGTCTGGCCCCGGACGCAACCTGGTGTGGTGCCGGGGTCGGCGCTGGTCAGATCTTGCTGAACGAATGGTCCATCGCTGCCGGAGGGCACACGCGCACGGGACTTGAAGACAATGTGCGGCTCGACCGCGAAACCCTTGCGCCGTCGAACGCAGCACTTGTCCGGCGGGCGGTTGAAATCTGCGCACGCGCCGGGCGGCCTGTTGCCGATGCGGGGCAGGCCCGTGAAATACTGGGATTGCCGGCAATTCAGGCCTGAATCGGCCCTGCCTTCCAATTGCTGGAAACAATACTTGCGATTCCCGTCAAAATTCCGCAAATTTCAATCAAAGCAGCCCGTCCAAAATTGCCATAAAATGTGCGGCACCGCACCACACGGCAATTTCCGGCGGATTATATTAGAAAATTGGAATACAACAAAAGCAATCAAAGCGGGAAGTGTCCGCGGCCACAAGGAGGAAGAACATGGCCCATATTGTCATTCTCGGGGCAGGTATCGGCGGTTTGCCGATGGCCTATGACATGAAAAAGGAAAAGCGGCGTGAGGACAAGATCACCGTGATTTCCAACAACCCCTATTTCCAGTTCACCCCCTCCAACCCCTGGGCCGGCGTCGGTTGGCGCACCAAGGAAGACATCACCATAGACCTGGAACCCGTGCTGCGGCGGCAAAAGATCGATTTCATCTGCGACGCCTGCGTCAAGGTCGTGCCCGATGAAAACAAGCTGGTCCTCGAAAGTGGGCGCGAGGTAACCTATGACTATCTGGTCATCGCGACGGGCCCCGAACTGGCCTTTGACAAGATCGAGGGGCTTGGCCCCGAGGGCTATACCCAGTCGGTCTGCGACGTGAACCATGCGGTGAACGCAAATCAGGCGTGGGAAGATTTCTGCAAGGATCCCGGCCCGATCATCGTTGGCGCTGTTCAGGGGGCCTCGTGCTATGGCCCGGCCTATGAATACGCCATGATCATGGACACAGATCTGCGCCGCCGCAAGATCCGCGACAAGGTGCCGATGACCTTTGTCACTGCCGAGCCCTATGTCGGCCATCTCGGCCTTGGCGGGGTGGGCGATACCAAGGGCCTGCTGGAATCCGAGATGCGCGACCGTCACATCAAGTGGATCTGCAACGCGCAGGTCGACAAGGTCGAAGATGGCACAATGCATGTCAGCGAGATCGGCGATGATGGCAAGCCGGTGAAAAGTCACGAGCTGCCGTTCAAATATTCCATGATGCTGCCCAGCTTCCGCGGCATTCCGGCGGTGCAGGGGATCGACGGGCTGGTGAACCCGATGGGCTTTATCCTGGTGAACGAGCACCAGCAGAACCCGAAATACAACAACGTCTTTGCCGTCGGGGTGTGCATCGCCATTCCGCCCCTTGAAAAGACCAATGTGCCGGTGGGCGTGCCCAAGACCGGCTATATGATCGAATCGATGGTTGCTGCCGCCGCCGCCAATATCGGGCAGATGCTGCGCGGGAAAGAGCCGACCCATGAAGGCACGTGGAACGCCTTCTGCCTGGCCGATTTCGGTGACAAGGGTGTCGCATTCCTGGCGCAGCCCCAGAACCCGCCGCGCAACATGAACTGGGCGGGCGAAGGCAAATGGGTGCATCTGGCCAAGATCGCCTTCGAGAAATATTTCATGCGCAAGATCCGCAAGGGCCAGTCCGAGCCCTATTTTGAAAAGGCGATCATGAACATGATCAAGGTCACGCGCCTCAAATAGGCCGTTTCTCTACCTGATCCGGGGCCTGGCGAGCATCGCCGGGCCCTTTTCGTTACGTTCACGTCACGCAAGACGCCGCGTCAGCCCCGTCCGGCGGTCTTCGGCGGGCGGGATTCCGTGCTATCCTGTCGCTGGAGCGAAAAACAGCGTGGAGGCCGACATGACACACCCCCTCAAGCCCCGCACGATTCTCGAAACCCACGAGGTGACCAACCAGCCCGAGGCACGCGGCGATCTGGATCTGTGGAATGACGATCCTGTATTGCGGCACTACGCAAGGATCTATGGTGCAGACCAGAATG
Source organism: Paracoccaceae bacterium (assembly GCA_015487165.1). Taxonomy (GTDB): domain Bacteria; phylum Pseudomonadota; class Alphaproteobacteria; order Rhodobacterales; family Rhodobacteraceae; genus UBA5972. The sequence goes on along the minus strand of WFQE01000092.1, from coordinate 5,864 downwards.
ATCTTTCATCCTTTGGAGCCACGATGGGCCGCGAAGAGATGCGCGATGCGGGCCGCACCGCAAACCGCTGCCTGCCCGAACTGCATGTGTTCGATCGTTCGGGCCGTCGGATTGACGAAGTGCATTTTCACCCTGCCTATCACCAGCTGATGCAAGCGGGCCTTGCCGCCGGATATGCCGCCCGCCCGTGGGAAGACCGCCCTGGCGGGCACACCACCCATGCCGGCATGGTCTATATGCAAAACCAGGTCGAACCCGGTGTTGCCTGCCCGATGACCATGACCTATGCCGCGGTCCCGGCGTTGCGCCACAACCCTGCACTTGCGGACGAATGGATACCGCGCCTGCTGTCACGCCGCTATGACAAGGCCTCGCGCCCGGCCGGTGAAAAGGCCGGCGCCACCATCGGCATGGCGATGACCGAAAAACAGGGCGGGTCGGACGTGCGCTCGAACAGCACGGTCGCAACCCCCGATGGCGATGCCTGGCGTTTGCGCGGGCATAAATGGTTCTGTTCCGCACCCATGTGCGATGCGTTCCTGACGCTGGCGCAGGCGCCGGGCGGGCTGACATGTTTTCTGGTGCCGCGCTGGACCCCCGAGGGCGAGCGCAACACCATTCAGATCATGCGCCTCAAGGACAAGCTGGGCAATCGTGCGAATGCCAGCTCGGAAATCGAATATCACGACGCATTTGCCTGGCAGCTGGGCGAAGAGGGGCGCGGCGTCAAGACCATTGTCGAGATGGTGCATCACACGCGCCTCGATACCGCCATGGCGCCTGCCGGCCTGATGCGCGCAGCCCTGTCCGAGGCCCATTGGTGGGTGCAGGGCCGCAGCGCCTTTCAGCGGCGTCTGATCGACCAGCCATTGATGCGTGCCGTGCTGGCCGATCTGGTGCTGGAATGGGAGGCCACCACCGCGCTGGGCCTCAGGGTTGCACATTCCTTTGATGGCGACAGCGAAACCGACCGCGCATTTGCCCGTATCGGGGTGGCGATTGCGAAATTCCTGTCGAACAAGCGTTGCCCCAATTTTGTTTTCGAAACGATGGAGATCCTGGGCGGCGTCGGCTATGTCGAGGAAAGCCCCATGCCCTTGCTGTATCGCGAGGCCCCGCTCAACTCGATCTGGGAAGGCTCGGGCAATGTGATCGCGCTGGACGTGCTGCGGGCGCTGGCGCGCGAGCCCCTGGCCGGCGAGGTTCTGGTCGCCGAGCTGGAAGCCGCACGCGGCGTTGACCCCCGTTATGACGCTGAACTTGATGCAACGCTTGCCCGCTGGCCGGCCGCCCCGCCCGAGGCCGAGGCCCGCTGGTATGCAGAACGCATGGCGGTGCTGCTTCAGGCCTCGATCCTGTTGCGTCACGCCCCCGAGGCAGTTGCCGATGCCTTTGTTGCCACCCGCATCAGCCGCGACCGTGGCGATGTTGTTGGGGCCGTGGCGCTTGGAGATGTCAGCGGCATTCTGGCGCGGATCAGTGGCACCCCCTGACGGGCAGCGCCGCTTTTGTCGTATTTCCTTCTCGCCGGCAGGGGTATATGGCCGTATAATCGTCGCCAAACAGGCCTTTGGGGGAATCGTCAGATGGTTTCAGATCTGTCACCGATCGACACGGCAAAATTCGTTTCTGCCAAACGTGCGCTGGATTACGTTGAATCCGGCATGCGGCTTGGGTTGGGGACGGGCTCGACCGCCGCCTGGATGGTTCGTATCCTGGGCGAGATGGTCCGTGAAGAGGGGCTCAAGGTCATCGGGGTGCCGACCTCGGACCGCACCGCGCAGCTGGCCGAGGATGTTGGCGTGCCGATCTCGACCCTGGAAGAGGTCAAATGGCTGGATCTGACCATCGATGGCGCGGATGAATTCGATCACAACCTCAACCTGATCAAGGGCGGCGGCGGTGCCTTGCTGCAGGAAAAGATCGTTGCCACGGCATCCGATCGCATGGTGGTCATTACCGATGCCTCGAAACAGGTCGAAAATCTGGGTGCTTTCCCGCTGCCTGTCGAAATCGTCTGTTTCGGCTGGGAAACCACCAAGGCCCTGATCGAAGAGGCGCTGATGAATGTTGATGTCCTGGGCCGTTCGGGCACGTTGCGCATGAATGGCGACCGGCCCTTTGTCACCGACGAGGGGCATTACATACTCGATTTCCACCTGCGGCGCATCGCCGAGCCCAGAAAGCTGTCGCTCATCATGAACCAGATTCCGGGCGTGGTGGAAAACGGGCTTTTCCTTGATATCTGCGACACCGTTGTAATCGGCCATGGCGATGGCCATGTCGAGGTGCGTGACATCAACATGGGCACGATCCAGCATGAACAGATCGACGTGATCGAGCGCGACAATCTTTTCGTCGATATAGCGGACTGACATATGACTTTTGACCTTGACCTTTTCGTCATCGGCGGGGGCTCCGGTGGTGTCCGGGCCGCGCGGCTGACCGCTTCGGATGGCTACAGGGTGGGCCTCGCGGAAGAATACCGCATGGGCGGCACCTGCGTGATTCGCGGCTGCGTGCCGAAAAAGCTGATGGTTTTTGCCGCCGGTTTTTCCGAGGCATTCAACGACGCCGCCGGTTTCGGCTGGAATGTGGGCGCGACCAGTTTTGACTGGGGGCGGCTGATCGGCGCCATTGGCGACGAGGTCACGCGCCTTGAAGGCATCTATCGGCGCAACCTGGAAAACGCCGGGGTCAAGCTGTTCGACGCACGCGCGGTCATCGAAGACGCGCATACGGTGCGGCTGTCCTCGGGCGAGATGCTGACCGCCAAGCACATTCTTGTTGCCGTGGGTGGCCGGCCCTTCGTGCCCGATTTTCCGGGGTCCGATCTGGTCATCACCTCGAACGACATCTTCCTGCTTGAACAGCAGCCGCGGCGCATTCTGATCGTGGGTGGCGGGTATATTGCCTGTGAATTTGCCGGCATTCTCAACGGGCTGGGCTCGGAGGTCACGCAATTCTATCGGGGCGCGCAGATCCTGCGCGGCTTTGACGACGAGGTGCGGGGCCATGTTGCCGACGAGATGATCGCCAAGGGGATCAACCTGCATGTGGGCACCGATGTCATGTCGATCGAAAAGACGGAAACCGGCTTGCGGGTGAAATGCACCAATGGCTCGGTCAATGAATTCGACCAGGTGCTTTACGCAACCGGCCGCATCCCCAATACCGACGAGCTGGGCCTGGAAGCGGCGGGTGTGAAGACGGGCCGCAAGGGGCAGATCCTGGTGGATGAGTATTCGCAGACCAACATCCCCTCGATTTTTGCCGTGGGCGATGTTACCGACCGCGTGGCCCTGACCCCGGTTGCCATCCGCGAAGGCGCTGCCTTTGTCGAAACGGTGTTTCGTGGTAATCCCACAACTGTGGACCACAAGATCATTCCGACGGCCGTTTTCACCCAGCCCGAGATCGGCACGGTGGGCCTGTCCGAGGAAGACGCACGCGATCAGGAACCGATCGAGGTCTATTTCACGGCGTTCCGGCCGATGAAGCATATACTTGCCGGCAAGCAGGAACGCATGATGATGAAGATGATTGTCAGCCGTGAAACCCGGCGTGTTCTTGGGGTGCATATTGTTGGTGAAGCTGCGGCCGAAATGATTCAGATGGTCGGCATCGCCATGAAGATGGGCGCAACCAAAGAGGACTTTGACCGCACCATGGCGTTGCACCCTTCGGCCGCCGAAGAGCTGGTGACAATGAAAGAACCGGTGCGCACGGCTTGACTTATCGCCGTTCGTCCCCAATTGGCGTTGGGATGCACGGATGACATGAATGGAAAACAGGAAGGACGACAAGTCACATGACCGGCAACAATAATGGGGGGCCCTGGGGCGGCGGCGGTGGAAACCGCGGCGGCGGCAATCAGGGCGGTGGCGGAAATCGCGGCGGTGGTGGGCAAGGCCCCCAGATCCCCGAGATCGACGAAATCGTTCGCAAGGGTCAGGAACAGCTGCGCGTTCTGATGGGCGGCAAGGGCGGCGGTTCCGGTTTTCCCGGCGGCGGCAGTGGCGCTTCGGGTTTCGGGCGTGGCACTATCGGCCTGATCATTCTGGCGCTGTTCGGTGTCTGGTTGTGGATGTCGGTCTATTCCGTCAAGCCCGAGGAACAGTCTGTAGAACTGTTGTTCGGCAAATATTATCGCACGGGCGAACCGGGGTTGAATTTTGCCCCCTGGCCGGTTGTCACCAAGGACATCATCGCAGTGACCCGCGAGCGGACCGAAGATATCGGTACCGGACGCGGCGGCACGCGGGCCTCGCAGGGGCTGATGCTGACGGGTGACGAGAATATCGTGGATATCGATTTCCAGGTGGTCTGGACCATCAGCAACGCCAAGGATTATCTGTTCAACCTTGCCGATCCGGTGGGCACGATCAACGCGGTTGCCGAGTCGGCGATGCGTGAAATCATCGCGCGTTCGGAACTTGCACCGATCCTGAACCGGGACCGCGGGGTTATCAGCATCGAGTTGCAACAGCTGGTGCAAAAGACGCTCGACAGCTATGAATCCGGGATCAATATCGTGCGGATCAACTTTGAAAAGGCCGACCCGCCGACCGAGGTGATTGATGCCTTCCGCGAGGTTCAGGCAGCCGAACAAACCCGCGACACCCTGCAAAAGCAGGCGGATGCCTATGCCAACAAGGTCGTCGCCGGTGCCCGAGGCAAGGCGGCACAGATCCTGCAAGAGGCCGAGGCCTATCGTGCGCAGGTCATCAACGAGGCCGAAGGCGAAGCCAGCCGCTTCAACGCGGTCTATGCCGAATACGCCAAGGCTCCCGAGGTGACGCGTAAACGACTGTATCTCGAAACCATGGAAAAGGTTTTCGGCGCGGTCAACAAGGTCATCATCGACGACAATGTCAGCAAGAGCGGGGTCGTTCCCTATCTGCCGCTTGATCAGCTTGGCGCAACCGGGAAAGGAGCGAAATGATGAGACGCTCGACAATATTGCTGGCCATTCTCGCTGTCGGTCTGTTCGTCCTGGCAAATTCCTTTTACATCGTCGATGCGCGCAAGAAGGCGCTGGTTTTGCAGTTTGGCCAGGTCAAGGCCGTCAAGCTTGAGCCGGGGCTTTTCTTCAAGGTGCCGCTCATCCAGAATGTCGTCATATACGACGGCCGGATCCTGTCGCTTGATACGGAATCCCTTGAGGTTACCCCGCTGGACGATCGCCGTCTGGTGGTTGACGCATTCGCCCGCTGGCGCATCCAGGACGTGGTGCGTTTCCGCAAGGCGGTCGGCGTCGGTGGGGTCGCACTGGCCGAACGCCGGCTCAAGCGCATCCTTACCGCAGCCACCCGCGAGGTGCTTGGTTCGGTCAATTCCGGCGATATCCTTTCGGCTGATCGGGTCAAGTTGATGAACCGCATTCGTGACGCGGCCAGAAACGAGGCCGAGGCCCTTGGTGTGCTGGTGATCGATGTGCGTCTCAAGCGAACGGATCTGCCCGAGCAGAACCTTGCGGCCACATTCGCCCGGATGCGGGCCGAGCGTGAACGCGAGGCCGCCGACGAAATCGCCCGCGGCAAGGAAGCGGCACAGAAAGTGCGTGCCGAAGCCGACCGGACTGTGGTCGAGCTGACCTCGGAAGCTCAGAAAAACGCGGACATCACCCGCGGTGAAGCCGATGCAAAGCGGAACGCGATCTTTGCACAGGCTTTTGGGCGCGATCCCGAATTCTTTGCCTTCTACCGCTCGCTTCGTGCGTATGAGACTTCCCTGAAAGGTGACAACACGACATTCGTATTGAACCCTGACAGCGAATTCTTCTCGTATCTCAAGACGAACCGCGCGGCATCAAAGGTGGCTGCGCCATCAACCGGGGATGTCTCGCAGTGATCAAGGATCTG
>WFQE01000091.1 GCA_015487165.1 Paracoccaceae bacterium | reverse complement strand
GCTGGTGATTTCGGCGGTCGCCGTCATGCTGCTGCTGGCCTCGCTTGACCAGACCATCGTTTCGACCGCCCTACCGACAATCGTGTCCGACCTTGGCGGGCTGGATCACCTGAGCTGGGTCGTCACGGCCTATCTGCTGACCTCGACTGTCACGGCACCCCTTTATGGCAAGCTCGGCGATCTGTATGGCCGCAAGCTGATGATGCAGATTTCGGTCACGATCTTTCTGCTGGGCTCGGCGCTGGCGGGGCTGTCCATGTCGATGTGGTTCCTGATCGGGGCACGCGCCTTGCAGGGCGTTGGCGGTGGCGGGCTGTTCGTGCTGGCACTGACGGTGATCGGCGACCTGATCCCGCCACGCGAAAGGGGCAAGGTGCAGGGCGTGTTTGGCGCGGTGTTCGGCCTGTCGAGCGTGGCCGGCCCCCTGCTGGGCGGCTTTTTTGTCGATCAACTTTCCTGGCACTGGATCTTTTACATCAACCTGCCGCTGGGCATTGTCGCCCTGTTCGTCTTTGCCGTCGCTTTCAAGCCGCAGGGCAGGCGCAAGAGCCACAAGATCGACTATCTCGGCGCCGCCCTGCTAAGCACGGCACTGGCCGCACTGGTGCTGCTGACCAGCCTGGGCGGGCGCAGCTATGGCTGGGATTCGCCGCTGATCCTTTCGCTGATCACGCTGGCGCTGCTGTCGGTTCTGGCCTTTGTCGCTGTCGAGGCGCGCGCCGACGAGCCCGTGCTGCCGCTGGCCCTGTTCCGGCTGAATTCGTTCGTTGTCCTCAGCGGCGTGGGCTTTGCCGTGGGCGCCGCCATGTTCGGCGCCATCGTGTTCCTGCCGCTTTATCTGCAGGTCGCCAAGGGGATCAGCCCCACGGCCTCGGGCCTGCAGATGATCCCGTTGATGGCGGGCATCATGACAGGTTCCATCGGGTCGGGGCAGATCATGGGGCGCACGGGTCGATACAAATATCTGCCGGTGATCGGCACCTTCGTGCTGACGCTGGGGATGCTGTGGCTTTCGACAATCCGGCCCGACACGCCCTCTTGGGTGGTCATGGCGATGATGGCAACCGTCGGGGTGGGGATCGGGCCAACCATGTCGGTGGGCACGACCGCCATCCAGAACGCCGTGCCGCGTGAAATGCTGGGGGTGGGCACCTCGGGCTTTACCCTGTTCCGCCAGATCGGGGGGTCTCTGGGCATTGCGCTGCTTGGCACGATCTTTGCCAACCGGCTGAGCACGGCAATGGGTGGCGCATTGCCGCCGGGCGCGACGGCCCGGCTGAATGCGCAGGCGGTTGCGGCCCTGCCGCCCGGTGTTCGCGCCCATGTGCTGGATGCCTTTACCGCCGCGCTGCATCCGGTCTTTCTGGTCGCCGCAGCCGCGGCCTTTGCGGCCTTCGTCATCTCGACCCGCCTGGTCGAGATCCCGCTGCGGGGGCGTGGGTTGTAGGGCGGGTTTCCGTTCACGGCTGCGCCCGCAAACCTGCCGCCCTACACCGCCAGTTCCGTCGTTGACTTGATTTCCTCCATCGACAGCAGCGCGGTGACGTTAAAGATTTTCACCTTGCCGATCAGCGCCTGATAGAATTCGTCATAGGCGCGCGCATTCCTGACCCGCACCTTCAGGATATAATCGATATCGCCGGCCAGACGGTGCGCCTCAAGCACCTCGGGGCGTTCGCGCAGGGTTTGCAGAAACGCCTCTTGCCAGGCGGCCTCGTGTTCGGATGTGCGGATCAGGACAAAGAAACACGCCTCCAGCCCCAGCTTGTCGGGATCCAGCAGAACGGTGTGTTTGCGGATCACGCCAAGGCGGCGCAGCTTGCGGATTCGATTCCATACAGGGGTCTTGGATGACCCCGCTTTCCGGGCAATTTCGTCCAGCGACTGGCTGGCATCGCGCTGTAGCTCGGAAAGGATTTTCCGATCGATGTCGTCAAGTTGGACCGTCATCTTGCTCCCCCAAAGAAAACAGTATTCTGTCATTTGTTTCGCGCATTATACAGGACAATTTTCTTATTTTACAGCCCATCTAGCATTGATCTCAGAAAATTGTTCTATTTCAGGCAAGGTTTCCGACAACACCGGACAGGAACAAGAACCATGCATGCCACCGCAAACAACACATCAGCCGCACCCACCGTCTCGATCAATGCCGACAGCGACATCCTCAGCCCCGCCTGGCTGCGCGCCGTGGCCGAGCTTGCCCAGGGGCGCGGGCCCGTGCGTTTCACCCCTGGCGGCGGCGTCCTGCTGGATCGCCCGCTCAGCCGGCAAGAACGTCTGAAGCTGCCCCCGATACAGGAACTTCACCCCCGCCTCATCGACCTGCCGACCGACCGTTTTGCAGCCGCGCGGCGGGCGGATGCGGAATTTGACGCCTTTGTCAGCCGCTATACCGTGCCCCACGCCTATGCCGGCTACAGGCTGGTGGTGATCCCGATTGCGGATGGGCTTGACGCCGCGCAACTGCGCGCGATTGCCGACATGGCCGAGGCCTTTGGTCATGGCGTCATCCGGCTGACGGCCGATGTCTCGATCCGCCTCCCCAATGTGCCCGAGGCCCTGCTGCGCCCCTTGTGGCGCAAGCTGACAAGGGCCAGCCTGATCCATGCAGGCAGCCGCGCCAAAGCGGCCTGACAACCGGCAAGGGGGCCTGTCATGTACCAACCAACGGAATTTGACCGCGATTTCCTGCGCGCACGCGCTGCGACGTTCCGCGACCAGCTGTCCCGCCATCTTGACGGCGCGCTGAGCAGCGACGAATTCACCCCCCTGCGTCTGCGCAGCGGGCTTTACCGAATGCTGCATGCCTGGATGCTGCGCATCAACATCCCCTATGGCACGCTGAACCCCACGCAACTGCGCAAACTGGCCGAGGTGGCCGAGCGCTGGGATCGGGGCTTTGGTCATTTCACCACGCGCCAGAACATGCAGCTGAACTGGATCAGGCTGGAAGATGTGCCCGACATCCTTGACAGCCTCGCCGAGGCCGGTCTGCATACGGTCCAGTCCAGTGGCAACTGCATCCGCAATATCAGCGCCGACCCGCTGGCGGGCGCGGTCAAGGGCGAGGTCGCCGACCCCCGCCCCGTGGCCGAGCTGATCCGCCAATGGGCCGCGGGGCACCCCGAATTCAACTGGCTGCCACGCAAGTTCAAGATCGCCGTGACCGGCGCGACCCATGGCCGCGAGGCCCTGCGCCTGCACGATATCGGGCTGCGCCTGATCACCCGAAATGGCGCGCCCGGTTTCGAGGTCAGCCTTGGCGGCGGGCTGGGCCGCACCCCGATGGTGGGGCAGATCCTGCGCGATTTCCTGCCGCAAGAGGATCTGCTGCCCTGGCTGGAGGCGGCGCTTCAGGTCTACAACCTGCAAGGGCGGCGGGACAACAAGTTCAAGGCGCGTATCAAGATCACCCTGCTGGAAACCGGCATACAGGCGCTGGCTGCGCGAATCGAAACCCATTTCAAGATGCAGAAGGCCCGCTTTGGCGGCGCCGACCAAAACACGCTGGCGCGCCTTTCCGCCATGTTCCGCGCGCCCGCCTACGAGGATCTGCCGCTTGCGCCCTGGAAACAGGCGCTTGCCGGAAACGGGGCTTTCCGCAGCTTTGTCGACTCGAACACACAGGCCCACCGCAACCCCGATTACCGGATCGTCACCATTTCGCTGAAACACCAC
>WFQE01000090.1 GCA_015487165.1 Paracoccaceae bacterium | reverse complement strand
TATGAGGGCGATATCGTCAAGGGTGTGCGTGAAGGGCAGGGCACGCTGATCATGCCGAGCGGCCTGAAATACAAGGGCGCGTGGAAAAACGGCCAGATCAATGGCCTCGGTGTGCTGACCCAGCCCAATGGTGACGTTTACGAGGGGCTTCTGGTCAACGGTCTGCGCCAGGGCAGAGGCGTGGTGCGTTATGCCAATGGCGACGTCTATGACGGCGAATTTGTCAACGACAAGCGCGAAGGCAAGGGGCGTTTTGTCGGCAAGGACGGCTATGTCTATGAAGGCCAGTGGAAGGCCGGCCATATAGAGGGCAAGGGCAAGGTCACCTATCCCGATGGCTCGGTCTATGAGGGCGAGTTCAGGAACGATCAACCCGACGGGCGCGGCAAGATCGTCTACAAGGACGGATCGTGGTACGAGGGCGAGTGGAAAGAAGGCGTGATCGAGGGCAAGGGTGTCGCGCATTACGCCAACGGGCTGGTCTATGAGGGCGAGTTCAAGAACGCCAAGATGGATGGCCAGGGCACCATGACCAACGGCAAGGGCTATAAATATGTCGGTGGCTGGAAAGACGGCCTTCGCGAAGGGTATGGCGAGGCCACCTATGCAGACGGGTCGGTGTACAAGGGCGATTTCCACAAGGGCAAGCGCCACGGCCTTGGCGAGATCATCATGCCCGATGGTTTCCGCTATGTGGGTGAGTGGAAGAATGGCGAGATCGACGGCAAGGGCAAGGCGATCTATGCCAATGGCGATGTCTATGAAGGCTATTTCAGCAAGGGCAAGCGGCAGGGGCCCGGCAAGATGGTCTATGCCAGTGGCGAAGTGCGCCAGGGCCAGTGGGATGGCGGGCGTCTGGTCAAACCCGGCTCGAACTGACGCGGCAGCGCAGGCCGCTGCCCCGAGGCATCGCCTTTCTTGACCCTGTGGTCAAAGCGTGCGAGTTTCGCGCGCGAATGCAGCCCGTCATGGACAGGACCTACTGACAGTGCCAGAAAAATCCAATGCCGCAGGCAGCGCGCGGGCGAGTGGCCCCGCGGATTCTGCCATGCAGCCCGCGCATATTGCCCGCAATCCGGGCATGCCCCTTGATCTTGACCTCGTGCGCGGCGTTGCCGCCAATACCAGCGCGATCGAACGGCGTTGTGCCGCGCTGCCGGGCCGGCGCAGCATCAAGAAACAGTGGCAGGCGGCCTGGCTGCTCAAGGCGGTGACATTGATCGACCTGACCACCCTTTCGGGCGACGATACCGAACGCCGGGTCCACCGCCTGTGCCGCAAGGCCATGCAGCCGGTGCGCCCCGATATCCTTGATGCGCTGGGCATGGGCGCGCGCGGCATCACCACCGGTGCGGTCTGTGTCTATCACGAGATGGTGCCCGCCGCCGTGCGCGCGCTTGCGGGCACGGGCATTCCGGTGGCGGCGGTTTCGACCGGCTTTCCCGCGGGCCTGTCGCCGCTGAGACTGCGCATCATGGAAATCGAGGAATCGGTTGCCGCCGGTGCCACCGAGATCGACATCGTGATTTCGCGCCGCCATGTGCTGGGCCAGAACTGGCAGGCCCTGTATGACGAGCTGCGCGCCTTTCGCGCCGCCTGCGGTGACGCCCACATGAAGGCGATCCTGGCCACCGGCGAACTGGCCACGCTGCGCAATGTCGCGCGCGCCTCGATGGTGGCGATGATGGCGGGTGCTGATTTCATCAAGACATCGACGGGCAAGGAGCCCGTGAACGCCACGTTGCCGGTGTCGCTGACCATGATCCGCGCGATCCGCGACTATCAGGGATTGTCCGGCCATATGGTGGGCTACAAGCCCGCCGGCGGGATTTCAAAGGCCAAGGACGTGCTGAACTATCTGGTGCTGATCAAGGAAGAGCTGGGCGATCGCTGGTTGCAGCCCGATCTGCTGCGTTTCGGCGCCTCGAGCCTGCTGGGCGATATCGAACGCCAGCTGGAACATCATGTGACCGGGCGCTACTCGGCCTCTTACAGACATGCAATCGGGTGAGGACATGACCATTTCGGATATTTTCGACAACATGGAATACGGCCCCGCCCCCGAGGATGCACAGCCCGCGCTGGACTGGATTGCGCGCAACGAGGGCCGCTTTGGCCTGTTCATCGACGGCGCGTTTGTTCCCTCTGTGGGTGGCGAGGCTTTCGATACCCGCAACCCGGCTACGGGTGAATTGCTGGCCCATATCACACAGGCGGGGCAGGCCGATGTGGATGCCGCCGTTGCCGCCGCCCGCAAGGCTCAGCCGGGCTGGGAAAGGCTGGGCGGCAAGGGGCGCGCGCGGTTCCTGTATGCGCTGGCCCGTCTGGTGCAGAAGCACAGCCGCCTGCTGGCGGTGCTGGAAACGCTGGACAATGGCAAGCCGATCCGTGAAAGCCGCGACATCGACGTGCCCTTGGTTGCGCGGCATTTCTATTACCATGCCGGTGCAGCCCAGCTGATGGAATCCGAGATGCCCGACCAGCAGGCCATCGGTGTGGCCGGGCAGATCATTCCGTGGAATTTTCCGCTCTTGATGCTGGCCTGGAAGATCGCGCCGGCGCTGGCGATGGGCAACACGGTGGTGCTGAAGCCGGCCGAATATACCTCGCTTACCGCGCTTTTGTTTGCCGAGCTGTGCGTCGAGGCCGGCCTGCCCAAGGGGGTAGTCAACATCGTCACCGGCGACGGGCGCGTGGGCGAGATGATCGTCGCGCATCCTGATATCGACAAGATCGCCTTTACCGGCTCGACCGAGGTCGGCCGCAGGATCCGCGCCGCCACCGCCGGAACCGGCAAGGTGCTGACGCTGGAACTGGGCGGCAAGTCGCCCTTTATCGTGTTTGATGACGCCGATCTGGACAGCGCGGTCGAGGGGCTGGTTGATGCGATCTGGTTCAATCAGGGGCAGGTCTGTTGCGCGGGTTCGCGCCTCTTGGTGCAGGAGGGGGTTGCCGACCGGCTGCATGACAAGATCCGCGCCCGCATGGACCGCCTGCGCATCGGCAATCCGCTGGACAAGGCCATCGACATCGGCGCGATCGTGGACCCGGTGCAGTTGCAGAGCATTTCGGAACTGGTCGATCGCGGTCTTGCCGAAGGGGGCGAGGCCTATCGCGCCAACGCACCGTTGCCCGGCAATGGCTGTTACTACCCGCCAACCCTGATCTGCGGGCTGGAGCCCGCCTCGACCCTGATGCAAGAGGAAATATTCGGCCCCGTTCTGGTGTCGATGACCTTCCGCACCCCGGCCGAGGCGGTGCAACTGGCCAACAATACGCGCTATGGGCTGGCGGCCTCGGTCTGGAGCGAGAACATCAATCTGGCGCTGGATGTGGCGCCGAAACTGGCCTGCGGCGTGGTCTGGATCAACGGCACCAACATGTTCGACGCCGCCGCCGGCTTTGGCGGGCGGCGCGAAAGCGGGTTCGGCCGCGAGGGCGGGCGCGAGGGGCTGTATGCCTATACGCGGCCGCGTGCAAAGGGCGGCAAGGCAAAGCCGGTCAAGGTGATAAAGCCCTTCGAGGGCGCACCGGCGCCGTCAGATCAGCCCATTGACCGCACCGCCAAGATGTATGTGGGCGGCAAGCAGGCCCGCCCCGACAGCGGCTATTCGCGCCCCGTGTTTGGCCCCAAGGGGCAACTGCTGGGCCATGTGGGCATTGGCAACCGCAAGGATATCCGCAACGCTGTCGAGGCTGCGCACAAGGCGGCCGGCTGGGCGCGTACGACCGGCCATCTCAGGGCGCAGATCCTGTATTACATCGCTGAAAACCTGTCGGCGCGCATGGATGAATTCGCCGACCGCCTGCAGGCGATGCAGGGTGGCGGCAGCGGGCCGGCGCGGGCCGAGGTCGAGGCCAGCATCGACCGCCTGTTCACCTGGGCCGCCTGGGCCGACAAGAATGACGGCGCCGTGCATCAGGTGCCGATCCGCGGCGTCGCGCTGGCGATCAACGAGCCCGTCGGGGTGATCGGCATGTTGTGTGCCGACGAGGCACCGCTGTTGGGGCTGGTTTCTGCTGTCGCCCCGGCGATTGCCATGGGCAACACGGTGGTTGCCGTGCCTTCCTGGCCCTTCCCGCTGGCGGCGACGGATTTCTATCAGGTGCTGGATACATCCGACCTGCCCGGCGGTGTCGTGAACATCGTGACCGGCGAACATCCGGTGCTGGCGAAAACGCTGGCCGAGCATGACGATGTCGAGGCAGTGTGGTCGTTTTCGTCCTCGGATGTCTCGCAGATGATCGAGGCGGCAAGTGTCGGCAATCTGAAACGGAGCTGGGTCAATCACGGTATGGCCCGTGACTGGAGTGACGCGGACGCCCGGACATTCCTGAGGCACGCCACAGACGTCAAGAATATCTGGATCCCCTGGGGCGAATGAACACCCGCACGATCCTGGAGCGTCTAGTCGCCTTTCCCACGGTCAGCGCCGACCCCAACCGCGCGCTGATCGACTGGGTCGCGGCGCTGCTGGCCGAGCACGGGATCGCAAGCACGATCATCCCCGATGCCTCGGGTGACAAGGCCAATCTCTATGCAACCATCGGCCCGGATGACAGGCCCGGTGTCATGTTGTCGGGTCATACCGATGTGGTGCCGGTCGAGGGGCAAAGCTGGACCAGACCCGCCTTTGAACTGACCGAGGCCGAGGGCCGCCTTTACGGGCGGGGCACTTGCGACATGAAGGGCTTTTGTGCCAGCGCCATCAACGCCGCCATTCAGGCAACAGGGCGCGACCTTGCGACCCCCCTGCACCTTGCCCTGTCATATGACGAGGAAATCGGCTGTATCGGCGTGCGCTCGCTTGTGAACATGCTGGAAGCCGCACCCATCCGTCCCGCAATGTGCATTGTTGGCGAGCCGACCGGCATGGCCGTTGCCTCGGGGCACAAGGGGAAGGTCGCGCTGAGGGCCGATTGTCATGGGCAAGAGGGCCATTCGGCGCTTGCACCCCTGGCGATGAATGCGCTGCATCTGGCGGTGGATTTTGCCAATGCGGTGCGCGAGCTTCAGGCCGAGATCGCCGCATCCGGTGCCAGAGACGATGATTACGACGTCGCCTATACGACACTGCATCTGGGCCGTATCACGGGCGGGGATGCGCTTAACATCGTGCCCCACCATGCCGTGGTGGAATTCGAGATCCGCAATCTTGCACAGGACAACCCCGATGCGCTGATTGCCGAGCTGGAAAGCCGCGCAGAACGGATCATCGCAAAAGCCGGCCACCCCGCCGCCAGGATCGAGATCACGCGCGTCTGGTCCTATCCGGGCCTGTCAACGCCGCAGGAATCGCAGGCCGTCGCCTTTGTCAAATCGCTGACCGGCGCAAATGGCACGATCAAGGTGGCCTTTGGCACCGAAGGCGGGCTGTTCAGCACGCGCCTTGCGGTGCCCACGGTCATCTGTGGCCCCGGCTCGATGGCGCAGGGGCACAAGCCCGACGAATATGTAAGCATAGAGCAGCTTGCCGCCTGTGACCGGATGATGGACAGCCTGCTCGACCGGCTGGTCGAGGGTATCTGAGCGGGGGCCAGCAGCGCCCCTTTATCGCCGACCCGCCAGCATGTCTTTCAGACGTTGCCACAACCCGCTTGCGCGACTGCCAATGTCGCTGGCCTGATCCTCGACGCTGTCCCAGGCCTCGCCCATGTCGTCAAGCATCGGGTCGATCCGGTCTTCCTTGAAACGCCGGTATTTGCGCCACAGCCAGAACAGCAGAATCGCCAGAACGGTCAGAAAGACAATGTTGAACCACGGGATGATGGTAACATCCGGCCCGTCTACCGGCTTGATGGCCACCGCATTTGGGTAGATCGACAGCAGGTCGGATCGCCAGCCATAGCGCGTGATGACCACCCAGCGGGGATTGTCGGCGGTCGATTTCAGATCCGCGGCCTGGGTTTGCAGGTTGGATGTGTTGAACTTGAAATAGGGCGGCCAGCCCCAGCCGGTGTCTTCGTTGCGATAGACCATCGGCTTGCCATTGGGGCGGATCGTCTGGATGAAGAACACGTCGCGCGTGGCTGAATTGGCGTTGCCCGACGCCGGTTTGGCCCAGAACCACGCATTCGCGCCCGGTGTCACCCGCTTGGCATAGGTGTCGGTGATGCGCACGATATCGTGGCTGGGCAGGGTATAGTTGAGGAAGGCAAGCAACAGGATCAGCGGAATCGCGGTCACTGTCCATTTCACATAGCGCATGATGTTTCCTCGCGGGTAGTAGATGTGTCGGGGCGACGGGCCGTTGCATGGCGGGCGCACAATTCGGTACTGTTCCCATATGGAGGTTATCGTGGCGCAGTCCAAGATCATAGACGCAATAATTGCCGCCGTGGATGCCCGGCGCGATGACCTGATCCGCCTGACGCAGGATCTGGTGAGGATCCCGACCCTCAACCCGCCGGGGCTGAACTATCGCGAGATCTGCGATTTTCTGGCC
>WFQE01000089.1 GCA_015487165.1 Paracoccaceae bacterium | reverse complement strand
TTGGTTGCGGGGGTAGGATTTGAACCTACGACCTTCAGGTTATGAGACAAATGGGCATAGTGTCTGAAGATGATATTATCGCGGTATTACAAAGGGTTACGGAGAAGTGGTTTCGACCGAAACATCACCGCCAACGTAGCGCCATGTTATGACGCGGAATTCGGATGTTCTCATGCTGTCGGACCACCAAAATCAAGCCTGCAAGGGCTCGGTTCCCCGATCCAGCAGCGCAAGGTATTCCGAGTAGACATAGATCCGGCCCCGGCGCTTGCCCGTTGTCTCGCGTACGATCCCGAGACACGCGAGTTTTTCCAGTGCTCCGCCTGCCGTCTGAAAGGATGTCCCGAGTGCCTCGGCAACTGACTTGATGGTCACGACAGGCCGCGCCTGCATGTACTCGTGGACGCGCAATGCCGACGGTGCCGCGCGGCCGAGTGTTCGAATCCTTTCCCGATGCTCGTCGAACATCGCCATGAGATCCCGCGCAGTCCCTGTCGCCTGCTCGGCAGTGTCGGCGACCCCGGTCAGGAAGAATTCCATCCAGGCCTCCCACGCTCCCGCCTGTCGAACCTCTTGCAGCAGGCGGTAATAGTCATCCCGGCGCGACTTGAGGAAAAGGCTGAGGTAGAGGATCGGCTCACTCAGGACACCCGCCTCGCACAGGATCAACGTGATCAGCAGCCTGCCCAGGCGTCCGTTACCATCAAGAAACGGGTGGATCGTTTCGAACTGCACATGGGCAAGGCCAGCCCGGATGAGCGGCGGCAACCCGACATCCTCGTCGTGCAGGAACCGCTCGAAGGCATCGAGGCATTCGTTCAGCCGGTCCGGCGGCGGGGGCACGAAAAGGGCATTGCCGGGCCGGGTTCCGCCGATCCAGTTCTGCGAACGCCGGAACTCCCCCGGCTGCTTGTCCGCCCCGCGCCCTGACTTCAGCAGAATCGCATGCATTTCGCGGATCAGCCTGAGCGAAAGAGGAAACCCTCCGCGGATGCGTGCAACCCCATGCTCGATCGCAGCAACATAGTTCGAGACCTCTGTCACGTCGTCGAGCGCGACGGTGGGGGGCTCGTCATTCTCGTAAAGCAGCAGATCTGAAAGCGAGGACTGCGTTCCCTCGATCTGTGAAGAAAGCAGTGCCTCCTTGCGCACATACATGTAAAGGAACAACGGCGTTGAGGGCAAAATCGTTGCCACGCCATCTAGCCGGCCCAGCGCGGCAATCGCGCGCTCGTAGACGGTCATGAGCTGCTGGAAATCCAGAGGCGGATCTGGCGGCAGGGGCGCCGGAACATAGGCACGGACTCGTTCACCGCCCGCACTTGTTTCAACGTAGGTCCCCAACCTTTGATTGGGTTCTTCCATGGTCGCATGAACCTTTAATAACGGCATCTCGTTATTAACGTATATGGCACAAAGATTAAATAACAAGGTGGAAAATTTCGCGATTGATGCGCACAATCCGTCTGTATCATACTTTCGAATTGGCACCGTACCGGTTTGCATATGCGACCAATGACAGCATGACCGGCACTTCGACCAATACTCCGACGACCGTTGCCAAGGCTGCTCCGGATTCAATGCCGAACAGGCTGATCGCCACGGCCACCGCAAGTTCGAAGAAATTCGAGGTGCCAATCAATGCACACGGCGCGGCGATATCATGAGGCAGCTTCCAGAAACGAGCCCACGCCCAGGAAAGGAAGAAGATTCCGTAGGACTGGACAAGCAACGGCACGGCGACAAGGGCAATAACCACCGGGCGGTTGACAATAACGTCACCCTGGAAGCCGAAAAGTAGAACAACCATGGCCACAAGCCCTGCCGCGGACCAGGGCTTGATATAATCGCGAAAGGTCTCCACCCCTTCCGTTCCGCCCTTTCTTGTCAAATAGCTGCGTGTCATCACGCCGGCAGCCAAGGGAATTGCAACATACAGAAGAACCGAAAGGACCAATGTTTCCCACGGCACGGAAATATTCGTGAGGCCCAGCAACAGCGCAACGATAGGTGCATAGGCAATAATCAGAACCAGATCGTTCAGCGTCACCTGAACCAGCGTATAGGTAGGATCACCCCTCGTTAGATGGGACCATACAAAAACCATAGCGGTACAGGGAGCCGCCCCCAGAAGAACCAGACCGGCGATATAGGAATCAGCCTCGGCACCGGAAAATATGCCTGCGTAAATCAGGCGAAAGAACATGACGCCCAGGGCAGCCATGGTAAAAGGCTTGATCAGCCAATTGACCGCAAGGGTGATGATCAGACCACGGGGTTGTCGGCCAATCCGGCCAAGCGCACGGAAATCGACGCCGATCATCATCGGGTAAACCATCGCCCAGATCAGAATCGCAACCAGCAGGTTGACTGAAGCATATTCAAGCCGTGAAAGGGCGACAAACAGATCTGGCATAAGCCGGCCAAGAACGGTCCCGAGGATGATTGCCGCCCCCACCCACAGCGAGAGCCAACGTTCAAAGACGCCAAGGCCTCCGCCTTGACGGGCTGTCGTGTCGGTCTGGTTTGTCATGTTCTTGTTCCTTGTCGTCAGACGTTTGAAGTTGCGGCTTCCGCGCGGGGTTCCAGCGCGGCGATACGGTCGAGTTCCTGTTGCAGGGCAGGCCGTTCCAGCACGTCCAAAGGCATTGCAATGAATTCTTCTATGCGAAGACGCAGGGTCTGATATGCGCGCTCGAACGCTGTGGCAACTTGCTCGGGGCTGCCTGAAGCGCTGGCCGGATCTGGCAGCCCCCAGTGGGCAGTCATTGCCGGCCCAAACCACACAGGGCACGGCTCGGCCGCTGCGCGGTCACATACGGTGAATACGAAACTCATCTGTGGGAGATCATCGCCATCAAAGACGGCAATGTCCTTTGAATACAGGCCCTCCGTCGCGTGCCCATGACGGGCGAGCGTGGCCAAGGCGTAATGGTTCGGTTTCCCGGCGGGATTGGTGCCTGCGGAAAAAGCACGATAACGCCCTTGTCCCAGATCTCGCAACAGGGCCTCGGCCATGATCGAGCGCGCAGAGTTTCCGGTGCAGACAAAAAGAACGTCAGGTGGCGCTTCAGTCACTTCGACAACCTTTGTGAACGAGACAAGATGACGAGCTGCAAGCGGGGCACAAGCATCAGGCCGACCACCACAGCAATCGCCCACCAAGTGATCGACAAGTGCACCAATGCGATCCATGCGCAGGGTATAAAAAATGTTTCGCCCGTCTCGCCGACTATCCACCAGCCCTGCATGGCCCAGTGTTGCAAGATGGTTTGACAACGTGTTGCCTTTCAACCCGGTCGCCGCGATTATTTCGGCCGGACACATGCTACCCGGCGCGCGACGTGCCAACAGCTGCACGATGGCAATCCGATCGGGATGGGCAAGGGCAGCAAACGCTGCGATTGGATCAATATATTCCATGATTCATGAATTATCGAATCATTAAAGGAACGGCAACACGCTTCCGGAGCCTGCGACAAGTTGTCTGGTGGATAGTTAATGCGCATATCTGCATTTGCTGTTGTGCGCATATGCGGTATAACGCACATGCGATAAATGACGAGGTGAACCGATGAATACCAAGGCATTTCTTTCGGCCATAGCCGACCCCCTGCGCCTGGGCGCGTTACGCATCCTGTGGCCCGGCGGCGAACACTGCGTTTGCGAGCTCATGGCCCGGCTGAATGCCAGCCAGAGCCGGATGTCGCGACACATGAAGACGCTACGGGAGGCAGGCCTCGTGGTTGATCGAAGGGATGCGCAGTGGGTGCGGTACCGCCGTAATCCCGATCTGACGCCGGAACTCCAGGCGATCGTCTATGCCGTGCTCGCGGCCGACGGCCCCACGAACAGTAGCGACGAAAGGGATGCCGCATGAGCGCCGATACCACACAATGTTGCGAGGCATCCGCCCCGACCCGGCTGGAAACACCCCAAAACACCTGGGTCTGGCACCTGGGAATCGTCGCCCTGATCGCCGCCTGGTTTGCAATCTATCAGCAATTGCCTGCGGTTTCGGAATGGTTAACGGGGCTCCTTCCGGTAGCGCGCCAGAGTGAACCGGGTGCGGCCTTGGCGTTTTTCCTTTATGACACACCCAAGGTCATCATGCTGCTGGCCCTGATCGTCTTCGTAATGGGGGTTGTCCGCAGCTTTTTCAGCCCGGCAAAGACCCGCGCCCTGCTTGCCGGCAAAAGTGAGGGCGTCGGCAATGTTCTTGCCGCCAGCCTGGGCATTCTTACCCCGTTCTGTTCGTGCTCTGCAGTGCCGTTGTTCGTAGGGTTCGTATCGGCGGGGATTCCGTTGGGCGTGACCTTCAGCTTCCTGATCGCGGCACCGATGGTGAACGAGGTGGCCGTCATCCTGCTTTGGGGGTTGGTCGGACCCTCGGTGGCGACGATCTATCTGTTCTTCGGCTTGGCCATCGCCATCCTGTCCGGCTGGGCCATCGGCGCGTTGCACCTCGAAGGCTGGCTCCAGCCCTGGGTGCGCAAGATCCACGCTGGAAGCGGCGCAACGGCAAGCAATGAAACGCTGACAATGATCGATCGCTACCGCGAAGGAGCCGCCGCCGTCCGGGAAGTCGTCGGCAAGGTCTGGCTATGGGTCATCGCCGGCATAAGCCTGGGGGCCCTGATCCATGGTTATGTGCCGGAGGAAGCCATATTGCGCATCATGGGGGCCAGTTCCTGGTGGTCGGTGCCAGCTGCGGTCATCGCCGGGATCCCGATGTATTCGGGCGCATCCGGCATGATCCCGATTGTGGAAGCCCTGCTTAGCAAGGGCGCGGCACTGGGCACGGTTCTGGCGTTCATGATGAGTGTGATTGCCCTGTCCCTGCCCGAAATGCTGATCCTGAGAAAGGTCCTGTCTCTGCGGCTCATCGCCGTGTTCGTGGCGGTCGTCGGCAGTGGCATTCTGGCCGTCGGCTTCCTGTTCAATGCGATATTCTGATCTCGATGCCCCCTTTGGAGGTAAAACATGAAACATTTCAAGGTATTGGGCTCTGGCTGCAAGAACTGCGACAACACGGTGGCGCTCATTCGGCAGGAGGCCCAGGCGGCGGGCACGGACGTGTCGGTGGAAAAGGTCACGGACATGGCTGCCATCCTGTCCCACGGGGTCATGTCAACGCCCGGTGTAGTGCTGAACGGCGAGCTTGTGCATGCCGGCGGCATCCCGTCTGTCGAAAAGGTAAGAACGTGGCTAAACGAATAACCACGCTACTCCGGCTACGGACTATACTGTCGATATTTTCCACATCACGCCTGACAAAAGCGCATCAACAAGGGGGCAGTCCGAAGACTGCCCCCTACCCGGCCGACCCTGCATTGCACTAGGCGGTGTACTCTTTTGACTTGAAGGAAACGGCTTTGGCCGTTGGCGTCGCATCAGCGAGTTTCCGGATATTGCCCCAAGTGTGCTTATAGTCCGGCAGGACAAGTTCATTCACGCCAGGATTGACCACATTCCCCTGACTGCCAGAGGGCGACCCGAACACCATTGCGACCTGTCCACGCCGCGCGGTATCGGTTGGGTAGGCCATTCCTTGAGTCGCACCGTTCTCGTTGTGGATCTCGATCAGGTCTCCCGGGTTCAGGCCCATCTCTGCCATGTCGTCCGGGTTCATCTCGATGAACGGATAGGGGAAGCGATCCTGGATAAAGTCGTTATCCTGATCCAAGAACTGGTTCTGCCAGAAGATATTGGCCCGGACGTTATTGATCCAGAACTTGTGGTCTGCCTGCTCTTTGGCCTTACCAGGGGCTTGCCAACCACGCCAACCAGCGGCGCAGAACAGGGCCTTCTTGTCCTTGCGGCCGTGGCGGTCGAACTTGCCATCCGCATAAAGACGCGGCGTACCAACAAGCTTGCCGTCCTTGAAACCGGCTACAGGCTCTTGCACGCCATTGTTACCCATCGCGCGCAGACGATCATAGGTTACGTCCGGATTGCCCTGATGATAGCCATCCATGAAGGCATCTTCTTCGGTTTTCCAGTCATAGCCCTTGAACTGGTCGGCATATTTGTCATGGCCCATTTCGCGCAACACGCGCTCCATGTGCTGGGCAATACCGGCAGCAATCAGACAGTCAGGCTTGGCTTGGCCCGGCGGATCCATGTACTTCTCGGACAGCCGCAGACGGCGTTCGCCGTTCATCGAGGTGAGGTTCATCTCGTTGCTTTCGGCAGCCGGCAGGATCACATGGGCGTTCTGACCGATCTGGCTGTGGATAATATCCATATCCACCACGAACAGGCCGCCCGCATTGACAGCAGCGACAATTGCCTCGACTTGCTGCTCCCGCGTTCCAGTTGCCGACGCATCCATGGCATCCTTGACCATGTTTGACCGACGACGATGCACACGCTTGAATTCGGATGCATTCAGCGTCGTCTTGTAGTGGTCACAGGCCCAGATGTGGTGGATCTTGCCACCGCCCTTGATCAGGAGCTGGTCCACATATTCGGCGGGCCGGCCCACATGGGCGTCGGACGGGCGGTAATACCCTTCCTGGTGACCACCCAGACGACAGCAGCCGCTACCTTCGCGGCCAATGTTGCCCGTCGCCAGGGACACGTTAACAATCGCGCCGATGGTGCGATAGTTGTCGTTGCCCCAGATCACGCCCTTTTCGTAGCAGGTCACACATTTGCGGCGCGAACCGTCTTCTTTGGGCTTGGCGATCCATTCAGCTGCCTTGACGATATCCGCAGCATCGATACCACAGATCTTGGCGGCCTCTTCGGGCGAGGTGCGGCACGTCTTCATGGCATATTCAAGGCTGCCAAGTCCGGCCGGATGTGCATCGTCCTGGGCTACTGCCTCACCATCCTGGAAGGTTGAATTCTTGATGAATTCATTGTCGGTCCAGCCATTGTCGACGACCTGGGTCAGAATGGCGTTGAACAGCGCCATGTCGGAACCCGGATTGATTGCCAGGTGCAGGACATTTTCCTTGCCGGCAATTTCCTCGGCAGCATTTACCGTCACCGTGCGCCGCGGATCGACAACCACCATGCGCGCGCCATTTTCCAGACCCTTGCGCATGTGGTTGAGGAAAAGGTTGGTCTGCGTTTCCAGCGAGTTGCCCCCGACCATCACGATAGTATCGGTGATTTCATAATCGCTGTAGCTGTAGTTCAGCTCGCCAACACCCATGTCGCGGGTCGAATGAACCTCGGAGTTGTAGGCCGGGCGGTTGTGGATCCGCGCGTTCTTGACCTTCATGCTCTGGAAGTAGAGCTTGCCGGTGCCCCAGGTGTTTTCATAACCGCCGGCGGAACCACCGTGGTCAAACATCGAGACGACGAGGTCATCTTCAGAGCCCTGAGTGATGATCCGCGCAGTCACGCGCGCAACGAGGTCAAGCGCGTCGTCCCAGCTGGTCGGCTGCCACGTGCCGTTGCGCCAGATCATCGGATCGGTCAGACGTTGTTGCTGCGTGCCGGTCACACGGGACGGACGGTTTTCGGCCATGCGGCCACCGCGGATGGACACGAGCCCCGAATTGACCACGCAATCCTTGTCGGGAACCAGCGCGAGATGCACGTCTTTGCCATCTTGCTTGACAACGTTGTACATCGCAGGCGCAACCCAGGTGCCGTCGGCGCCCTGCTGTTCGCTCAGGTCAATCCCGAAAGCATTGTCCTTTAACGTTCCCTGCTTGTTTCGCGGCCAGGTGTAGGCCTTGTAGCCACAGCCGACGATGCAGTAATGGCAGGTGACGTTGCTCACCTTGGCATCTTTCGGCGGAATCGGCAGTCGGTCGATCTGTCTTTTATAAGCCATTGTTTTTCCTCCCCTTACAGAACGTTCGACGGGCGGCCGAAAATCAGATCGGACGCGCCTTCGGCGAAGATGTCGCCATTTCCGTCAACTCTCAGGGTAAATTGCGGAAGATTCTGTGTGGCATGTCCCCATACCTGTTGACCGCCCGACTCAACGTCGAAACGGGAAAAATGCCCCGGACAATTCAGTGTGCGATCTTCACCATTGTAGGACATGTTATAGCCCTTGTGCGGACACAGAACCGAAAAGGCCACAATGTCCCCGTCTGGGCCAACCCCACCCTCAACAGCCTGACCAAGCTTGATCAGGACACCGGGGCTATCCGCATCCGGATATTCGATATCGACGGGTTCGTTGACCTTGAGGTCCGAAATATTTGCGAGGCGATTTGACGGGTAGTCTACCTGAGCATTAGCCGGAGCGGCATTTGCCGGCGCCGTTGTTACGGTCGCGGCGGCAGCACCCGCAGCCGCCAGTGCTCCTCCACGGAGAAACTGGCGACGACCCACGTCTACCAAGTTCTTGCATCTCATGTTGTTATTTCCTCCCTAAGGTTTCTACGCATTAGGAGAATAGCAGCAGCGCATCATTTTTTGCGCCCGAACGGAGACCCAATACCGCGCTTAAGATAATGAAACATAACGTCTTTATCTGATGTTCGGATTTTCGAACATCGCCATGCGCAGGCCGGGCCGTGGTTCGGGCTATCTCTGGTCGCGTTCGATTCCGAATTTCTGCATCTTTTCCCATAGGGTCGTGCGGGAAACCCTGAGCAGCCTGGCTGCGCGCCCGATCTGGCCGTTGCAGCGGTCAAGAACCTCGATGATGTGGCGCTTTTCGGCGGCGTCGCGCGCCTCGGACAGGGTGATGGTCGTCACCTCGTCGGCAAGGCGTTCGTGGAACATGTCGGATGCCTGCAGGAACGGGCCGGGTGCTGCGTGTATCGCCTGGGCCAGACGGGCCCGCAATTCGCGCCCACCGCCCTGCCACGGATAGTTCCGCACAGCCTGCTCGGCAAGCGTGCTGATCCCCTCGAGCGGCTGCGCCCTGCGGGCGTTCATCGGTGGAAACAGCCGATGCATGAGCCAGACCGAATCCTCGGGCCTATGGGACAGTGGCGGTATGACGATCTCGACGGTGTCAAGCTGGTACAGCAATTCCATCCGCAGGCCGCCGGCGTCGCGTGTCTCGGCGATCTCGTGACCGCATGATACCAGTATCCTGCCGGGAAACCCCTCTTGCAGCGCGTCCAGTATCATCCCAACGGCATCTTCCCCGATCATGGAATACCCGTGCAGATAGAGCACCCCCTCTCCGACCCTGTCGAGCGCACCGCTGGGGCCGGCCAGGGCAGTATGCGGTTCTGCCTCGCGGGCGAGATTGACGGTAACAAAGGGGGCCGCGCGCCTGTCGGACAGTTCATGGATCCGCCGCGCGACCAGCCCCTTGCCGGTACCGGGTCCGCCTATGATCAGGGCACAGCGATCATTGGCGGCCACGTCATGCACAAGGGTTTCGATCTTGCGCGCCGCCGGCGACACACCCAGCAGCGCGGGCAGCTTTTCCTGTGGTGTCGTGGCCAGAAGGTTTGCCAGACGTTCCAGCAAAACGGGAATGTCGAAGGGCTTGCTGACGTAGTCCGCCGCCCCTGCCCGCATCAGGCGCACGGCCTGATCGATGCCGCCGTGACCCGTGATGAAAAGAAAGGGCGGCGGCGACGAGGTTTCGCAAAGACGTGAAAACAGCTCTTCGCCCGATCCATCTGGCAGACGGATGTCGCAGATCACCGCGTCAATCGGTGCGCGTGGGGTGCGCAAGGCACCAAGAGCCCGCACGATCTGACGCAGCCAGATTACCTCGGCACCCTCCAGTTCCAGTCGCTGGACAAGAGATGCCCCCATGAAATCGTCATCCTCGACCAATGCTATGCGAAATCCCTTCAGCATTCGCCGCTCTCCCCGGCCGCCGCATCCCTGACCGCAACTGGCAACGTGACGCGGATAACTGTCATCCCTTGCCGTCTTTCGGTCGTGATGGCTCCGTGCAGCCCCGTGACCAGCTCGCGCACCAGACGCAGCCCGACACCGCCATTCGACGGGACCGGCCCGCTTTCGAGCAAGCGCACCCTTGCGCTGTCGCTCAGGCCGGGGCCACTGTCGCTGACCTCGATCACCAGGCTTTCCGGGCCGGTCGCAACCCACAGACCGACACGACCCTCCTTTCCGGCCGCGGCGGTTGCGTTGAGCAGCAGATTGAGGACAATCTGTCTGACCGGCGCGGCCGGAAGGGCGGGCTGATCCTGGCGATCCATTTCGACGGCCCATGTCAGGCGTTGCGCGTTCAGCCGCGTCTCGGGGCCGATCAGCAGCTTGAGGTCCTCGAAATCCTCCGGCGAAAGCGGCGTGTCGGTGCGTTCATAGCGATTGGTGTCAAGGGTGGCCTTGGCGACATCGCGCAAATGGCGCAGCCCGCGGGAGATCAGATCGGCCGACTGGCGCACGACATCGGGTCGGTCGGCGTATTTCCTGATCGTGTCGGTCGCGTTCAACAGGCCACCCAGGGGATTGTTGATCTCATGCGCCAGGGATGATGAAAGACGCCCCAGGCTGACAAAGCGTTCGCGTTCGGCAAGCCTGCGTTCAGTGTCGGCCTTGGAAGCGATGGCGCGGACCATCTCGTTGTAGGTGTTGACCAGGCGCGCCATCTCGCCATCGCCTTCGGGTACTTCGTCCCTGGGGATCGGTCGTGGAGCACCTTCGGTCTCGCGCATGCGGCTGACCAGGCGTGAAACCGGCGTCAGCATGCGCCGTGTTGCAAGATAGCCCAGAAAAACCAGAAAGCCCGTCGCAATGGCATTTCCCAGCAACAGCAGGCGCCGTGCCTCGCGTCGTTCCGACACCAGATCGGAAATATCCAGCTCGGTCAGGATCTGCCCGACCTTGCGCCCCTGATAGACCAGCGGTGCCAGCAGCTTGACGTTATGTTCACGATTGCCGACCTGCAGCTTGCCGGGCAACTGCGCTCCGTTTGCCAGGCGCGAAATGGGGCTGTCCACCGGTGCCCGACGCGGATCGGTCGCCGCCAGGACACGCCCGTTACGGTCGGCAACGGCGGAAAATACCGTGCGGCGTCCTTCCGACGCGCCGGCGGCACGTTCGAGCGTGTCATAGACCTCCCACACATCCTTGCGCAGCACGAATGGCCCCAGGGCGACGGACAGGGCCTCGACATGCAGCCGGGCCAGTTCGCGTATTCGTGCAACCTGCTGACGATCCAGCGCCGACAAGACCAGCTGCGAGGCAATCACCGCAACGGCGATCATCAGCATGGCCACCATCAGCGACACCCTCAGCGACAGCGAGAAGTTGCGCCACCACCCCATCAACGCAAGGCAGCATAGATACGCATACGCCGGCGAATTCCGTCATACAGCGATGGATAAGCCGGCGTCATGCCGTCGAGTTGCAACAGATTCAACGCAGCGCGCCCGTCCGAGGTGCGGTCGAAATCCAGCACTGCGCGGGAAAATTTCTGGACCTCCGGGTTGGCGACCCGGTCGCGATGCGCGCAGACCGGAGGAAAACCCAGCCATTCCGAACGCCTGATGACCCTGGTGCCGTTGGTCAGAGTGGGTTCCATCCGCGCGAGGGCTTCCCATACATAGCCATCGACGCTGCCCGAGCGCACCAGCCCGGCCGCAACCGCGCGCACAACATTGCGGTGACCATAGGTAAAGATCGTGCGGCCAAAGAAATCATCTGGCCGCAACCCCATTTTGGCCAAGTCAGATGCTGTTACCAGAAAC
Organism: Paracoccaceae bacterium; assembly: GCA_015487165.1. GTDB lineage: Bacteria > Pseudomonadota > Alphaproteobacteria > Rhodobacterales > Rhodobacteraceae > UBA5972. The sequence continues at coordinate 17,930 of WFQE01000089.1, read as the reverse complement.
CCGGAATTCGAATCGGGGTCGGAAAATGCGTGGATACCACCTCTCAGATCAGACAGGTCAAGGGCATCGTCATTATTGCCGACGATCAGATAGGATCTGTACAGCGGCTTGCCGTTCCATAGCGGAACCGCCACCACGGACAGTTCGTCCTCGTGTTGCAGATAGGGATAGCCGCACAGCCAGGCCGCATCGAGCGCCCCTTCCAGCAGCATTTCGGTAACTTCCTTGTAGGTACGCCTCTGCTCCAGTTCGACGGGCATTTCCAGCGCCCCCACCAGCGCCCTGCGCAGGCGCTCGATCACCAGCGCGTCATTGTCCAGGAAAACCGGCGTCAGCCCCAGCCGAAAAGGCGCGGCCGCGCTGCCCGGCAAGGCTGGCGCCATGACCGCGGCTGCGCCCATTGCAAGAAAGTTTCGCCGACTGCGACCCAAGTTTCTTTTTCTTCCCCAAGAGAGTCTGCGGGCAACGTTACCTTGTCATGCCGGCGATTTCAATGCCGCCCTCCCGCAGGTGGAATGTGTACAACTGTTCGACACAGTTCAACCGCGATGGATCCGACGACGCCGTCACGGCCGGGGAAAGCGGCCGGCTGGTGTCTCAGCCCAGGCGCGTAGGCTTGAGCAGGCGCAGCGCATTGGCGACGACCAGCAGCGACACGCCGACATCGGCCGCAATGGCCCCCCACATCGAGGCCATGCCAAACAGGGTCAGCCCGACAAATGCCGCCTTTGTCAGCAGCGAAAGCCCGATGTTCTGGCGAATGATGCCCAGGGTGCGGCGGGAATGTGCGACCAGCCATGGCAACTTGCCGATATCATCGGTCATCAGGGCGATGTCGGCGGTTTCGACCGCGGCGTCCGAACCCATCGCGCCCATGGCAATACCCAGATGCGCCCGTGCCATGGCGGGGGCGTCGTTCACGCCGTCACCAACCATGGCAACCATGTCGTGCGACTTTACCAGATCCTCGATTGCCGCCAGCTTCTGTTCCGGCAGCAGCTCGGCCCGGACCTCGTCTATTCCCACCTCGCGCGCAACGGTCTGCGCGGCGCTGGCATTGTCGCCGGTCAGCATGACAACGGTGCGCACGCCCAGCCCGTGCAGGCGGGCCACGATATCCCTGGCATCGTCACGAATGCGATCGCGCAACTCGATCAGGCCCCAGACATTCTGCTGGTCTCCGACCACGACCAGGGTGTTTCCGGCCCCTTCGATCCTCTCGCACAGGGGGGATGGCAGCTGATCGTCCAGCTTGCGTTCGCTGGCGAAACGGTGCGAGCCCAGCCATACTGTCTGCTGGTCCACCTGCCCCTCGGCGCCCCGCCCCGGAACCGTGCGACTGTCGTCGGCGGGCTGGAGCGTCACACCCCGCGCCTGGGCATGGTCGAGAATGGCCCGTGCCAGCGGGTGGGACGATCGCGATTCCAGCGCCGCGGCTACCCGCAATATGTCGTCGGCCTTGTAATCGCCAAGCGGATATATGCCCGCCACCTCGGGCTTGCCCTCGGTGATGGTGCCGGTCTTGTCCAGGGCCAGCGCGTCGATCTGGCCGGGTGCCTCGATATAGGCACCGCCCTTGACCAGCACGCCGTTACGGGCCGCCGAGGCCAGCGCCGCGACGATGGAAACCGGTGTCGAGATGACCAGCGCGCAGGGACACGCTATGACCAGAAGGACAAGCGCATTATAGAACCAGTAATCCCACGCCCCACCCAGCACCAGCGGCGGAAAGACTGCGATCAGGATTGCCAGAACCATGACCAGCGGCGTGTAGATGCGGGCGAATTTCGCCACCCATTGTTCGACTTCGGCACGGCGCGACTGGGCTTCGCCGACCATGCGGATGATCCGGGCCAGAACCGTGTCCGAGGCCGGCCTGGTCGCCCGGACGATCAGCGTACCATCGCCATTGATGGTACCGGCAAAGACCTGATCGCCGGTTTCCTTGGCGACCAGCACGCTTTCGCCGGTGATCGGGGCCTGATCGACGGCACCGTTTCCGCTGACCACCTCGCCGTCCAGTGCGATGCGATCGCCGCCGCGCACGACAAAGCGCGCGCCAACCGGCACGGTCGATGCGGGAACATCCCTCTCGCTACCGTCATCGTCTATCAGCCGTGCCGTCGGGGGGGCCAGATCCAGCAGCGCCGCCACCGCGTTTCGGGCGCGCCCCACGCTCCAGCTTTCCAGATACAGCGACAAGGAAAAGAAAAAGGCGACGGTTGCGGCCTCGAAATATTCACCCAGCCACAGCGCCCCGGCAACCGCGACGACCATCAGCAGATTCATGTCGGGCGAGGCGCGGCGCAACGAGAACCACGCCTTGGGCGCAACCAGCCAGACGCCGAACAGGATGGCGGCCAGAAACAACCCGGCCTCGGCCAGCGGCATCGGCGTGCTTCCGTGCCCGGCAAACAGCCTCAACACGCTGCCGGTGCCCGCCTCGCTGACATGGAAGGCTATTCCCGCGGCCCAGAATGCCCCGCTCAGCGCGGTGAATCTGCCCTGCCGGCGCAGATGCGCGGCCTGGTCGGCGGCGACGTTGGTCGAATCCCAGGGCTTGGCACTCATGCCCGTGCTTGCGACCAGTGCGATGATTTCGTCGTCGCCAATCGGGGTTGCGGATTCGAGAACCGTCATGCGCCCATTCATCACGTCAAAAGCCAGATGTTGCGCACCGCCGACCGGCCCGCCGACGATCTTGCTCAGTATCGCGACCTCTTCGGCACAATCCAGCCCGTTGACGCGAAAGCTGCGGCCCTTTGCATCGATATCGCCGATCGGTCCGATATCGCCGCACATGGCGCCCTCACCGGCACCGCAGCACGCGGGTTGGCCGGTGTCGTGCAGTTCCTTGCCGTGATCGTGTCCGTCATGCGGTGCCATGCTGCTCTCCTGGAATCCCATTGGCGAATCGGGTCAGGAGGCGAACATAAATGCTCAAGCGACTATAGGTTCAAGAGGCCGATCACAAATTATCCGAAGACCTGAAAACCCCAAGGGTGCGCCGGTTTCCGGCCCTTCCGGCGTTGCCAATGCGGCAGCCTGGCCGGACGCTCGGCAACATGGGGGCCTATTACAATGTCACGGCCGCGCGCGAAAGCCTGCACCGCTACTTCAAATTGCCACAACGCCAGAAAACCGCATTCATCGCTGGACAGGGTGGGTGATCCACTTATGAAACCACCCGAAACTGTTCAAACGAACCGGGCCACTTCTGAGGCTTGCATCCGGCGGTTTCCGGTCGCGCTCTCAGCTGCGGTCAATTTCGTAGCGCCGCATCTTTTCCCATAGTGTCTTGCGCGAAATGCCCAGCAGACCGGCGGCAACATGCACGGTGTTGTCTGATTTTTTCAGCGCGCGCAAGATGGCCGCGCGCTCGGCTCGCTCGACATTTTCCCGCAGCTTTAGCGGCGCGTCGTCGGTCTGGCCGGGAGGCTGGGCAATGACGTCACCAAGATGGAGATCGTAATCCTGGATACGCGGACCCGCCGACAAGGCCACCGCCCTCTGGATCATGTTGTGGAGCTCGCGCACATTGCCCGGAAAATCCATCGAGATAAGCTGTTCCTCGCACTCTCGTGATAGGCCGTCGATGTGGCGGTTCATCAGGGTGGATTGTTCGGCCGCAAAACGACGGGCCAGAAACAGGATGTCCTCGCGCCGCTCGCGAAGCGGCGGAATTTCGATTTGCAGGACGTTGAGCCGCCAGAACAGATCGGCGCGGAATCGCCCCGCCTGGACAAGGGATTCCAGATTGGCCTGAGTCGCGGCGATCACCCGCACATCGACGGGGATCGGGCCGCTTGCGCCAATGGGTTCGACCGTGTGCTCTTGCAGGACACGGAGCAACTTGACCTGGGTTTCAGGTGGCACCTCTCCGATTTCGTCCAGAAAGATCGTGCCACCCTCGGCCTGCCTGAAGCGCCCCAGATGGCTGTCCGGGCCACTGTCCCCGTCATGCTGCGCGCCAAACAGTTCGGCATGAAGATGTGCCTCGGGCAGCGTTGCGAAATCGACCGCGACAAAGGGGCCGTTTGCGCGCTTGCTGTTGCGGTGGATGAATTTGGCGACAACCTCCTTGCCGACGCCGGATTCCCCCGTGATCAGCACCGCGCAATTGACATCGCGGATCCTTGCGGCGACCTGTTCGATGTGACGCATCGCTGCCGACAGCCCCAATATGCCCGAGCCCGGCAAGGCGGGCCTGCCATCAGGCGAGATCAGCGATGCGCGTCCCAGGTCATGCGCCCGGTCGATGGCCCGAACGGATTTGGCCACCATCTCGTCCAGGTCGAACGGTTTGGTCAGATAGTCCACCGCACCGGCCTTGATCAGCGACACCGCATCGGGCACCGAAATGTAGGCGGTCATGATGATGACCGGAACACCTGGATGCAGGCGGCATACCTCGCGGAACAGATCGCGCCCGTCGCCGTCGGGCAGGCGGATATCGGTAATCACCAGATCTATCGACTCGCTGGCCAGCTGGTCGCGCGCGGCAGCCAGATCGGCCGCAACGAGGGCGCGGTAGCCTTCCATCTGAAAACGATCTTCCAGCGTCACGCGGATGATTTCGTCGTCATCGACGATCAGGATACAGCGCGGCCTGTTCCCGGTTTCATGCTGCATGGATGTTTTCACCGTTTTCGATATCCCGGGCGCTTACCAGAGGCAACGTGATGACAAACCGGGTACCCTTGCCGGGCTTGCTGTATACGCGGATACTGCCACCCATGCGCTGCACGATCCGATAGGTGATCCACAGTCCCAGCCCGGTACCACCGGGTCGTGACGAGTAGAAGGGTTCGAACAGCTTTCCCATTGTAGCTTCATCCATCCCGGGGCCGGTGTCGGCCATCTCGATTGTCAGGCTGTCGCCGGTCCGACGCGACGAAAAGGTGATCTTGCCGCCCTCGGGCATGACGGCAATGGCATTTGTCGCCAGGTTCATCACCATCTGGTTGATATGCGGGCAGGTGCATCTTACCGCGAAATCCCGGAAATCGGACATGTCGGCATTCCATTCCAGAACGATCGGTCGATCCCCGATTTCCGAGCGCACCATTGCCTCGATATCCTGCAGGCACCCCGCCTTGCATGTGGTGGTGACGGCCTTTTCACCACGCAGCTCGCCCAGAAGGGCCTGCATGGTGGTCGAGATGTTGCGCAAGCCGGTTTCCAGCAAGGATACATATTTGCGCACGAGTTCAGGCTCGTCCGCGCGGCGGGACAGGATATTGACGCAATTCAACATGCCCGCCAGCGGGTTGTTGACCTCGTGCGCCAGACCTGCGGCGAACCTTCCCAACCCGGCCATGCGCTCGGACTGGGCCAGTTCCCTTTCCAGATTCTTCTTTTCGGCAAGCTCGTCCACCATGTTGCCGAAATGGCGGTTGAGCTGCTGGATCTCGTCGCGTCCGGGGCGGCGCGGGCGCCGGGAAACCGGCAATTCGCCCCGGCCGACCGCATCGAGACCCGCCGCCAATTCTTGCAGGGGGCGCACCATGCGCCGTGAGATGAGCGCTCCGAACATGCTCATTACCAGCGCAAGGCCCAGTGCAAAGGTCAACACCACGGCGGCATCGCGTTTCATCTGGGCCGCCAGCCCCACGGTCGATCCACGCAGCAACAGCAGGCCGACGGGGACGCCGTCCACGCTGATCGGGGCGACGGTATCGATGTATCCCTGGGATTGGAGTTCGTCCGGCAGCAGCTGCGCCGATCCGGCCTTCAGCGCGTATTGCAATCTGGCTGCCCCGAGGCGGTCGGCGGTTTTCAGGCGCAGACCCACCGGATTGTTCCTGGGGTCGCTGTGGGCAAGGACGGTTCCGTCCGCCTTCAGGAAAGCGGCCTCGACAACAGGTGCCAGCCCGTCATCCGCGGGGCTGCGTTCGCGAATCTGGCGCAATATGCGGTATAGCGCCCAGACATCCCCGTTCACGATGTGCATTCGTCCGGCCGCCGCCGTGGCCCGCGCCAGGGTCAGCGTCTGGGTTTCGAGCGTGGCCTTCTGGCGGTTCCAGTCGCGATCGATGACCACAAGGCCCATCAGCAGGGCCGATGCAAAGACGACCACCGTCACCGTCAGGGGCACCTTTGTCATCAGGCTGAGCGAGGGCGGGCGCGGGAGCTTCATTTCGTGACCACCTCGCGCTTGCCCGACCTGGCCGCAAGGCGTGTGGCAAGATCCCTGATCGAGTCGTAGAGCGACGGTTTGACAACCTTGAATCCGTCGAGATCGAGCTGGCCGAGCAACTCTTTACCCTCGCGGTCATCGGACATGCCAACCAGCGTCGCACGCAACCTTTCGGTAACATCGGGTTCGAGCGAATTGTGAACCACGATGGGCGGAAAGCCATAGGTCCGGGACGACGCCAATACGCGGGTGCGCCTTGCGAGGTGGGTCTCGTATTTCGTCACCAGGTCGTAAACATAGGAATCCACAGCGCCGCCATCAGCGACCCGGTCGGCAACGGCCGCCACGGTTTCTGCGTGGTTGTAGGTGAAAAAGGTAAACCGGAAAAAGGACTCCGGGTCATATCCCGCCTCGGCAACCGTTGCGCGTGGCACCAGGTAGCCGGAATTCGAATCCGGGTCGGAATACGCAAAGACCTTGCCCTTCAAGTCGTCAATACTGCGTGCGGGGCTGTCGGAGGGGGTGATCACATACGACCGGTACAAGGGCGCGCCCCGGTAGATTGGCGCGACCAGCAGGCTGAGATATTCGGGGTCGCGTTTCTGGACATACGGATAACCGCAGATCCATGCGGCTTCGAGCTCGCGGCGCGACAACAGGTCCATGATATCGGCATAGGTGCGCCTTTGCACAAAGGTGACGGCGCGCCCCGTCCTGAGGCCGAGATAGCGGCGAAAATCACGGAAGAAGCGGGCGTATTCGCGCACGACAACCGCCGTGAGGCCGATGCGCAATTCCCCGGAACCGGCGATGGCCGGCGACAATGGAATCACCGACGATCCGGTTGCCGCCAACGAGGTAACAAGGAATCTTCGCCGGTCCATGGTCAGGGCTCTTCCATATCGGTCTGCCTGTTTCCTGCCTTGGGGGGATGCCGGTCAAGGCCCGGCTGTCCGGCAGGTACTCACATGGTGATCCTAGCACATTTCCGAAAACACCAAAATGAAACATGGCGGTTTTTCCCTCATGCCACGCTGAGATGCGCACGGACCCGGCTCGGGGCTATTTGAACACCTGCGCCGGATCGAGCCGCTCGCACAGCCCGCGCGGCACGATAAATGGCACGTCTCCCGGCCCGCGGCGTTTGCGCGGTTTGGCCTTGCCTGCCAGACGTGCGGCGACCCAGTCGGCGGCATTTCCGGCCAGGCGAAAGACCGTGCAACCCCTGTCGCCGAACAGGGATACGGCATCCGCCACGTCCTGCCGCGAGACGGTATCGTCGATGATCAGAACGGCGAGACATCCGTTGGGGATATCGCTGAAGGCCTCGGGCCGTCTGGCCAGTTCGAACATTGCTGCACCGATGGCCTTTTCGGCCCGCAGATCGACCGTGAGGACCGTCTTGTCATGGTGAATCTCGGCATATGTCGAAACGGGCATTTCGGGCAGATCCTGCAGTGCCGGAGCATTCTGCGCGCCGCTCGGCACGCCAATAGCGGTCAGTACAAGGGAAAGAACGGCCAGAAGGCGTCTCATGCGCCGGTCACCGCCTGCGCATCCTGCGCCCCGCTATCGGTGTCGTCACCGTCTTTTTCGGCCGTTGCAGCAAGATCGGCCAGAACATCGTCTGTCACGACCAGCGCCACAAGGCCTGCCAAGGGCGCGATGGTTTCGACATGCGCGGCGCTGCGCCCGCCGCCCGATATCCAGAATCGGGCCTCGGGGGCCAGGCGGTGGGCGTGTTTCAGCAGATCGCAGGGAAATCCCGACCCTGCCTTTTCGGCCTCGGCCCCATGCAGCCAGAATTCCGAGAATCCCAGTTCGTTTCCTTTTTCCAGCCATTGGGCCAATGACAGGCGGGCGCCGTTTTCATGGATGACATGCGCCGTAACCGTTGCCGGGTTCAGGTGATAGGTCTTGAAACCGCTGTTGTCCTGCGCGGGGTCGAAACCATATTGCCGGGATGCCCGCGCGACCTCGGCCCGTGGCACGACGAACAGTCCCGGATCCGCGGCCGCAATCGCCGCCGCACGCGCAAGCCCATCGACAACGCAAATCCGCGCCCCTTCGGGTGGGGTTGTGCCATGTTCTCCGATTCGCCAGATCGTGTCCGCAACCGACAACCCGGCGGGCCATGGTGCGCCTCGGCTTTCCTCGATCGTCACGATCAGGCCATCCGGGCGGGCGAGGTGCGCCGGCCAGTTTTCGGTATATGCGGCCTCGGTCAGGATGCTCGGGGCGCTCTGCGGTGGTTCCTTTCCGGTTTCACTCATCCTGAAGAAGCTCCCATATCGTCTGATCCTGTGCGGCCCTGCGGCTGGTTCCCTGGCGTTCCCGCCGGATTGCCGCCTGAACCGCAACTGCAAGTTCGCTTACCGCCTGCCCGACAGGCCCGTCGGGGGAGGCGACCACGATCGGCTGTCCCTCGGCTGCGTGCCCCGAGGCAGTCGGGTCGGCGGGAACCGATCCCAGATCGGCCACATGTCGCCGCCGGGCAACGTCAGCGGCCTTTCCGGTGTCGAACAGCGGTTGCCTCTCGCCGCAGCAGGGGCAGATATATTCGGCCATGTTGGTCACGGTGCCGAAAACGGGAATGTCATGCTCGTGAAACAGCGAGATCGCGCGCTCGGCGTCGATGGTCGCCATGCGCTCGGGTGTTGTGACAACCACGGCTCCGGCGACGGGAATCTGTTCCAGAACGGTCAACAGGACATCACCTGTGCCGGGCGGCAGATCGACGACCAGAATGTCGAGGTCGGGCCAGGCAACCTCGCGGATCAGCTGTTCGACCGCCTGTGCGACCAACGGGCCTTTCCAGGCGATGGCCTGTTCGGGCGGCACCATGTCGGCGATAGATATGACGTGTACGCCATGCCGTTTTCCGGGCATGGCCAGGCCCTGATCGTTCAGTTCCGGCGCCTCGCTCGTTCCCATCAGGCGCGCGACCGAAGGGCCGCTGAGATCGAGATCGACAATGCCTACCCGCGCGCCATGCGCGGCCAGGGCAGCCGCCAGATTGACCGAGATCGTTGACTTGCCGACGCCGCCCTTGCCGCTGCCGACAAGAACGATGTCTCGCACACCTGCCACCGGATCTGGCAGCGGAGGCAGTTCGCCTGCGCTGGACGAGCTTAATGAAACGGACATTGTGCCCCTCCTTTCGTTTCCATGGCCGATGCGGGAACCAGGTCGGTTGCAACTGTTCGGGCCAGTTCGGAAATGGCTCGGGAAAACCGATGTTCCGGGTGCGCCAGAACGACGGGCTTGCCACCCTCGGAGGCCAGCAGGACCTCGCGCATGAAAGGAAAACGTGCCAGGAACGGCAGGCCGGTCTCACGCTCCAGCTGTTGCACGCCATCCGACCCGAAAAGCGGCGTTTCGCTGCCACAGCTTTCGCAGGTTACGGTACTCATGTTTTCGACCAGCCCGAGGCAGGGGACGGCGATGTCGGCAAACATTTCCAGCCCGCGCCGGACATCGTCGGTGGAAATCTGCCCGGGCGCCGTAACGGACAGCACCCCGGCAATGGGAACCGCGTGGGCCAGCGCCAGATGCACGTCAGACGTTCCGGGTGGCAGATCCACCACCAGAATGTCGAGATCTCCCCAATCGACCTCGGTGATCAGGGGGGGCACGCCTTCATCCACCAGGCTGCCACGCCATGCCAGCGCCTTGCCGTGGGGCATCATGAATCCCAGTGACATCACCTTGATTCCATGGGCCTCGACCGGGGCAATCCGGCTGCCGTCCTGCGTGGTTTCTGCACGGGCCGATATCCCCAGCAGATGCGGGGCCGAGGGGCCATAGACATCGGCATCCAGAAGGCCGACCTTCAACGGCCGTCCGGCGGCCCCATGGGCCAGCGCCACCGCAAGATTGGTCGAGATCGTCGATTTTCCGACCCCGCCCTTGCCGCTGTGAACGGCAAGAACGGCACCGGGACCATGCTCGAGGATCGGGGTCACAGGCTGTGGGCGGGGCTTGACGACAACGCGTTCGACCCCCGGCAGACCGCCGACGACCTGTTGCAGCATTTCGGCCAGCGCTTCGCCGGCGTCGGGGCCGACATGCCGAGGGTCGATCAGCACCCGTACCGCCCCGCCAGTTGCCGCGACCGCCGCAACATGGCCTGCCTTGACCAGGTCGGGACCGTCCTCTCCGACGGTAATTTCACGCAGCGCCTGCATGACCGCCTGTTCCAGATCCGCCGCCGACGGTATCGCTTGCATCACCATCTTGCCACTCCCTCCAGATATTTCACGATCACTGCGGCCTCCTGTTCGGTAATCACCTTGTCGGCACCGTTGCGGGTGCGCATCGTTCTGACGATCCCGGCCATGTTCCGCTTGCCGAACTGGTTCATCCGGGGCAGTTCATGGCAGTGGGAGCAGCGCCGCTGGAACAGCTCGCGCGGCGTGCGTGGCGGGCGCAGCCTGTCCCATGCGGCACTGCCCGCCCCGGCGAGCGCCGCAATCGCCAGGATGCCCGCGGGCAACCTCCAGTCAGCCACTCAACATCTCCAGCCATTCCTGTTCCATTTCCTGTTCGTTTCGGCATGCGGGACACATGCCGTCGCCTTCCGCGGCACCGAGGTAGCCGTTGCCGCAGATGGTGCAGACGTTCTCGCACCGGGCAAACAGCACATCACGCCCTGCGGTTGCCGAGGCAACCCCACGTAACGCGCGCGCGGAAATTGCATTTTGCGGACAGACCTTGAGGCACAGCGTGCAGTTCGTGCAGCGGTACGGATCGAAACTGACCGCCCTCTGGCCGTTCCCGCTCAGGCCGTTGAGCGCCCCGGTCGGGCAGAGATCGGCACAGACGAGACAGCCCGAGCAGTTGTCGTCGATCTTGCGCCCGGTTGCGCCGACGGGGCTGTCCTTGCGGAATGGCAGCCGATCCCAGCGCTCGGCAAGGATGCGGTGCCATGCGACGGGGCGCGCAGCTGCCTCGCCGACCTCGTGATCCGGCGCGATGAAATCGTCAAAGCCGAGTTCGCCTTGCTCGGTCTCGGCCTTGCCGCCGAGCGAGCGGAACGCCCCCCTCAACAGCCGTCTGCGCTCGGCCGCCTTCTGATCGTCCTGCGCGTCATGGTTGACCGGGCGGGCCGCACGCACCAGCGGCGCCTTGTCCCCGAACCAGTTGATCAGCTTGCGGTGAGCGGCGCTCAGGGCCTTGCGGGCGCCTCCGCTGGGGCAGTCATGGCAATTCTCGGTGCCGGTCAGGATGATCTCGTCCACGCCCTCGGCAAACAGGGCGGCCATCAGACGCGCGTCCGTCATCCGATGACAGGGCAGGGCAATATCCTTGTCCTCGGTCTGCGCGCATCCGATCCGCAATTCTTTGCGCCCCCCGGCCTGAGCGACGAGCGAGTCCGGGTCAAGGCCGTCGAGTTCGAACGCGCCTGCCGGGCAGGCCGGCACGCAGCCGCCGCAGGAAACGCATGTCACCGGATCGATGGTTACCGAATCCGGGGTCAGGCGTATCGACCCTGCGGGGCAGGCCCTCTGACACAGATCGCAGGCGTCGATGCGTCCGCGCAGGTTGATGCAGTATCCTTCGGCAATGGTGATCGCGACGCCATGCGCCCTGCGCGGCGAGGTCGGTTCCAACGTCTGCTCGTACAGCTCGGTCATTCCGCGGCCCTCGCCTGTTGCTGTTCGGCATCGTTCTCTTCCTCGATCTTGCGGCCCAGCCACAAGGCCAGCGCGTGCGCGGTGACGATATTCGTCGCCAGTGGCACGTTGTTCAGATCACACAGCCTGACAAACTGGTCGATCCGGGGCTCGGCGGGATCGGTGCAGTTGGGATCGTTCAGAAAGAAAACGGCAGCGACGGAATTCGTGCATACCAGCCCGCATAGCTGAACGTCGCCCCCCTTTGCCGCGGGAAAGATATGGGTCACCTCGAATCCGGTCTTTTCCTCGATGACTTCGCCCGATTCCGATGTGGACAGCAGGCGATATTCGTCAAAGACCGCATCGTGTTTCTGCATCAGCTTGACAAGCTGTCCGATGCGCGAAGTGTGTGCCATGACGATGACGGTTCTCATGCCTTCTCACTCTCCCACGACAAGTGGATGATGATGGGCCACCGCCCCGACAGGAGACACGGGCATCACGTCGAGGCTCTGGTCGTAGATCTCGTCGTGCCGCCGGGCCAGGGCGGTCATGTCCGACATGAAATCCGGGCCGCTGCGCAGGGCGCGCTGCATTGCGTGCAGGCGGCCCGGCGCGCGTGCCAGGTTGGCAAGCTCCCTTGCATAGTCGGCAAAGTCGCCGTGGCGAATGGTGATGCCATGCTGTCCCTCGGCAAACTGTGTTGCCTCGACCCGATGGGTCCGAAGAACCGGCAGGCGAAAGGCCGCCGCAAGGTCGAGGATCGGGCTGCGGCACAGCTTGGCATAGGGCATGGTGATCAGGTCGGCTTCATGGAACAGGCCGCCGACCTCGGCCGGGGCGAGATAGCGGTTGATGACGGAAACCCTGACCCTGCGCCGCGCGGCATCCAGCAACTGCGGCGCAATTCCCGTGGTGACGCCGCTTCCCGCCAGCACCAGATGCAGGTTTGGCGGGCAGTCGGTTCGTGCCAGGGCATCCAGCATCGGCGCCAGCCCCTTGCGGGTGCAGCCGTGACCAAAATGGACGGCGCGTACTTCGCCCTCGTCGCGGCGCGGTATTTCGGACGGCCGGCTGCGCGGCGCGGTCGGGTGCGCGATGATGTTCGGACTGCCGGGCGCCATGGACATGCGGTCGAGATCGACGTCAAGCATTTCGTTTGCCGCCCAGCGCATGGCCTCGTCGCGTACGATGATGCGGTCGAACACGCCGTAGAGACGGCGAAACAGGGGCATTGTCATCCACCGCCCGCGATGGGGCAGCAGATTGTGGGGGGTGTACAGGACGGCAGCCCCGCGCCCCTGCGCCCAGCGCACAAAGAAGGCCGCGCTTATCGGATCGGAAAGCCACTGGAAGTGGATGATTTCCGGGGCAAAGGCGCGGGTCTGTGAAACCAGGTCGCGCCACCCTGAAAGACCGGATCGCAGGGTCGCGTGCCGTTCGAAGGGAACCCTCCAGTCGGACAGCTCGTCACAGGGGGCGGTCACAAGACGAACCTGATGGCCCGCCTCGTGCAGGCCCAAGGCCAGCGCATGGCTGTAATGGCTGAGGAAACCGCGGCCCGAACCCTCGACAATCAGAATCTTCCGTGTCTCGTTCATGCCGTTTTTCCCCTCATAGCCCGGATGCCTTGCGGAAATCCGGGTCGGCCGTCTGGCGCATCAGGCGGCGACGGTTCGACAGCGCCAGCCGCTTGAGCGTTGCCTGGTCGGAACATGCGCTGACATCCTCCCAGACCACCTGTTCGGTCAGTTCCAGGATCGTGCGGTAAAAGGGATGGAGCGCACAGCCTCGGGCGCGGCGGCTCCAGCCGATGACCCAGGGACCCAGCTGTTCGCGCAGGAATGTTTCCCGCTGAACGGCACAGGTCGATGCGGCCGAGGCATTGTCCGCCTCGTCAAACGCCAGTTGCCGTTCGAACAGGCACCCGACAAAGGCCAGCATCACCGCGACGTGATCACTGAACTCACCGCTGTAGACGTTGCGAAAGGCAAAGCCCGCGGCCTTGTAGGCGGCCTCGGCTTGATCTGCCTGGGCCTGGAACAGCCGTCCCGTCTCAAAGACCGAGCGATAGGGCAAAACCCCACCCGGAGCCACGAACAGGGCGGTAAATTCCTCGGCAAGGTTTTCGAGCACATCCTCTACATCCTCGGCCGGGGCGTTCATCACGTCCTCGCCCAGATCGAGCCCCAGTTCGTCGATGGTCTCTTTCAATGGGCCGCGAAAAAGGTGAATGAGATCGGTGTCCACTTCGGACTCGAGGCAGCGCGCGAGCAAGGCATAAAGTCCTGCGCGCGCCTGCAGTTCGGTCCGGGACATGTCCGTGACCGGCGGGGTCGGCCCGGATGTCGCCGCGCCGCCATCATCGGGGATCTTGAAGTCGTTTGCGGGCATTCCTGTTCTCCAGGGCTAGGGTATTCATATCCCCGGCATCTATGGATGCCGGGGACAGATTGCCGGTTTCAGTGGCTGGACAGCTTGGGCTCGGGCAGGTTGTCCCAGTCGGTATCAACCTCCTTGTGAGCCGCCCGGTGCAAATCGCCAGTATAGGCATAGCGCAGCATCTCGTCGTAGTCCTTCATGGCTTGCTCGATGCTGACATTGGTATCGCCGTACTTGTCACCCGCCTGGGCCGGCGTGACCTTGACCACGGTGTCATACCAACCCTGCGAACCACCGATCGGGTCGACCGACAGGCGGATGATGGGATTGGGATGCACACCCCGGTCGTCCCACCAGACATTGTTGGCGATATCGGGATCGTTGCCCTGGGCCCATCTGGCGGCGGGATCGCGTTGCTTGAGGGTTGCGAGCCTGCCATAGGCAGAATGGCCGCAGGCGGTCGAGATTGCGACCACCTCGGGGTGAATGCCCTCGGTCAGATGCGCGCGCGTCACGATATAGCCCAGCGGCGAGGTGATGCGCACGAGGTCGCCATCCTTGATGCCCAGCCTGGCCGCGCGCTGGGGATTCATCCAGGCGGGGTTCTTGTGGTACATTTCGGCCAGGTATTTCAGAGACGCGGTGCGGCTCTGGGTGTGGACATTCACCTTGTAGGTTGTCAGCACCAGCTCGTCAGGCTTCTTGTCGCGCGAAGGCAGGCGCTTGTATGTCGGCAACGGATTGAAGCCGAAGGTACGCCATTCTTCCTTGAACAGTTCGATCTTGCGCGATGGAGTGCCGAAACCGACATAGTTCTTGCCATTGATGCGCACGCCGATGGGTTTGCCGTCTCGGGTGATGGTTCCCTCCTCGGAAATTTCGGTGCCAACCATTTCCTCGTCGGGGATCTCGGTCGTGTACAACCCGTATTCGGCCTTGACCTCGTTGCCGTTGTCATCGACCAGCTTGGCGGTTTCCTTGTCCACCTTGCCATAGACCGGCCAGACACCGTCCTTTTTCAACCTTTCGTAACCGCCTTCCTCCTTGAGGCCGGGGATGTTGTCGAAATGCTGTTTCATCCAGTCCTCGACGGAATCAAAGGCGAAATACTTGCGTATGCCCAGGCTGCCGTCGGGATCGACCTTGTGGATCACGTCGATCAGAGTCTTGCGGAATTCCTGCGTGCCGCCAAGGGGCTGGATCACCGGCTGACGGATGCTGAGGCAGGGATAGAGGCCGCTGGGCATCGATTCAGGGTCGTGCCGCTCAAGATAGGTGACATCGGGAATGATCAGGTCGGCCATTTCCGTTGTCTCGGACATGTAGCAGCTGAACGAGGTAAAGAAGGGAACCAGGCTTTCATCCCCGAGGAACGCCCGCCAGACATGGCTGGAGGGATAGGTATAGAGCGGGTTGTCATAGTATGACATCCAGACCGACACCTTGGCCTCGCCCCGCATGACCATGTAAGGTGCGTTGGTCGAAACCGCGTGCGAGGCCAGCGGGTAGAGCGGCGGCTTGGCAATCGCGCTGAGCGCGGGCCCCGCAGGGGGCACCGGCTCGGGCTGGGGCCAGCCCATGCCGCGCGGCAGGCAATAGCCGCCCTTCTTTTCCACATTGCCGGTAATGACGTTCAGCATGTGGATTGCAGCCTCCTGATAGGCGCCCCACAGGTGCTTGACCGGGCCCCGGTAGGAAAAGGTCGTCGCCGGTTTGGTGGTCGCGAATTCGCGTGCGATGCGGCGGATGTCGTCGGCCGAGACACCGGATTCCTTTTCGGCGAATTCCGGGGTGAACGGCTTGAGATGCTCAATCAGCTGCTCGGCGGTGACATTGGTCCAGTCGCGCACGAAGTCGGCGTCATACAGACCCTCGTTCATGATGACATTGGCCATTGCCAGCACGATCGCCGCATCGGTGCCCGGATAGGGTGCGTGCCATTCATGGCTGTAGCCGGCCGAATTCGACAGGCGCGGATCGAAGGTGACGATCTTTGCCCGGTTGCCGACAACCCCATCGACCAGACGCTGCGCGTTGGGGTTCATGAAATACGCGGCCTCAAGGATGTTCGAGCCGAAATTGAGGATGTACTTGGTGTTTGCCCAGTCGCAGGATTCGATATCCGGGCCCCATGATGGCTCGAGCCCCACCTTTTTGGAGGATTCGCAGATATTGGTGTGGTTCACCATCGAGTTCGAGCCAAGCGCGTGCATGAACCGCTTGACCGCGCCACCCGTGCGGTTGCGCCCCCATTTCATCACGATCTCGTTGAGGATCTCGTGATTTTCCTCGGCCTTGGCGCGTTCGATCACCGCGCGCAGCTTTTCGGCCAGCAGAGAGGTGGCCTCGTCATACGAGATACGCTTCCACTTGCCCTCGCCGCGTTTGCCCACCCGCTTGAGCGGGGTCATGATACGGTCGGGATCGTATACGTGGAGGAAACCCGAATTCCCCTTTGCGCACAGCTTGCCACGCGTGTTGGGGTGTTTCAGATTGCCTTCCAGCTTGACGATGCGACCGTTCTCGATCATCGCAACGCCGCCATCCTCGATGTTGCAGGCCATGCATGTATAGGGCACCGCCTTGCGTTTTTCGCCGGTGACGGGCGAATAGTCGGCCCCGCCCAGTTCCTGTTCCATGGCCACCAGACGACTGCTGGCGATGGCCGATCCAACGGCCGTGGCTGCGGCCCCAAGTTTCAGAAAACCGCGACGGCTGGTCGAGAGTTTTTCTTGAATTCCCATTGTTCGAGCTCCTTTCCGGTCTCTTCCGGAACTGTGTCAGAAGAAGAGTTGCGGCAGCTGGCCGGCATAGATGATCACTTCGCGCAGCATGTACGCCCCGAGCGCGCCCAGAACGCCTGCAACGGCCACAAGCAGAGGGCTGTTCGCGGCCTCGGCACGCGGCGCGAGGATCGGGACGAGGACAAGGATCAGCGGGATCACGATGCCCAGGATGATGCCCAGCCACCAGAACTGGACCGAGAATTCGCCATTGATGGCATCCCAGGCCTGCTGAAGCTCGGCCGTGCCGTAGACCATGGTCTGTACAAGGGCAAAGACCAGCAGAAAGGTGATTGCCAGAGAGAATGCCATGATCGTGCGGATCATCCGCGATGCGTCGGGGCCGAAATTTCCCGTAACCAGCTGGATCACCGCGACCAGGCCCGCACCCGACGTCACCGACAGGGCGACGAACAGCAGGGGAATGGCCGGGGTCGCCCACAAGGCGCGCGACTGGTTGGCGGCAAGGTCGATGCCGGTGTAGATCGGCATGCTCAACGCCAGCAGCGAACCGATCACGGCCGCGGCCCGCCGGATGCCCGGCTTGTCGAAGAATCGACCGTAGAGGAACGCGACCACGGCTGCTCCGAACAACAGCAGCAACACGCTACCCCAACTGAGGGGCGATGTCGGGCGGAAATAGATGATCGGGTTGAGAAAGCGCAGCGGCTGGGAAATGTCTGCGATCAGCAACGGCCCGCTGATGCCCAGCAGGATCAGCGTGATCACCGCGCCCGGAATTTCGACGTTGCGAAATGGCGCAGCGACATTGCCAAAGGTTTCGGGCGCTGCAGCCATGATGAAGGTCATCGCCGCAAGGCCGATGATGAAAAAGTATATGACGATCTCGACCCCCCAGGGCGCGAGGTTGTATGGCATGTATTCGAACATTCTTGCCTCCCCAAATCAAAGATGCGCGCTGAAGAACCGGCTGCCGTTGTTGTGGCGATAGAACGCCTCGGCGTCCCGCCTGGCGGCCGCTGAAACCGGCGCTGATTTTGCCTGTTC
>WFQE01000088.1 GCA_015487165.1 Paracoccaceae bacterium | reverse complement strand
TAATGTGATTTATCACATTTGTCAAAATGAAACTTCACAATTCTTGCTTTGGAAACGACCTGCTAAGACCACGGTATGAACGTGAACGAGACATTCAGAAGAAATTTGCTTCGGGTGATGAAGGAAAGGGGCCTTGACGCAGCCACCCTGTCAAAAATGGCGGGGCTGAATCCGCGAGCGGTTAAGGATATTGAAGAAGGGCGGTCCCAAAGTCCGAAATTGCAGACAGCCGTCGCTATTGCTGACGCCCTTGGCGTTGATCTTTCTGACCTTCTGGCGCCAGAGCCGCGCCATCGCCTTGCAAAAGAACTTGCAGATTTCCTGTCTCAATACGACGAACAAGATCAATTACGGCTTCTATCCGCCTTTCGGGCTCTAAGCCGTCCGTTGCCCTGACCGCTGCTACCGCGATCATCAGCCGCCAAGTCTCCCACCGATCTATCAACTTTATGTCTCACTTTCGTCCTTAAGTTGAGGGTTTCCTCAAATTGTGTCCTTTTTATGGCGTAATTCTGGCGCAAATTCATTGTGTGCGGATTCCTGCCAATGTGACACATCACATCTTTTTACTTGTCAATGTGATATATCACATGATATGCCATTGCGAAACAGCAATGCAAATAGGCATCTCGAAATGATGAACTCAAGCAGACAACCCACTGACGCCCAGCTGTTGACGGCCTACCTGACGGTCATCCGCCCCGCGCTCCATGCCAACATGATCGGCACGCGCATCATGGCCTGGGAACGCCTCAAGGCCGCGCGAGGACAGACAGTCAACCGCGCCCGTCTGGCCCGCCTCGCAGGCCGCCCCGACCTGCACCTGATCACCCGCGGAGGCGCGGCATGAGCTCCGCCGCTGTGGATATGGTCCGCAAGGCCAGCCGGGTGTTTATCAAGGCAGGCTACAGCGGCAAGCACCGGGGCTGGGCCGTGTTTGTCACCATCGACGGCAGGGAACAGCAGGTCACCGGCTGGCATGGATACAGGGCGGGCGCCGAGACCAGAATGGAAGAATTGCAGCGCCAGGCGCGCCTGAAACAACGCCCCTGCCTGACCTGCGGCAGGCCTTTCATGTCCGAGGGCATCCACAACCGCATCTGCCCAAAGTGCAAGATCACCCATGCAGACAAGGACACCTCGTCCTATGCGATCGGGAGGGCGATATGACCGACGATCGCCTTGCCAGTTTCATGCTCTCGCTGTGGCGCGCCGACCCCGGCAGGCACCATGACCTGATGTTCAACGAATGCATCGAGACCGGCGGCCACTGGCTGCGGCCGTATGGCGAGCCGGTCCAGATCCACCTGCACGGTGTGATCGGCCAGGGCGATACCGACGAACAGGCGATCGCCAGCTGGATCCACGCCGCCCGTCTGTCGCGCCCCGATCTGGTGCGCGCAACCGATGGCCGCCTGGACGATCCCTACAACGGACAGGTGGCGATATGAGCAAGGAATTGACCCTGATCGACCGCCTCAAGGTCGCGCGCGCCACAAACCTTGACATCCGGCTGGATCACGCCAGCATCTGCGCGCTGCTGAACCTCATATCATACGCGGATCAACGCCTGCAGGCGTCCGCGCGCGACACCGAGCGGGCCGAGGCGATGTTGAACACTGCCCGCAAGCGGCTGACTGCGGCTTTCCTGATCCTTGTCGCGGACCTTGCATTTTTCATCGCAGCCTTCGGCCTGGTCGTTTCCGGGGCGCTGCAATGACCCGCCCTTCCCGCCACAGCCCCTGCCTCACCGCTCACGTCACTGCCCGGGGCTGCGGTGCAACTGCCGGGGGCATGCCTCCCGCCCCCGGCATTTTTCTTGAACGCCCATGAACAAGGAGACCGATCATGCGGCCGCGGCCTGACATGGATTTCCAGACCGGAGATGATCGCGACGAGCATCGCCCGGACCATTTCATTCGCGGCTGCGCTCTGTGCCTGATTGCCCTTGTTGTTGCCGCCATTCCGATCGCCGTTGATGTTATTGGCGAGCTGGTCGGGCGCATACTCAACTGAGAAATCGCCATGAAGAACAAGCTTTCAGACCTGAACAACCACCTTTTCGCCCAGCTCGAGCGCCTGTCTGACGAAAGCCTGTCGAACGAGGTAATCGAGCAGGAGGCGCGCCGCGCAGATGCCATTGTATCGGTAGCCGACCAGATCGTGCGAAACGCGGATCTGCAGCTGCGCGCCGCCCGGATGTTTGCCGATCACGGAGAACGCATCCTGCCCATGCTGCCCCAGATCGGAGGGCCGAAAGAATGAGGGGCCGCGCGATCCATTACAGCGCCGACGAACTCGCCTGGATCGAGGCACACAAGACGTTGACCAGGCGAGAGGCACACACACGCTTCATCGCCCGCTTTGGGCGCAATGATGTCAGCCTCGAGAACTTTACGGCCTTGTGCAAGCGCAAGGGCTGGCTGACCGGCCGAACGGGCCGCTTCGAAAAGGGCACCACGCCGCCCAACAAGGGCAAAAAGATGCCGTTCCATCCCAACGTCGCCAAGACGTGGTTCAAGAAAGGCAGCCGCCCCCATAACACCAGATATCTGGGCCATGAGCGCATTTCCAGGGATGGCTATGTCGAGATCAGCATTGATGAACCGAACCCCCACACCGGGTTCGAGCGCCGCTATGTCCTCAAGCACCGTTGGCTATGGGAAAAGGCAAACGGGCCGGTGCCGAAAGACCACTGCCTGAAATGCCTGGACGGCGACAGAACGAATACCGATCCGTCGAACTGGGTCGCGATCCCCCGCGCATTGCTGCCACGCCTGAACGGCCGCTGGACGCCACTGGCCTTTGACGATGCGCCACCGGAGCTGAGACCGACCCTGCTGACGATTGCCAGGCTGGAACACCAGGCGCGAATGACACGGAAATGAAAGGAAAGCAGAAAATGTACCAGTATCAGAAAACCTTCGGCCCCATCGTCATCGAGGGCGACGACGAAAAAGGTTCGCTCGTCGCCAAATGCATCACGCGCGGCGGCGGGACCGTCTTCGGCTGCATGTTTCACATCGGCGGCCGCTGCACGGACC
>WFQE01000087.1 GCA_015487165.1 Paracoccaceae bacterium | reverse complement strand
GGAGACGCTGGAGCCAGGGGTGACGGTGAACGAGGTTGCGCGGCGGTATGACATGCGGCCCAATCACCTGTCGGAATGGCGGCGGATGGCGCGGGAGGGGAAGTTGGTTTTGCCCGCTGCGCGGGGACCGGAGGCGGAACCCGGGCCCATGTTCGCGCCAATGGTTGTCGAAGAGTTAACCGACCGTGCGCAGGGGGCCGGGGATGCAACGCTTGAGATCGTCTGCGGCGATGTGTTGATCCGGCTGGATGCGGCGACCCCGGCGGCACGGATTGCGGAGATTGTGCGGGCACTCGGGGCATGATCTTCCCATCGAACCGGGTACGGATCGTTGTGGCGACGAAGCCGGTGGACTTCCGGAAAGGCCATGACGGGCTGGCGGCCCTGGTGAAGAACGAGTTGCGCAAGGACCCCTTCACGGGGACGGTGTTCGTGTTCCGTGCGAAGCGGGCCGATCGGCTGAAGCTGCTCTATTGGGACGGCACCGGGCTGGTGATGACCTACAAGCGGCTGGAGGAGACGACCTTCACCTGGCCGGCGATCCGCGACGGTCTGATGTCATTGAACCATGCCCAGTTCGAGGCGCTGTTTGCCGGATTGGACTGGCGGAAAGTGAAGGCGCTGGCGGCACGTCCGCCGACTGCGGCAGAGTGAATCATGGGGATGTTTTGGCGGGTGCTTCCCGCGCGATTTTGATAGATCACCCCCATGAACGCGGCGACAAATCTTCCCGATGACATCGAGGCCCTGAAGGCCATCATCCTGGCCCAGCAGGAGCAGAATGCACGGCTGGAAGCCTTGGTCGCGGCCTTCAAACAAGCGCTGTTCGGGCGCAAGTCCGAGAAGATCGATCCGGATCAGTTCGAGCTGGCGCTGGAGGATATCGAGACCGCGATTGCCCAGGTCGAGACCGAAGGTGAGGCCAATCCACTGGTCACACCGACGCGGACCTCGACGCCCCGCAAGGCCAACCGCGGATCGCTGCCCAGACATCTGCCGCGCATCGAAGAAGTGATCGAACCCGAGACCACGCTGTGCGACTGTGGCTGCGAGCGGCACGTGATCGGCGAGGACGTCAGCGAGCGGCTGGACATTATCCCCGCGCAGTTCCGGGTGATCGTCACACGGCGGCCGAAGTATGCCTGCCGATCCTGTGAGGGCGGCATAGTCCAGGCCCCGGCACCCGCGCACCTGATCCCCGGCGGCATGCCGACAGAGGCCACGGTGGCGCATGTCATCGTGTCCAAATACGCCGACCACCTTCCCCTGTACCGGCAGGCCCAGATTTACAGCCGCCAGGGCATCGATCTCGACCGCTCGACGCTGGCAGCCTGGGTCGGACGCGCGGCGTTTGAACTCAAACCCGTCTATGACGCGCTGCTGGCGAACCTGAAGCGATCCACCAAGCTGTTCATGGATGAGACCACGGCGCCGGTGCTGGACCCAGGTCGCCGCAAAACCAAGACGGGATACTTCTGGGTCTTGGCCCGCGATGACCGCCCCTGGGGCGGCGGCGCCCCGCCGGGCGTGGCCTTCACTTACGCACCGGGCCGATCCGGCCAATACGCCGAGGGCATCCTCAAAGGCTTCACAGGAACCTTGCAAGTGGACGGCTATGCGGGCTACAACCGGTCGCTCAAACGGCCAACCCAGGATATCCAGCTGGCGTATTGTTGGGCACACGCCCGGCGCAAGCTCCATGAAGTCGCCCAGACCGGCACAACGCCGATTTCCGATGAGGGGCTGAAACAGATTGCCGCCCTCTATCGGATCGAGAAGGACATCCGCGGTCAGAAGCCCGAGGCCCGCCTGTCCGAAAGACAAGCACGCTCAAAGCCGATCATCGACGCATTCGAGGCTTGGCTCACCACCCACCGTGCCCGCGTCTCCGCCAAGTCCCCGCTCGGCGAAGCCCTCAAATACATCGCCAAATACTGGGACGGCTTGACCCTGTTCCTGACCGACGGCCGCATCGAGATCGACAACAATGCCGTCGAACGCAGCATCCGCCCCATCGCGCTCAACCGAAAGAACGCCCTCTTCGCAGGCCATGACGCCGGCGCACAGAACTGGGCAATGCTGGCCTCGCTGATCGAAACCTGCAAGCTCAACGCCATCAATCCCCACGCCTGGATAACGGCGACGCTCCGGGCCATCATCAATGGCCACAAGCAATCCGATATCGACGCCCTGCTGCCCTGGAATTACGCCCTGCCAGTGTGATCGGCGCACCGCTTACGAAGATTGAACACCGCCTCCAAATAAAGATCTCCTGAAACGTCATCGACGACAGCGAAACATGGGCGTCCAGAGGACGGCGTTTCAAAGGCCCTAATCTCGCGTCCTTCGTCGCGCTCGTACCGGCCTGCGCGGCACCGCCAGTCCAAAGCCCCACCATTTGCCTATCAAACCCAAGGAACCGCCGTCGCCGCACAACCAAAAGTGCGACGGATGTTTGACATTACCAGGAGATCGGAGCGACAGTTTCTGTTACGATAGTGACGTGTGGCCTTCCATCTGGTGAGCTTGTGGCATGGTGACCCCGGCATTGAGCCGCAGTTGAAACCTGTCAGTACAGGTAACAAACGCCGGTTTCCTGCCGTTCAAACCAAGGCGCCGCAGGTTTTTCGCCATTCGGTGCTGGCTATCCGAGACCCGTAGCCGGATCGATCCGGGAAGGCACAACCTGCCACCACCACGGGTAATCGCGGTTGTCCGCAGTGTTCTTCCCTGTATCGTCGAAAACAGAATGGGTGAGATCAACGGGGCGGGCAGGCAGGGGCCGGTTTTGCCGCTCAACTCCAGGATTTCGCCGCTTCCGTGCGGCTCCATCACCGCACCTGAGAAAGTCCTGCCTTTGAGAGAAAATGAAATCTCGGTGACGAATTTGGGATAACCCCAGATCTCGCGGCCGGCGGCACAGGCGGCCGCGGTGGTCACGGGCAGGTCGATCACATGAAACCCGGTCTGGTGATTGTCAGGGTGCCTGAACAATGACAGCAGAGGCATGCGCCCGGCCGATACCCCCTGAGGCGTAGCTGCGATTGCGACCCCAACCTCGTTATAAGCGCCGATGGATGTCTGGCGATATTCGTAGAATGCCACGCCGACCAGCGCCTTGCCGTTGCCAAAGCGTATGGGGGTGAAACCCGCATCCCCGATCACATCTTGTGCGCAGCGCATGTCGGTAAAAAACATCGCCATGAAATTCGACGCCTGATAATACATGATGGGCAGCACGACATCGTCCGCGGATGTTTTATGAACGATTTGAGGGTACTGAAAGAACGGATCATTTTCGAAACTGGTCATTTCATACTCCGACACTATTCAGGCCATGCGCGGAACCAAGCAGGGTTTCCTGCCAATCTTCCATGACCGAAAGACGATTGATCTGGTTCGTGCCTTCGAAAATCCTTGTCAGGCGCACATCGCGAAACACTTTTTCGATGCGCGCTTCGTGCAGGCTGCCATGACCTGCCAGCAGATCCATCCCCATTTCGCATATGTGCTGCGCCCGATCTGTTACGTGGAACTTGCAGGCCGATGCCATAAGTTGCCGAGGGCGCCACGCATGACGGGCCTCCTGCCAGACCAGGCTGCGCAGGGCCCGAGTTTCTGCCAGCATGGTCGCAATCCGTATCTGGACGTCCTGGTAGTTCAGCAACGTCTTGCCGCCAAGCTTGTATGTCCGGGCAAAATCCAGGGCGATCCTGGTCGCAGCCGCAGCAAAGCCAACCCCCATTGCAGCCACTGGAATGCGCGAAAAATTCAATGTCGCCCGATTGATGGCCCACCCTCCCCTGAGCTTGCCAATAATCCGGTCGGTGGGAACAAAGACATCCCCAAATTCCAGTTCCGCGGCACCGGATGCGCGCATACCCATCTTGAGCTCGGTGCGGGCGACCTTGAATCCGGGGCTCTTGCTGTCGACATGGAAGCAGGTCCAGGATTCCATGCCTTCGCCATCGAGTGCCGCGAAAACGGTCACGGATCGGCACAAATCGCCGCCGCTGATGAATATCTTGCGCCCGTTCAGCCGATAACCGCCGGGCACAGGCGTTGCCACCACGCCCGGCCGATATTGCGCCGCACCATGGCCGTCTTCGACATCTGAGCCCGCCTCGGGTTCGGTGATGGCAAAGGCAACAAGATGGGGTTCACCCTTCAGGCAGCTCTGATAGATCGGGCGAAGCTGCCGGATGATCACCCTGGGACTTCCCGACAGGACAAGCGGCATGCAGCCCAGGTGATGTGCCGACAACAGCAGCATCAGCCCCCCGCAGACGCGGCTGAATTCCTCGATGACAAGGCAGCTTTGCCAGATCGGCGAGTGAACCGCTGCGCCAAGTGGCATGCTGCCAATCGGGGCTGGCAGAAAGTAGCTCAGAAAACCTTCTTTCCCGGCGCGTCGCAGTATCTCGGCCGCCTTTGGGTGAATTTCGCCAGGGGGCAGATGGGGGACGAGATCAAGTTCTGCGGCCGTAGGCGCCAGCAATTCGTCGGCAAATCTTTGGGCGCGGCGCCGCAGTCGGGCAAGAGGGGCGGGCAGGCGCCTGGTATCTGTTTCCCACAAGTCGGTTTCCCGATAGTTGGTGAATTGCCGAACCGGGAACGGCATCCGAGCGAACCCGTTACGTGGGAAAAGGGCATGGTCGGTTGGTAGATGGCCGTCGAGATGGTGTGAATCCCTCATGCCCCGGCCTCCCTCAACCCATCAAGAAACAGATCTATTTCCCGCAACCCACCGGTTTCCAACCGCAGCATGTTGATGTCCCGCAGAATCTTTTCAGGACCGGTGTCACGCATGTATCCCGATCCACCATGCACCTGCACGACCTGATTTGCAGCGTGGCACAGCGCGTGGTGAACATGTTTTCGCGCTGCCGCGACCCTGGCCAGATCGATCGCTTCGACCTCGCTGGCAAGGGCCTGCAAGGCCAAGCCGGTTTCGCTCAGACCGGTTTCGATATCGGCAAGAAGCTGCTTGACTGCGGGATGTTGTCGGATCACCAAACCACCTTGTCGCCGCAGCGACGCATATTCCATCGCCAGGGAAAATCCATAATCAAGGGCGCCTGCACCGATTGCCATCTGTCCCAACATGTCAAGCACAAGCACAGAGCGAAACAACACACGGGCAGCATCGAGATCCAGTCGGTAAACGGTGCCGGATGCCATATCTGCCGAGATCCTGAATGCCCTCAACTCGTCAAACCCATGCTGCGGATCAAGCCTGTCCACCCGCATCTTGTTGCGTTCGATCCATTGCCAGCCAACCATGCCGTCTGTCCAGACCGGCCAGATGACGCTTTTCCAGTTTTCCCTGGCGATCATCACGGTCATGTGGTTGTCGCGGTCAAGCCAATCGGCTAGAAGGTTCCGGTCATCCTCGCCGATCAACTCGCAGGAAAGCCATTTCGCCAGACTGCTGCGCCCCAGCCCGTAATGACCAACCGGCACAAGGATCTCCCCCAACAGACTGTTGTCGGCAAGATCAGCCCCCACCCGACGCATAACATGGTTTGCAAGCGCCAACCTGTGCCACGCAAAGGCCAGTCCGGGGCAACAGGAAGCGACCAACCGCAACATGCCTGTACTCAACGCCACGCTTTCAGGTGTCGTGCAGGTTTCCCACAGCGCGATTCCCGTCTCGGCACTGCCACTTGGCAGTATTCCCAGTTCCAGAGCTTCCTGGGTGAGCTGTTCGAAAACCGCGTGCGATATGGGGTGTTCGGGGCGCTGGCAAGCTGGAGCTATCCGCCCTTCGACAAACGAGCCGATTTCGTCGAGCAGATATTCAAGATCGTCAATTTCAAGTTTGATAGCCATGTCAGTGTGCAAAACCTGGAATCGATGCGACAGTTTACCCTTGAATTCATCGCCAGGCATCTGCACCGTCGGGACAAAAAATCAACTTTACAGGACCAGGGTGTATGGGAGGGCCTCTTTGACCATGGATCCATTCTTTGAGCGCAAGATCACCAGTGTCCGCTTGTTGAGCGAATTCGCGGCATCGCGGGGGGTGGATATGAAGGCGTTGCTTGCGGGGACCGGAATTTTGCATGAATCCTTGGATGACCACACGATATCCGTTTCAGCCAAACAGGAATTGCGTGTCATTGCAAATTTGCTTGGGCTGCTTCCCGTGGTTCCGGCGCTCGGGGTCGAGGTTGGTCTGCGGTATCATTTCACGGCGTTTGGCGCGCTGGGCTTTGCGATGGCTTCCAGCCCAAATCTACGTGCGGTTCTGGAGACGACGCTGC
>WFQE01000086.1 GCA_015487165.1 Paracoccaceae bacterium | reverse complement strand
TTTGCACAAAAAATACTCTTGCCCTCTTTCCCGCTTTTCCCTAGATAACGCCGCATGCCAAGCGCGGCCCGTTCGTCTATCGGTTAGGACGCCAGGTTTTCAACCTGGAAAGAGGGGTTCGATTCCCCTACGGGCTGCCACCTTACAGAATTTTCCTTGTATTTTCATTTACTTACCCTCTCTTTTGCCCAACCGGCCGGAAAGGTTGGACAATGGCTGTTCAGTTTTTGTACCTGAAAGCCCTGCCAACCCACTATCTGCTAGGCGTGCTCGGTCGGCCTTTTTCGTGTATGTCATACCTTCAGAATTGGTTTTGTGCGCCAGCACAGCCCGAATCTCATCTGGCGATTTCCCCGAGTTGGCCATCAGCGTCGCGAGAGACTTGCGCAATCCATGCGCAGAGCAGTTCACAAGACCAGCCTCGACGCAGCGATCCTTGAACCAATTGCCAAAGGTTTCGGGCTTGTAGGGTTTACCACCCGAATGCGTCAGAAAAATCAGGCTGTTGCGTGGCAGCTTGGACAGTTCCTCTGCCAACTCCGAGCTTATCGGCAAGTTTGCCTCGACACCTGTCTTTCGTAACCGCCCGATTGCTACCGCCTGCCTGACACGCAGCCAGATCTTATACTCCGTCGTTATTGACGTCGTTAACGACGTCGTATCAGGCAGGAGCGGGATATGCGTCATGAGGTTATTGTCGGTGTTGAGCGGCGGCGGCGCTGGTCGGATGAAGAGAAGTTGTCGATCTTGCGGGAGGTTGGCATTGGTGGCGCGACGGTGAGTGATATCGCCCGCCGGCACGATCTGACGCGCCAGCATATTTACCAGTGGAGGCGTGCTCTGCGGCGCAAGGGGCTTTGGCCGGGCTCGGACGGCACGGTTTTCCTGGCGCTTGATGCCGCTGCGGGGCCCCTTCGTTCCGGTCCGTCGGCAGGGCATGAGATGAGCATCGAGATCGTGCTGGGCAATGGCCGCATGGTGCGCCTCCCCGGTGGGCTTCAGGAAGATGATCTTGCCCGACTGATCCGGCTGGTCGAGACGGCATGATCGGGCCGGGCACGGGCGTGCGGGTCTATCTGGCCTGCGGGGTGACGGACATGCGCAAGGGGATCAACGGGTTATCGGCGCTGGCACAGGACGTGCTGCGCCAGCGGCCCACGGGCGGTGCGGTGTTTGCCTTTCGTGGCAGGCGCGGTGACAGGATCAAGCTGCTTTACTGGGACGGTCAGGGGTTCTGCCTGTATTACAAGGTTCTGGAAAAGGGCCGGTTTCCCTGGCCGAAGGCGGATGACGGGGCTGTTCGGCTGACCTCGGCACAGCTTGCGATGCTGTGGGAGGGGATCGACTGGCGACGGCCGAACTGGGGCGCGCCGCCGGCCCGGGTTGGGTAATTTACCCCACTGTTATTGCTTGTTTTTATGGCATTTCCACGATGCCCATGTTATCCATGTGCATGTCTGACGCACCCACAGTTCTGCCCGATGATCCCGCCGCTCTGAAGGCGATGATCGTCGCCCTGCAGGCGGAAAATGCCAGGATGTCGGCAACCTTGCGAGCCCATGATTTGCTGGTCCAGTCGCTGCGGATGCGCATCGCCAGATTGCAAAAGCAGAAGTTCGGCGCCAGTTCCGAAAAGATCGAACGCGAGATCGAGCAGCTGGAGCTGGCGCTCGAGGGTCTGCAGGTGGCGCTGGCTGAGGCTGAGGAAGGCCCGGTCGATGATGACGGTGAGGATGCGGAAAGTTCAACTCCAGCAGTCTCCGACAGGGCCCGGCCCCGCCGCAGACCGCGTATGTCCAATGATACACCGCGCGAACGCCGGGAACTGGACCCGGGCGAGACCTGCCCGGATTGCGGCGGCAGGCTGCGGGTGGTGGGCGAAGACGTGAGCGAACTGCTCGAGATGATCACCGCCCGGCTCAAGGTCATCGAGATCGCCCGGGTCAAGAAATCCTGCCGGCGCTGCGAACGGATGGTTCAGAGCCCGGCCCCCAGCCGCCCGATCCCGGGCAGCATGGCCGGCCCAGGTCTCCTGGCCCATGTTCTGGTCTCGAAGTTCGACGATCACTTGCCCTTATATCGCCAGGCCGAGATCTTCGCCCGCATGGACGCCGACATCCCGAATACCACGCTGGTCGGCTGGTGTGGCCGGGCCATGAAGGTGCTGCAGCCGGTTGCCGAAAAGATCGAAGCCGAGATCATGGCAAGCGATCTGCGAGCCAAGCCGACGATACGCCGATCCGGGTTCTCGATCGCTCGCACAAGGCCGGAGGGCTGGGCAAGGGCGTGAAGCAGGGCCGTATCTGGGCTTATGTGCGAGATCAACGGCCGTGGTCGGGGACCGCACCCCCTGGTGTCGTCTATCGCTTCTCGCCCGACCGCAAGGGCGAACACCCGATACGACACCTCAGGAACAGCAGCGGCATTCTTCAGGCAGACGCATACTCGGGCTTCAAGGAGATGTATGCCCGCCGGGCCGATGATTCCTGCCAATTCCGCGAGGCGGCCTGTTGGGCGCATCTGCGGCGTGACTTCCACGATATCTGGAAGGGCACCAAATCCGCCATCGCCAGCGAGGCGCTCGACCGGATCGGCGCGCTCTACGATATCGAACGCGAGATTGCAGGGCAGAGCTCTGAGTTGCGCCGTGCTGTCCGGCAGGAAAAGAGCAAACCGAAGGTCGACGCGTTCCGCGGATGGGCCGAGCAGCAACTGACCCGGATCCCCGGCAAAAGCGAGTTGGCCAAGGCCTTTCGCTATGGCCTGAGCCGCTGGCCATCCTTCACCCTGTTCCTCGAGGATGGCCGCGTCGCCATCGACAACAACGCCGCCGAACGCGCGATGCGCCCGATCGCCTTGGGGCGGAAAAACTGGCTGTTCGCCGGGGCCGACACCGGGGGCGAAACCCTGGCCCGCGCCATGACCCTGATCGAAACCGCAAAGATGAACGGCCTGAACCCCGAGGCATGGCTAGCCGACGTCCTCGACCGCATCCAGGATCACAAGATCAACCGCATCGACGAACTGCTCCCCTGGAACTGGAAACCCGGCGCCAAACTCGAA
>WFQE01000085.1 GCA_015487165.1 Paracoccaceae bacterium | reverse complement strand
TGACCATCTATCACAATCCCCGCTGCTCGAAATCGCGGCAGACGCTGGCGCTGTTGCGCGAGCGCGGCATCGAGCCGGAGGTGGTGGAATACCTGAAGACGCCGCCCTCTGAGGAGGAACTGGCCCGCATTCTGGACATGCTGGGCAAGTCGCCCGAGGGGCTGATGCGCCGCAACGAGGCGGAATACAAGGAGCACTTCAAGGGCCGCGACCTGAGCCGCGAGGAGGCCATCCGGCTGATGGTCCGGTACCCGAAGGTCATCGAGCGGCCCGTCGTGGTCGTGGACGATGCGCGCGCGTCGGTGGGCCGCCCGCCGGAGGCCGTGCTGGAGATTCTGTAGGTCCGGCAGGCCGCGCGGGGGCTGGCGCGAAATGCAGGAAAGCGCCGGCCCTAGCCGGCCGTAGAGAAGACCACGCAGTCCTCGCGCGCCCAGCCCATTCTCTTCAGTGCTTCAACCGTGGGCTTAACATCAGAGGCTCTCTTCGACACGCGAAACAAGAATATCCATGCACCGATGAATCCACTAATAACCCAGACCATATCCCCATCTCGGCCGAATATAGGGATAAAAGGCAATGTCACCAAGCTTGAAATAATCCACCCCACGAGAAACACACCAAACGCAGAAGCACAACCCGGCCGCTCCCTGCCATTGAAATCCAGCAGACCGGCAATACGCTTTTCGCCGTTGATCTCGATGCCGACAATCTGATCGGACTGGTAAATCAGGAACTTGCCTCGCACGCCGGGCTTGATGAAAGGCGTCAGGGGCGCGGCCACCCTGAAGTTCCTCAGCATCCGCACCTGGCCATTCGGCTCATGGATTTCGATGGAGCTGTAAACAGTGGATTGCGAATAGACCGTGGACTGACCAATCGCCCGAATTTCTCCCTCGATTTCTTCAAGCACGGCAAGGCGATTCTGAACCCGTTTCTCAAACTTCCTTGCCGCCTTTTGCGCCTTCTTTTCCTTTCTCGATTTCCGCGCCACTCATGCCCTCCTGTTCACGCACGCCGGACAGCAGCATGCATTGTCCGCCATTGGTTCAAGACCGAAGCCATCCCCTCAAATCAGTCAAAACGGGGAAGGCTCGTCATCGCAGTCGCTCTCCTGTTCCCGGTCGTCTCGACCACGCAAATCGCGAATAACTTCCAGCAGGGAATCAAATTTGACTTCAATTTTTTTGATCTTGACGTTATCCGGCCTAACCTCAACGTCTTCGGCCTTTATGACAGGCCTGCACATGGCAATCACCGCAACCAGCCCAGCCAGCGTACCCGCCAATAAGAACTTGAGCGGGCTATTGAAGGAAATGCTTTCGAGTTTCAGCGGCGCATTGGCTTCGTCCATGCCGCTTTCATATGCCGCCTGTATGCCGTAGAGAACCTCGACCAAATCCTGAACCTGGATGGCCTCGGTCGTGTCCGTCGCAATAATCTCCAACTTGATTTTTTCCGCGCCCTTGATGCTTTCCGCGCTCATTCCGCACCCTCCTTGACAAAAAACGGCTCAATCGTAGAGAGAGAGAGAGACGCAAGTCAAGGTCAGCCGCTCAGGCCGTGCGGGCGCGCTCCACCTCGTAGTCGTCCTGCAAGCCCATCCAGAACTCGCCGAGGCGCCGAAACAGCGCCAGCCGCAGGGCGGTTGCCCGGCTAACCGGCATGGATTGCCGCTTTGCATGCAGATAAGAATTTCTTTCATGATGAAAATATGGATATCTTGTGCCATCCTTTCCACACCAAGCCGGGAGGTGACCGCCATGCTGACCAAGAAGACATCGAGGAACCAAATCACCCTGCCGAAGCCGATTGCGAGCCGCTTCCCGGACGTGGACTACTTCGACGTCCGGGAGGAGGACGGCAAGATCATCCTGCTACCCGTGCGACTGAACCAGGCCGACACCGTGCGCCAGCGGCTGGCGAGCATGGGAATCAGCGAACGGGATGTCGAGGAGGCGGTGCGCCGGGCGCGCGGAAAGTGACGCCGCGAGTGGTGCTGGACACCAATGTGGTGGTGTCCGCCCTGCTGTTTGACCGCGGGCGCGTGACCTGGCTGCGCGAAAGCTGGCGGGCCGGCCGGTTTCAGCCCCTGGTTTCCGAGGCAACGACGCAGGAACTCATCCGGGTGCTGGCCTACCCCAAGTTCGCCCTGAACCGTCAGGACATCGAGGCCCTGCTGGCCGATTTCCTGCCTTATGCGGCGACCATCGCCGTCCGGCGGACGGCGCCGGACACGCCCCGATGCAGCGATGCGGACGATCAGATGTTCGTGGATCTTGCCGTCGCCGGCCGGGCGGACGCGCTGGTGACCGGCGATGCGGCACTGCTGGCGCTGGACGGGGCGTGCGCCTTTGCCATCGAGCCGCCGGCGGCGTTCCGCGAACGCCTTGGCGGCGGGCCGGGCTGACGCTGGATGGCGGGCGGCATTTATTCCGTCCCGGCG
Organism: Paracoccaceae bacterium; assembly: GCA_015487165.1. Classification (GTDB taxonomy): domain Bacteria; phylum Pseudomonadota; class Alphaproteobacteria; order Rhodobacterales; family Rhodobacteraceae; genus UBA5972. The sequence continues at coordinate 252 of WFQE01000085.1, read as the reverse complement.
CAAGGTTCGCGTAAAAGGAGGAGCGCGGACACTCCACCCCTTCTGAATCAGTCTTGGGCCGCGCTCCCGCCCTTCAGGCGTTCACCAGCCGGCGGGAGGAGGGCGTTTCCTCCACCCGCTCCTCGGGCCGGATGCCCAGCTTCTCGAACAGGCGCATGTCCTGTTCCGCGTCCTGGTTGCCGGTGGTGAGCAGCTTCTCGCCGTAGAAGATGGAGTTCGCTCCGGCCAGGAAGCACAGCGCCTGCATTTCAT
>WFQE01000084.1 GCA_015487165.1 Paracoccaceae bacterium | reverse complement strand
CTGATCAGTTTGTTGAGGGCGTTGAATGCGGAAATTTCAGGAACGGCCTCGAGAACGCCAGAGCGCTCGAGCTCGAGGGCTTCCTTTTCCGCGTAGAGCAGAATTCGTTCGGCTTCCCTCGGGTCGAGGTGCTCGTCCGCTCTTGCTGCCCCGACGAGGAGTGTAATGGCGGGGAGGATACGTTCATTGAATGCGCGGGTTGCGCGAGTGCGCTTCGTCTCTTCCGGTGTCGGGATGCGGTCATCGATGTTCAGAAAGTCGCTCAGGAAAACATCAGGCTCGACCACCTCTCCGTCCTGGGTAATGAAACAGTTGACGCGATCAAGGCGGAAGGTGCAAAGGGCACGCCTCTCGTGGCATTTGGCGATGATGTATCGCAGCCCGTTGTCGCGGTTTTCGATCCGGTAGGCGGTGATGCGCCGGCGAGTGAACTCGCCCTTGGCGTTGGTGTATTCGATCATGAAGAACAGCGGCCCTATCTTGTCATGGGATTTGATCTCCTCGGCGCCGCTTTCGAAGTCGTCGTCGAATTCATCAGGTTCATTGCGCTGTCGCCTGAAATGGCCGTTGCGCTGTCACAGGCCCTGGGGGCGCTGAAGACGGCCGAGGCGGTGATCGAACACAAGGATCAGCTGGTAGCCGCCGGACAGGCAAGGGTCGCTGAGATCGTGGCAGATACCAGGGCCAGGTGCCGGATTCTCGAGGCTAACAGGATCGCGCGGTCGCAGAAGCTTGAGTCCATTCAGGAGCGCTGGTTCGTCTGGGGGTTCGCGGCATGGATCGCGGTTGTCTTTTATGGGGCGGTTCTCGACGTGGTCGCGGGGTTGATGCTTGCATTTGGAGGTCCGCCATGAACCTGCCGGTGCAGATCGACTGGGAAAGCCCGGCCCTGGAGGCGGCTGTCGAGGCGCATCTTCTGCATGTTGGCGTCAGCGTCGATGATCTGGAATCGCGCGCGCAAGGGCTGTTTTGCTACCTGGCAACGCCGTACAGCCGGCGCGTTCTCGACCGGCAAGGGGTATGGTCATTCGAACGGTCTGCATTTGTAGCTGATCTGGCTGCGTTCTGGTCTGGCAATCTGGCGTTGCGTGGCGTCCGGGCGATCAGCCCGATAGCCCATGCTCACGCCATGATCGCTGCTTGCGATGGCCAGAACCTTTACCTGCTCGATCAAGAGTTCTGGACCAGATGGTGTGCACCCCTGCTGGGCGTGGTTGATGCGGTGATCGTGCCGCCGATTGCCGGCTGGCGCGAAAGCACCGGTGTCTGGCACGAGGTGCGTGAAACGCTCGGGTTTCAGCGGCAGGTCTTCATCATGGAGGGTCTGTAATGGCGCAGAACCGCTCCACCGCCGTGATGGCTCGCCGGGTCGAACCGAATAACAGCCTGGACTATTTCCCCACGCCGCCCTGGGCCACACGGGCCCTGTGCGAGCACCTGAAGAAAGATCATCCGCTGCACCGGCAGGTGTGCTGGGAACCGGCCTGCGGCGAGGGCTGGATGGCGCGGCCGCTGGCCGAGTATTTCGCGAAGGTTCATGCCACGGACGTGCACGACTATTCGGCAAGCTGGCCGGGGCAGGACGGGGTGTGCGATTTCCTGATCGACTGGGGGCATGCCGTTTTTCCGGAGCCGGTGCACTGGGTCATCACCAACCCGCCGTTCCGCCTGGCAGAGGAGTTCATCCGCATGGCGCTGAGCGTGGCGGACGTGGGCGTGGCGGTTCTGGTGCGGACATCCTTCCTGGAAGGCCAGGAACGGTTCAGGAGGCTGTTCTCGCAGCTGCCGCCTGCCATGGTGCTGCAGTTCGTCGAACGGGTCGGAATTTTCAGGGGGCGGATAGATCAGTACGGATCGACGGCCACGGCCTATTGCTGGCTGATCTGGCTGCATGCTGACACAGGCGGCACAGCGTTTCACTGGCTGCCGCCCTGCCGGTCAGATCTGGAGCGGCAGGAGGACTATCCAGCCCAAGCCCGGTGTCCCGAGCCGATGCCGCTGTTCGAGGAGACAGCGGCATGATGCAGAAGCCGATCGCCAGTCATGTAAATGCCGAGGCGTGCCGACGCTTGTGGTGCGAGGTGCTGCTGGAGCAATACCGCTGCGCAATCGGCCGGGCCAGCCCGCCGATTTCAAGCAATGAACAGCGCACGGCCTTCGACTGGTTCGGCAGCCGTTCGTTCTGGACGGTCTGCGCGCTGGCTGGTGTGGATGGCGAGGCCATATTGTCAGCGCTGCAAGGGCCTGCTCGTTTCCATCGCCACAAAAGGCAGAGGGTCAGGGCATGATGGAGCGGCGCCATATCGCCTTTGGCGTCTGCGCCACTTCCGTGGCCATGCGTGCCATCAGTGGCCGCTGTCGCAATGCAGATCGGCTGGAATTGTGCCTGGCGCTGCTTGATCTCGCCGCAGATGACGAAGAGGCGCGGGAGGCAACGGTTGCGTTTTGCCGCGGGAGCCAGACGGATGTCGTGGCTGCGGGCGAGGATTTGCGGGAATTCGTGAGGTTCTGGCGGCGGCATCTTCCGCCTGTTCCGGAGTTCGAATGGCAGGGGAGGGTCGATGTCAATGGCTGAGCTTTCCCGCGCCGACCAGGTCCTGATCGCCACTGCGACGGCATTTTCGATGCCCATAGTCCGCCCGACAGGGGTAGATCGGAAGTTCCTGCTTGAGACGATCGAGGAGGTTCTGCCGCATGTGACGCGGACGAACGGCCCGCTTGGGCGCGTCGTCGGTGCCTGCACCGATCTTGTTGATACCAAACGCGGGGCCGATCGGGCCAACGCCGAGATGATGCTGCGTTACCAGCTCGAGGCATTTTTCAGGGACCGGATGGCAAAGGCGCATGAAGCCTGGCGCATCGAACAGACAAGGAGGCACTGACATGACGTTCACCAAGGCACCGCCGATCATCAAGGTAAGGGAAGGCACCGGGATCAGCTGTTCGCTGCGCTATTCGAAGGCTGGGATCGGTTCTTTCAAGATCTACATCAACGCGCCGGTGCAGGAGCGCGTGTGGGGAAAGAGGGTCGGCGGTCAGCGGTGCAACGTGATGGTCGGCCGCGGGTCGGACGAAGGCCTTTTGCGCATCGAGCTGGCAAAGGATGGCGAGTTCGAGTTCCGGGAGTTCATGAAGGGTTCCGTGGCGCTTTCGACGGGTGCCTGGGACCTGTTGCCGAAGTCCGCGCGGCCTTCCGTTCAGGTGAAGATAAAGTACTTCGGCGACGGGGTGCTGGACGTCGTGCTGCCGTCATGGGCCAATCCGAGCGGGCATGACGGAAAGCTGGCCGAAGAACACGGGATCAAGGGCGGCGCCGCCCCCAAGGGCAAGACCGGGCGGTTGAAGGCGCAGGCATCTGCCATGAGCCGGGCCGTCAAGTAGGGCTGGCGGCCCAGGTCGACCGTCACTGGAAATGAGAGACAGGGTGCAGGCATGCGCGATGATCCGCGGCTGACCGAGGCTCAGGCGATTCCGATCGGCGATATCGTGCACAGGCTCGATCTCGGCGGGCTGCATCGCGTGGGGTCAGAGCTGGTCGGGCCATGTCCGGTGTGCGGAGGGCGCGACCGTTTCGGTGTCAATGTCCAGCGCGGGGTGTTCAACTGTCGTCGCTGCGAGGTGGGCGGGGACGGCATCAAGCTGGTCGAGTTCGTGCTTGGGGCTGATTTCAAGGCTGCACTTGCCTGGCTGGTAGGAGAGCGGGACCTGGTGCTCGACCCGGCCGAGGCCGAGCGCCGGCGCCGGCAGGCAGAAGCACGCAAGCGGCGACAGGATGAATATGCCCGGCGCAAGCGCGAGGGCGCCCGTGCCGAGGCCCGGCGGATCTGGCAAGAGGCGAGGCCCGCTACCGGTACGCTGGTGCATGATTACCTGGAGCGGCGCGGGATCACGCGGGTGCTTCTCCCGCAATTGCCGGTTTCTGTCCGCTTTCATCCCGCGCTGCCCTACATGGTGGCCGATGGCAAGGTCTGGCGCGAGCTGCACCGTGGTCCTGCCATAGTGGCGGCCATCCAGGCGCCCGACAAGAAACTGATCGGGGTGCACCGGACATGGATCGACCTTGCTCGGCCGAAGGGCAAGACGGTTCTGGAATACAATGGCGAGGTAATGCCAGCCAAGAAGGTGCATGGCTCGAAGAAGGGCGGTGCGATCAGGCTGCACACCCCGCCCGGCGCTACCACGATGGTGATGGGCGAGGGGATCGAGACCACGCTGACCGCGATGGTCGCAGATGCCTTTCCTGTTGCGGCCTACTGGTGCGGGGTTGATCTTGGCAACATGGCGGGTCGGCGCAAGCTCGGCCGGGGCCTGAAATACGCAGGCTTACCGGACATGAGCGACGAAGAGGCCTGGGTTCCGCCGCCGTGGGTCAAGCGGCTGATCTTCATTCAGGACGGCGACAGTGATCCGCGACTGACGAGGGCCAAGCTGGAATCCGGCCTTCGT
>WFQE01000083.1 GCA_015487165.1 Paracoccaceae bacterium | reverse complement strand
GGTGTGGCGGCGCAATCGACATTCATCGCCGGCGTTGCCCAGCGCACAGGCGCCACCACCTATTATTTCGAGGTTTATCCCGACCTTACCCCGCAGGATCATCCGGTCTTTTCCATCCACCCCGCGCCGGGTGCCGTCGATCTGCTGGTCGCGTTCGAGCCGCCCGAGGCCGCGCGCGCACTGTCCGCCGGGCTGATCGGGCCGGAAACCACCGTGATCGCGGCCGCCGGGCGGGTCTATTCCACGGCCGAAAAGATCATGGGTGGTGACGGGCGGGTCGATGTCGTGTCGGCATTGCAGGCGGTTGCCGCGCGGGCTGGCCGGCTGGTGCTGGTGGACATGAGTGGCGCCGCGCGCAAGGCCGGCGCACATCCCAATTCGGTGATGTTCGGCGCCATGGCGGCAAGCGGGGTTCTGCCTTTCGATACGTCTGAATGCCGCGCTGCGGTCGAGGCCGGCGGCAAGGCGGTCAAGGCCAATCTGGCGGGCTTTGATGCGGGCGTCTCGCTGAGCCCGCTCGAACTGGATGCGCTGGCCGAAGAAGCCCCCGAATACCGCGACGCCCCGGCCCGGTTTCTGGGAGATCTGGCCGGCCTGCCCGAGGTTCTGCGCCCGGTTGCGGGCCACGCGCTTGCCCATCTGTGTGACTATCAGAATGCCGCCTACGCCCGGCTTTACCTTGAACGCCTGCAACGGATCATTGCCCTTGATGATGCGCAACAGGGCTATGCTCTGTCGCTTGCGGTTGCCCGCCGGCTGGCCGCCTGGATGGCGTTTGACGATGTGATCCGGGTTGCCCAGGTCAAGACGGCACCCGGCCGGATGCAGCGCATAAGGCGTGAACTTGGCGTGCCCGACGACCTGCCGCTGGTGGTGCATGATTATCTGAAACCCGGGCGCGCCGAATTTGCCGACCTTCTGCCCTGGGGCGAGGGTGGTGACGAGGCCCCGCGCCGCCCTGGCAGCGGGCTGAAACTGAGGATCCGCACATCGGGTCTGCCCGGCTGGCTGATGATGCGCGCGCTGGCGGGCCTGCGCCCCCTGCGGCCAAGGATGCGCCGCTATCGCCATGAACAGGCCCTGATCGAGGGCTGGCTGGGGGCGATCTGTCGCGCGGCCCCACAAGATCCGGACACGGCGCTGGATATCGCCAACCTCGCGGTCTGGGCCCGTGGCTATGGCGAGACCCGCGCGCGCGGTCTGCACAATATCAGCGGCCTGCTTGCCGCGAACACGACCGACCCTGAATATAAAAAGCGCCTCAAGACCGCCCTTGATGCGGCACGCGCCGATCCCGACATGGAGGTAATCTGAAATGACACAGCAATCCCCGTCCGCACCGGACTTCATGTTTGAACCCGAAATCGAGAAAATGCCCCGCCCGGAGCTGGCCGCGCTGCAACTTGAACGTCTGCGCTGGTCGCTGGAGCGCGCCTATGACAAGGTGCCCCATTACCGCAAGGCGTTCGACGCGGCCGGGGTGAAACCCTCTGATCTGAAATCGCTGGCGGACCTTGCAAAATTCCCCTTCACGGTCAAGACCGACCTGCGCGACAACTATCCCTTTGGCCTGTTGGCAAACCCGATGAACGAAATCGCCCGCCTGCATGCCTCGAGCGGAACGACGGGCAAGCCCACGGTAGTCGGCTATACGCGCGGCGACCTCGATCGCTGGGCCGGGCTGATGGCGCGCTCTTTTGCAAGCGCGGGCGCGCGGCCCGATGATATCGTTCACAACGCCTATGGCTATGGCCTGTTCACCGGCGGGCTTGGCGCCCATGCCGGGGCCGAGGCGCTGGGCTGCACCGTGGTGCCGATCTCGGGCGGGGGCACCGAGCGGCAGGTGACGCTCTTGCGCGATTTCGGTGCGGGCGTGCTGTGTGCAACGCCGTCATATGCGCTGAACATTGCCGAGGTTGGCGAAAGGATGGGGGTGAACATCGCCGATCTGCCGGTGCGCGTCGGCCTGTTCGGGGCCGAGCCCTGGTCGGACGAGATGCGCAGCGCGCTGGACAAGCGGCTGGGCCTGAAGGCGGTCGATATCTATGGCCTGTCCGAAATCATGGGGCCGGGGGTGGCCTGTGAATGCGATACTGCCCGTGACGGGCTGCATGGCTGGGAAGATCACTTCCTGTTCGAAATCATCGACCCCGAAACCCTGGAAGTGCTGCCC
>WFQE01000082.1 GCA_015487165.1 Paracoccaceae bacterium | reverse complement strand
TTTCACCGCCTTGTAGAACATGGTGCCGTGGTCGATGCGGCTCATGTCGTCATCGGCCCAGGTGTCGGAATGGGCATCAAACTGCACCAGCGAAACCGGCCCCCATTTTTCGGCATGTGCCCGGATAACGGGGTGGCTGATCGAATGATCCCCCCCCAGCGTCAGCACCGCCGCGCCCGCGCGCAGGATGCCGGCGACATGTTCCTGGATCCGCGCCGGCACATCGGCCACCTTGCCATAGTCAAAGGCAAGATCGCCGTAATCGGTCATGGCGAGGTCAAGCATCGGGTTCACGTCCCAGCCATAGGGCGGGTCGAATACCTGCAAGGCGCTGGCCTCGCGGATTGCGCGCGGCCCGAAACGGGCGCCGGGGCGGTTGGTGGTGGCACAGTCGAACGGGATGCCGGTCACCGTCAGATCGACCCCGGTCAGATCCTTGCTGTAACGGCGGCGCAGAAAGCTGGTCGCGCCGGCATAGCTGGCTTCGAAATTCATGCCCTTGAGGTTTTCGCGCGTGAACGCCGCGTCTACCTCTTTGGCGGCATCTTCCAGTGACATGGGCGATTCCTCCTGCCTCTTGACCAGGCGGCAGTTTAGCCGCCTATTGGCGCCAGACCAGCCCGAAAGCGCCGCCATGAAACGCCTCTTTGAGTCCGCCGCCTATGACACCGCTGCCGCCGTGCCCTCGTTGTGGGAGGAAACCGCCCCCCCTGCCCCCGAAACACCGCCGCTGGAGGGCGACATTCAGGCCGATGTCGCCGTCATCGGTGCGGGCTATACCGGGCTGAATGCGGCTCTGCAGCTGGCCGAGGAACATCACCTTTCCTGCGTGGTGCTGGAGGCCGGTCGCCCCGGCTGGGGGGCGTCGGGGCGCAATGGCGGCTTTGCCTGTCTGGGCGGCGCGCTGCTGGACAGGGCGCAGGAAATCGCCCGCTACGGGCTGGAAGAAACCGCGCGCCACAGGGCCCTGCAAAAGGCAGCCGTCGCGCGGGTCGCCGACAACCTGTCGCGTTATGACATCGACGCCGACACCCATTCCGAGGGCGAGCTTGAGCTGGCCCACACCCCGCGCGCCTTTACCCACATGGTCGAGGAAGCCGCCTTTGCGGAACGCCATTTCGGCCTGTCCTCGCAGGTGATCCCGCCCGACGGGCTGGCCGAAATCGGCGCCGGTGGCCACGCATTTCATGGCGGCGTGCGACTGAAATGCGGCTTTGCGCTGCATCCGCTGAAATATGCGCGCGGCCTTGTGCGGGCGGCGCTGGCGGCCGGCGTTGCCATTCATGGCGACAGCCCCGCAACCGATATCCGGGCTGAGGGCGGCGCGTGGCGCGTCACCACCCCCGGCAGCGCGGTGCGGGCCAGACAGGTGATTTTCGCAACCAACGGCTATGCGCCCGACGATGTGCCGCCGCGTCTGGGGCTGCGAACACTGCCGCTGTTTTCCTCGATCATGGTCACCCGCCCCCTGAACCGCGACGAGATGCAGGCCCAGGGCTGGACAACCGATCTGATGGCCTTTGATTCGCGCATCCTGCTGCATTATTTCCGCCTGCTTCCCGACGGGCGATTTCTTTTCGGCCGGCGCGGCGCGCTCAGCGCCGAGGCGCGCGCGGTCGAAAGGGTGCGCCTTGACGTGCGGCGGGCGTTTGAGCGCATGTTCCCTTCATGGCGCGATGTGGAAACCACGCATTTCTGGTCGGGGCTGATCTGCATGACCCGCAACCGCCACCCCTATATCGGCCCCGTTCCCGACATGCCGGGGGCGTTCGCCGCCTTCGGCTATCACGGCAATGGCGTGGCGATGGCCAGCGAGGCCGGGCGCATGATTGCCGACATGACTGCGGGAAAGACACCGGATCTGCCCCGGATCGTTACGGAATTTCCGCGCGAATTCCCCTTGCCGGGGCTGCGGCGCCTGTACTTGCGCGCCGCCACCATGCAATACGCGATACGAGATGCTCTCTGACAAACATGAAAAAGAGGTCAAGGCAATGAAACTTGCACGCTTTGGAAATATCGGCTCGGAAAAACCGGCACTTGTCGATGAAACCGGCGACCTGCGCGATCTGTCGGGCGTCATCGACGACATCACCGGCGCTACGATCGACGACGAAACGCTGGCCCGCCTTGCCGCGCTGGATCCCGCCAGCCTGCCGCTGGTTCAGGGCAACCCGCGCATCGGCGCCTGCATCGGCAATGTGGGCAAGATCATCGCGATCGGGCTGAACTATTCCGACCACGCAGCCGAGGCCGGCATGGATGTCCCGACCGAGCCGATCATCTTTCACAAGGCCACCTCGGCCCTGTGCGGGCCAGACGACGATCTGGAA
>WFQE01000081.1 GCA_015487165.1 Paracoccaceae bacterium | reverse complement strand
TGCATGGACCTTGTCCCAGAGCTCTTGGCTGATGATGGCCTTGTGCTCACCGGGGTAGGCGCTGCCCTTATGGACGGCCTTGCCGATATAAACGCGGTTGTTCAAAAGCCGGTAAACATAGCCCTTGTCCATCAGTCGCCCCTGCTTATTCAGGGTGCGGGCTTCGCGCAGTTCTCGGGTCAGAACCGTGGCCGAGCCGAGATCGACAAAGCGGGTGAAGATATGGCGCACGGTGGCCGCTTCGCCGGGGTTCACCACCAGCTTGCGCTCCTTGACGTCATAGCCAAGCGGAACCATGCCGCCCATCCACATGCCCTTCTTGCGCGAGGCAGCGACCTTGTCGCGGATCCGCTCGGCGGTGACCTCGCGCTCGAACTGGGCAAAGCTGAGCAGAATATTCAGCGTGAGCCGCCCCATGGATGTCGTGGTATTGAACGACTGGGTGACGGACACAAAGGTCACATCATGCGCGTCAAAGATTTCGACCAGCTTGGCAAAATCCATCAAGGAGCGCGATAGCCGGTCGATCTTGTAAACCACGATCACATCGACCAGCCCGTCTTTCACGTCTTCAAGCAAGGTCTGAAGCCCCGGTCGATTGAGCGTGCCACCGGAAAACCCACCGTCATTATATTGCTCGCGCATGGCTTTCCAGCCCTCGGAGCGCTGACTGGCGACATAGGCTTCGCAAGCCTCGCGTTGGGCGTCCAAGCTGTTAAATTCCTGCTCAAGCCCTTCCTCGGAAGATTTGCGGGTGTAAATGGCGCAACGCCGCCGCTTGGGCGTAACCTGTGTCGTTCGTGCCATCAGATGCCCTTCCGTGTGTTGCCAAGGCCGAAAAAGCGATAGCCGTTCCAGCGGGTGCCTGTGATTTCGCGCGCCACCGCCGAGAGCGATTTGAATTTGCGTCCCTGCCAGTCAAAGCCGTCATTCAGAACCGTGACTGTGTGCTCGACCCCGTCCCATTCTCGGATCAGCTTGGTGCCAATGACCGGCGTGCGCGGGTCAGAAATTTGCGATTTGCGCACCGCTTTGCCCTCAACCTCGTCGGCCAGCAGGTTGAGCGCGCGCTTGGTGGCGCGGTTTGGTCCGCCATAGGTCAGCTCCTGAATGCGGTAGCCAATCCGTAGTTCCAAAAAACCGCGGCTGTTATTGGGGGCAGCCATTTGAAACAGGTTCTGCCATTCGGCCTTCAGTTCCGGCACACTCATGGCTTTCAACGCAGCTAGGCGGCCAAGCACCAAGGCATCGGTTTCTGGGGCAGGTTTTTGCAGGCTCATTTTGATCCTCCTTCATGAGACGGGTTTGCCGCGTCATGACCGCTCGGGCGTGGCGCGAAGTCGAGGGAACTGTCTCCGGTATTTGCAGATAAAGCGCTGGACTTTGGCCTGCGCATCCGTATCAGGCCGGCAGCGAGAATGCGGCCTATTTCGGTAAGCCGTGCATTGGCTGACATGGCATCAGGCGACAGGGGATTGGGCCCGGAACGGGGGTGGGTCATAACAAGCGTCTCGTTGGTTGGAAGGATGCTAAGACCATATCCGGGCAAGCGAATAAAACAATCGCACTCAATGACTTAACGTGGTTCTGCGGGCTGGTGCGCAAACATTTGAAGAAGGGTGGCTAGAAAACTCTACGCGGTGTAACTGCGGGAGTTGATAGCGGGGATTAATTCACATTTCCCGCCCGAACCAACGGATCCGGCCAATAATATTGATCTCGCCCGCCGTGCGCTCGTAAGGGCTGTAAACCGGATTGTCCGCGAGAACCCGAACCGCGGGCGGATCGCTATTGGGGACATGTTCAAGTCGTTTTGCAACCAGCCCCATGCCGTCATGAAGGACAAAGATCCCCGGCGGCACCGGTGATTTCTGGTTCATGTCCACCAGAACCGTGTCACCATCTTCAAGTGTCGGGCGCATGCTGTCGCCCTCGACCTGAACCACGCGCAGCATGGAGGGAGCAGCTTTCAGGCGGTTCTTTATCCAGGAGCGGCGGAAGTGAAAATTACGCCCGGGTTTGTCATCTCCCTCAAGAAAGGTTCCGCCGCCCATAGAGGGGCGTGCACTGGCATAAGCAATGCTGATGAACTCATCCGCAGACAAATCCCCAAGGGGGGCACCGCCTTCTACATGACCAACGCCGTTAATCAGCCATTCCCAGTCGACCTTGAGCACATCTGAAACCCTTTGCAGGCCCTCAATGTTCGGGTTGAGGGACCGGCCGCGAAGGATGTCATAAATGAACGACCGGTTGACCCCAGCCAATGAAGCTACGTCGGCGGCATTCAATCCCAGCTGTCTGATCCGCGCCCGCAGGCGGTCTTGCAGTGATGACGACACATTTATCCCCAAGAATATTTTACATTGTGGATAGAACAGGATTGCATGGTTAACGTCAAGTGAATAGAAACATATAGGGAACAAACGACAGAGGCAGGAATGAGTCGTATCACCAAAAACTATTTCACGCTAGACGAATTAGTTAGCATCTGGAAGTTGACCGAGCCTGATCTGCGATATGTCGTTGAAAACGGCCTGCTGAAGCTTTCAACCCGCATTGTCGGTATCCGCATGGAGATTGGCGGATACGAGGAAACCGTTGAAGGTGAAAGGCATTCCATTCCGTATTTCTGCCGTCCGATGGAGGGCCTTGTCGACTTGCTCCGTAGGGACATTTATGCGCTTTTTCAAAGTGGAAGCGCCTCGCCACGGCGTTTCTGCTTGCCTGACAATGAGTACGCCAGTTTGGCGCGGGATGAA
>WFQE01000080.1 GCA_015487165.1 Paracoccaceae bacterium | reverse complement strand
CCTCTGAAGGGGTGTTCGGCATAGCGCTGGGTGTGTCCACCAAATTCGTGTTCCTGTTCGTGCTGTTCGGGGCGCTGCTGGAAAAGGCCGGCGCGGGCAACTATTTCATCAAGCTGGCCTTTGGCGCGCTGGGCCATCTGCGCGGCGGCCCTGCCAAGGCGGCGGTCGTGGGTTCGGCCGCGACGGGGCTGATTTCGGGCTCGTCAATTGCCAATGTGGTGACCACCGGCACCTTTACCATCCCCCTGATGAAACGAGTCGGCTTTACCCCCGAACAGGCGGGCTCGGTCGAGGTGGCCAGCTCGGTCAACGGCCAGATCATGCCCCCCGTTATGGGGGCGGCCGCCTTTCTGATGGTCGAATATGTCGGCATCCCCTATGTCGAGGTCATTACCCATGCCTTCCTGCCCGCGGCCATTTCATATGTGGCGCTCGTCTATATTGTGCATCTGGAGGCGGTGAAACGGAACATGCCGACATTGGGCAACCGCACCGTTTCTCTGGCACGCACCTTCATGGGGATGTTCACCTTCTTCCTGGCATTCGCGGCGCTGTGCTATGGGGTGCAATATCCCGTGCGCTGGATCACGGCGCTGGTGCCCGAGGGCGCCACATCGATATTGGTTGCCCTTGTTGCCATCACCTATCTGGGTTTGCTGTGGGTCGCCTCCGGGGTGGAAGATCTGGAAATGGACGATCCCAACGCCAAAGAGGTCGTGCTGCCCGATGTGGGCAAGATCTACAAGGCTGGCCTGCATTTCCTCATGCCCATCGTGGTGCTGGTCTATTTCCTGATGATCGAAAAGAAATCGCCCGGCCTGTCGGCCTTCTGGGCCACCATGCTGCTGTTTGTGATCCTGCTGACACAACATCCGATCAAGGCCATCTTCCGCGGCGAAAGCGACTGGGCCAATGATCTGATGCGTGGCGCGCGCGAACTGGTCGAGGGGCTGATCGATGGTGCGCGCAACATGATCGGCATCGGTCTTGCCACCGCCACGGCGGGGGTGATCGTTGGCACGGTGACGCTGACCGGCATCGGGCAGGTCATGGCCGAGATGGTCGAATTCGTCTCGGGCGGCAACCTGATCATCATGCTGATCTTTGTTGCCATCCTGTCGCTGATCCTGGGCATGGGCCTGCCGACGACGGCCAACTATATCGTGGTGTCCTCGCTGATGGCTGGTGTCGTGGTGCAGCTGGGCGCGCAGTCGGGGCTGATCGTGCCCTTGATCGCGGTGCATCTGTTCGTGTTCTATTTCGGGATCATGGCGGATGTGACGCCCCCTGTGGGGCTGGCCAGTTTCGCGGCGGCGGCGATATCGGGGGGGGATGCCATCAAGACCGGCTTTATCGCCTTCTTCTATTCGCTGCGCACGGTGATCCTGCCGTTCATCTTCATTTTCAACACCGACATGCTGATGATCAACGTGACCTGGTGGCAGGTGATCCTGGTCATCATAAGTTCGGTCATTGCGGTGCTGTCCTTTACGGCGGGCACGATGGGGCATTTCCTGACCAAAAGCCGCCTGTGGGAAAGCGCGGCATTGCTGGTCGTCGCCTTCCTCTTGTTCCGCCCCGACTATGTGATGAACCGGATCGAGCCCCCCTATGACGCCATAGATCCCGCCCGCCTTGAACAGGTCGTCGGCAAGGCCCCGGTGGGCGAGGAAATCCGCATTCACGTGCGCGGGCCGGATTTCAACTCGGGCAAGATCAAGAAAAAGACCCTGTTGTTCATTGTCCCCGAGGGCAAGGATGGTGCCGCGCGCCTCAAGGCGCAGGGCCTGACCCTGATCCCCGAAGGTGATATCGTCAAGCTGGACGAGCCATTCCCCGGCACCCCGTTCTTTGATCAGATGGGGGTCTTCGATTTCTACGGTGACGAGCCCGTTGTGGTGATCGCAGCCGAAGCAAAGGCCGACCAGATGCCCAAGGAACTGATCTTCATTCCGGGCCTGATCCTGCTGGGGCTGATCATGCTGTCGCAACAGACCCGCATCCGCAGGGAAGGAGTCAAGATATGAGCAAGCCGATCAATACCATCCTGTGCGCGGTGGACGTCACCAGGGACGAGGTCGATCGTGCGGTGCTGGAACGCGCGGCAAAGCTGGCGGTGCTGGAAGGCGCGCAGCTGGACGTGATCACCGTGATGCCCGATTTCGGCATGCCTATCGTTGCGGGCTTTTTCAGCGAGGACTTTCATGACAAGGCGCTGGCCGAGGCGCGCAGCCGGCTGAACGAATTCGTCGAATCCGTTCTTGGCGCGGATGAAAACAGCAAGATCCGCCATGTGGTTGCAACTGGCAGCATCTATGAGGAAATCCTCAAGGCCGCCACCCGCGACGAGGCCGACCTTATCGTGATTGGCGCGCATCGCCCCGATATTGCAGATTTCCTGCTGGGCCCGAATGCTGCGCGCGTGGTTCGGCACGCGAAATGCTCGGTTTACGTGGTCCGATAGCTTCTTCTTTGTCTAAATACGCAAAAGGCCCGGGGCACAGCTCCGGGCCTTTTTCTGTAACGGTAATCCGGTTCAGACCGCCTTGCAGTTTTCCTGCAAGCGTTGGGACAGTTCCTCTGACACCAGAAAGGCCAGTTCCAGGGCCTGGCTGGCGTTGAGGCGCGGGTCGCAGGCCGTGTGATAGCGCGCCGACAGGTCTTCGTCGCGCACGGCACGCACGCCGCCGGTGCATTCGGTCACATCCTTGCCGGTCATCTCGAAATGCACACCGCCCGGATAGGTGCCCTCGGCCGCGTGGACGGCAAAGAATTCGCGCACCTCGCGCAGCACGTTTTCAAAGGGCCGGGTCTTGAATCCGCTGGCCGACTTGATGGTGTTGCCATGCATCGGGTCGCAGGACCAGACCACCTTGAAGCCCTCTTCCTGAACCGCGCGGATCAGCTTGGGCAGGTGATCGCCCACCTTGCCGGCGCCAAAGCGGTTGATCAGGGTCAGGCGGCCCGGCTCGTTTTCCGGGTTCAGGATCTCGATCAGGCGTTTCAGGTCGTCGGTGGTGATCGAGGGGCCGCATTTCAGGCCGATCGGGTTTTGCACGCCGCGGGCAAATTCCACATGCGCGCCGTCGGGCTGACGGGTGCGGTCGCCGATCCAGATCATGTGGCCCGATCCGGCAACCGGCAGCCCCGTGGTGCTGTCGATGCGGCACAGGGCCTCTTCATATTCCAGCAGCAGGGCTTCGTGGCTGGTATAGAAATTGACCGTGCGCAGCTTGCCGGAATTGTTGCTGTTGACGCCTGCGGCATTCATGAAATCCAGCGCGTCGGAAATGCGGGCGGCCAGATCGCGGTATTTCTCGGTCGCGGCTGCGTCCTGGGCAAAGCCCAGCGTCCAGCTGTGGACATGGTGGATATCGGCGTAACCCCCGGTGGAAAACGCCCGCAGCAGGTTCAGCGTGGCGGCCGACTGGGTATAGGCCTGCAACATGCGCTGCGGGTCGGGTTCGCGTGCCTGTGCGGTTGGGGCGATATCGTTGATGATGTCGCCGCGATAGCTGGGCAGTTCCAGATCGCCGATCTTTTCGGTTGGCGACGAGCGCGGCTTGGCAAACTGGCCCGCCATGCGGCCGACCTTGACCACCGGCACCTTGGCGCCATAGGTCAGGACCACCGCCATTTGCAGCAGCACGCGAAAGGTATCGCGGATGCTGTCGGCGGAAAATTCGTTGAAGCTTTCGGCGCAATCGCCGCCTTGCAGCAGAAAGGCACGCCCCTCTGCCACTTCGCCAAGCTGGCGCTTGAGGCGCCGTGCTTCGCCGGCAAAGACCAGCGGCGGATATTTGGCAAGCTGTTCCTCGACGGCATTCAGCGCCGCCTTGTCGGCGTAATCCGGCATCTGAACCCTGGGCTTGTTGCGCCAGCCGGATTTGTTCCAGGCCCGTTTTGTTGCCTGTGTCATCGCATGTCTCCGCTGCATTCAGTTTCAGACGCGGCTTATAGGAAATAGCCGCGGGAAAGGCCAGATCATAAAGCCCGACGGCGCAACTGTCACCGGGGGTGGTGCATTTTGTTCTTGATCCGCTGCCGCCGCTCTGCTTTCGCTGTGCCAGGAGTTCCCGTTTCCCGTGCCACCGTTTGATGGTGACGGGCCAGGTGCAAGGACGCCCCCGCATGCAGACCGATCAGGACGTTTCGACAAGGAATTTCGTCTTTCTGCTGTTGCAGAACTTTTCGATGATGCCCTTTACCGCGGCACTCGAGCCGCTGCGGCTGGCCAATCGCGAAACCGGCAAAGATCTGTATCGCTGGACCCTGGTCAGTGAGGGTGGCCAGCCGGCAACCGCCTCGAACGGGGTTGTGGTGCAGGTTGATTCAGGGCTGGAAGAGCTGGGCCGCGATGATACGCTGCTTGTCTGCGGGGGGGTCGATGTCAAGGCGGCGACGACCAGGACGGTGCTGAACTGGCTGCGGCGCGAGGCGCGCAAGGGCGTTGTCATCGGCGGGCTGTGCACGGCGGCCTATACGCTGGCAAAGGCCGGGCTGCTGGACGGGCGGCGGTGCACCATCCATTGGGAAAATCACGACGGTTTCGAAGAGGATTTCCCGGATGTCGAGCTGTCCAGGGCGGTCTATGTGATTGATGGCAAGCGCCTGTCCTCGGCCGGTGGAATGTCGTCGCTTGACCTTATGCTTGGCGTCATCGCCTCGGATCACGGGCAGGATCTGGCCAATGTCGTGGCCGATCAACTGATCTACACCTCGATCCGCACCGACCGGGATGAACAGCGTCTGTCGATTCCGACCCGCATCGGCGTGCGTCACCCCAAGCTGGCAAGCGTGCTGCGCATGATGGAAGACAATATCGAAGAGCCCGTCAGCCCGGCGCAGCTGGCGCGCGATGTCGGCATGTCTACACGCCAGCTTGAGCGTTTGTTCCGCCGCTATCTGGACCGCTCGCCAAAACGGTACTACATGGAGCTGCGCCTTCAGAAGGCCAGAAACCTGCTGTTGCAGACCGACATGAGCGTGATCAACGTGGCGCTGGCCTGCGGGTTTACCTCGCCCAGCCATTTTTCAAAATGCTATCGGGCGCATTATGACATCACCCCGTATCGCGAGCGGGGCGCCCGTGCCAGTAATGGTTGAAAATCGGTCAGTCTGTTCGTAATGTGCTGGAAATTCGGAAAAATCTTTCCTTTTCTTTTGCGGGCGCGGGTCTTAAAGTGATCGGCACTGAATTTACCAATCGGGAGACAATCATGAAAAAATTCTTGCTTGCCACGGCGGCCATGGCCATCGTGTCTGCCAGTGCGGCCTACGCATCCGAAGTCAAGATCGGCATCGAGCTTGGCTTTACAGGCCCCATCGAATCGCTGACGCCGGCAATGGCTGCCGGTGCCGAAGCTGCCATCAAGGAAGTGTCTGCTTCGGGCGCGCTGCTTGACGGCGCAAAGGTCACAGCGGTGCGCGCTGACTCGACCTGCATCGACTCGGGCGCAGCCAAGGCTGCTGCCGAACGTCTGATCACCTCGGACAAGGTCAACGGCATCGTTGGCGCAGACTGCTCGGGTGTGACCGGCGCGATCCTGCAAAGCGTTGCACGTCCCAACGGCATGGTGATGATTTCGCCGTCGGCCACATCGCCCGCACTTTCGACCGCCGAAGATGACGGCCTCTTCTTCCGCACCGCACCGTCGGATGCACGTCAGGGCCAGATCGTTGCCGATATCCTGAAAGACAAGGGCGTCAAGTCGATCGCCATCACCTACACCAACAACGACTATGGCAAGGGTCTTGCCGACGCGATCAAGTCGTCCTTCGAAGCCGTTGGCGGCAAGGTGACGATCGTTGCAGCACATGAAGACGGCAAGGCCGACTATTCGGCCGAAGTCGGCGCGCTGGCCTCGGCCGGCGGTGAGGTGCTTGTTGTTGCCGGTTACGTTGACCAGGGCGGCTCGGGCATCGTGCGCGCAGCCCTTGATACCGGCGCCTTCGACACCTTCCATTTCCCGGATGGCATGGTTAGCGACAAGCTGACGGAAAACTTCGGCAAGGATATCGACGGTTCCACCGGCGACAACCCCGGCACTGACAGCCCGGGCGCGGCTATCCTGAAGAAGATTGGCGAGAAAGAGGGCTTCGATTCCACTTCGCCCTTTGCACCGGAATCCTATGATGCCGCGGCCCTCTTGATGCTGGCCATGCAGGCTGCCAATTCGACCAACCCGGCAGACTACAAGGGCAAGATCATGGAAGTTGCCAACGCTCCTGGCATCAAGATCTTCCCCGGCGAGCTGGCCAAGGCGCTGAAACTGCTCAAGGAAGGCAAGGATATCGATTATGTCGGCGCATCTGCTGTCGAACTGATCGGCCCGGGCGAATCCAAGGGCAACTATCGTGAAATCGTGATCAAGGACGGCAAGATCACAACGGTTCGCTACCGTTGATCGATTGATCCGAAGAATTGGGCAGCCCGGGGAAACCCGGGCTGTTCCCGTGTCGGGGAGGGAAAACCTATGATTGTCGTCGAAGACCTGCACAAGCATTTCGGCGGGTTTCACGCTGTGGATGGTGCCAGCCTGAGCATCAAGAAGGGCTCGATCACGGGGCTGATTGGCCCCAACGGTGCCGGCAAGACCACATTGTTCAACGTGATTGCCGGTGTGCTGAAGCCGACCTCGGGGCGCGTTTTCATGGAAGGCGAGGACATTACCGGCCTGCCGCCGCATGAGCTGTTTCACAAGGGCCTGCTGCGCACGTTCCAGATTGCCCATGAATTTTCATCCATGACGGTGCGCGAGAACCTGATGATGGTGCCCGGCAGTCAGATGGGCGAAACCTTGCTCAATGCCTGGTTCCGCCGTGGCGCAGTGGCCCGGCAAGAGGCCGAGCTGGCCCGCAAGGCCGACGAGGTGCTGGAATTTCTGACCATCGACCATCTGGCCGACGAGCGCGCGGGCAACCTGTCGGGCGGGCAGAAAAAGCTGCTTGAACTGGGCCGCACCATGATGGTGGATGCCCGCATCGTGTTTCTTGACGAGGTTGGCGCGGGCGTGAACCGCACGCTGCTGAACACCATTGGCGACGCGATTCTGCGCTTGAACAAGGAACGCGGCTATACCTTTGTCGTGATCGAGCACGACATGGATTTCATCGCCCGTCTGTGCGACCCGGTTATCGTGATGGCCGAGGGCAAGGTACTGGCCGAAGGCACGATCGACGAAGTCAAGAACAACGAGGCGGTGATCGAGGCCTATCTGGGCACCGGCCTCAAGAACAAGGTCAAGGAGGGGGCGGCATGAGCGACAATCCCTACAAGGACGACCGCGGAAACAAGGATCTTTCAGTGACCGACCCCAGCAAGGCCAGCACGATCGAGGTCGATCCCGGCAAAAGCGCCGAACCGGTGCCGGTTGCGGAAGAAAAACCGTTTCTGATCGGCGAAAACATGACCGGCGGTTATGGCAAGGGTGCCGATATCCTGCATGACTGCACGGTTTCGGTGAACAAGGGCGAGATCGCGGTGATCGTGGGGCCCAATGGTGCCGGCAAATCGACCGCGATGAAGGCCATTTTCGGGATGCTCAACCTGCGCAAGGGGCGCGTCGTGATCGACGGCAAGGACATTACCCGCCTGTCACCGCAGGACCGCGTGGCAGAGGGCATGGCCTTTGTGCCGCAGACCCACAACATCTTTACCTCGATGACGGTCGAGGAAAACCTTGAAATGGGCGCGTTTCTGCGCCGCGACGACATCTCGGCCACCATGGAGCAGGTCTATGACCTGTTTCCCATCC
>WFQE01000079.1 GCA_015487165.1 Paracoccaceae bacterium | reverse complement strand
GATCGAAACCTGCAAATTGAACGCCGTAGAACCGCACGCCTACATCTCGGGTATCCTCACCGCCATCGTCAATGGCCACAAACAAAGTGATATTGAATACCTGCTACCGTGGAATTTTAAGGCCTAGGTGCCAGCGGGACACCGCTTACGCCCCAACTCAGTGCGCTTGCCTCTAATGTTAATCCGCTGCACCCAACGCTTGGCCCCTGAAGCATCCACCTTGAGAAACAACCCGTGGCCGTCAAAATACTTGCCCGGCTCTTTGATGGTGCGCACAAAGGCGGCTGAAAGTGCCTTTTCAGGGTGTGCCCCGTCTTTGATACCCTTAGCCATACCTTACCGTCCCCCATTCTATCCACCATTCCTTTCTGGAATATGGGGGACGGCTTCGGAATGGTCAAGACACAATGGCCAATATATTAAGGGGTTAGGGTATAGTTAGGGACGTCTCAGGAATCCCAACTAGGGGACTTCGTCTCCGCCACTATCCCCCGAGAACCCGTTCTCCGTTTGAGGCTGATTCCGAAATTTCTTGTTGTTTTCAAAGGTTATAGGTGGCGGGCTGTTGAGTGCCCCTATGGCAGTTTAGGCGGAAATGGTTCTCTGACCCCCGATATTCTCCAAAGCTGTTGCCTAAAGGGCTTTTGGTTCAGTTTTGTAAGGTGTTGTAAAGCAACAATTATTTGGAATACCTCTTTTCCAAGGTTCGACTTTTTGCACACTGGGCGGTTGGTTCTGGAGGCGAACTACTTACGTGCTTCCGAATGGCTGGAATTTAAGGCTCCATTCTATTTCGATACCGCGAATACGGCTTTCATCCGTGGTGGTCAGGAGGCGGTCTCCTTTCTCCAAGTGATGCAGCTTTCGAGATAATCGCGGGCGTCTTTGCTTAGACGTGCAATACCGAGATATCGTGCCAATTCCAGCACGGGATCGTCAGCCCGAAATATTAGGCTTTTCTCTTCATCAATTGCCCATGCAATTTCTGTACGCGACACATCTCGGATGTTCCGGGAGCCCAACCCGCGATATGGAACGCGGTCACGATAGGTATCGTTCGACCAAGCAAAGGGCACACCAAACTCATCAATGCAGGTTATCTGGTCCAAACATCCATTTACGCGCCCGGCAATGCGGCGCCCGGTTCGTTGCCAACCATGTTTGTGAGCGACTGATCGGGCTAGGCGCGATACTGGAAGCGGTCCATCTGTCGATACTATTTCCTTGATCAGCGCTTGTAAAGCGGGCGTGTATTCGGCCTCGAAGAAACGGTCCGGGTCAAGGTTTTGAGTTGGAACTACACTTTCGGGTTTTAATGTAGATGGATTTCCAGCCTCGGCGAAAAGTGACTGCTGTGGTGTGTCAGCGGCTTTGGGAGGAGGAGACAATTGGAGTGGTGAAGGCTTCTGATCTGTAGGGTCGTTATCGTCTTCTCGGGTCAGTAGCAGCAACGCCTCTTTAGAAGATGTCTCCGCTACATGTTGTTCCTCTGCCAAAGCTTCCCGCTCGGCGCGATCCTGTTTCAGAAGGCTTTCAAGCTCTTCATGCAGGCGGTCGGTAACAGTTTTGGGATTGCGAAACCAGTCGGTTGACCAAATCCGAAGGATGTTCCACCCGAGTCCCTCAAGCACGGCCTGACGGATTTTGTCTCGGTCGCGTGCTGTTGCGGACGAATGGTATTGCGCTCCATCACATTCAATTCCCGCGAGGAACGCGCCGGCCCGGTCCGGGTTCACAATGCCAAGATCTATTCGATAACCCGACACACCAATTTGAGTGCGCACCTCCCATCCTTTTGCATGAAACGCTTCCGCGACGGAGTCCTCGAATGGATTTTCGGCGGGACCCAAAGAGCCCTCTTCACGCGCAGGCAGCGCCACGGCTCCGCGTTCCGCATAATCAAGGAAGGCTTTCAAATCTCGAACCCCTGTTGCCCGGGTGCGGGAAAGGTCGATTTTGTCGGCCATTATCGACGAAAAAATATGTAGTTCCTGTCTGGAGCGTGTAATGGCGACATTGAGGCGTTTTTCCCCGCCGATACTATTGAGCGCACCAAAGTTCATCGCCAGTTTCCCGGCTACGTCAGGTCCGAAAGTGATTGAAAACAGCATGACGTCCCGTTCGTCGCCTTGAATGTTTTCAAGGTTCTTGACGATTACCGGTTCCTCCCGATCCTCGCTGAAGAACCACTCCAGCCGGGGGTCGTCCCGTCGCATTTCGTCAAGAAGGTCAAGTATCAAGGATTGCTGTTGGATATTGAAGGTGATGACGCCCAGGGTCTGCCGTTTGTCTTCAGGCCATTCCAGCCATGCGTTAAGACGTCGCCGGATCATGGCAACGATCGCTCTGGCCTCTTTTTGGTTTGTGCGCCCGCCACCACGGGCATAGATGCCGTCGACCTTGTGCAGGCGCAGCGCCTCCGATCCTGCTACCGGTGCCGGGAAAGTTACAAGCCCGCCGCCATAGTAGAAATGATTGGAAAACGCGATCAATGCCTCGTCGCGGCTGCGGTAATGCCAGTCCAGCCGAATAGTCGGAATTCCCGCAGCACACACCTCGTCAAGGATAGAGGGCATGTCGCGCTCGATTTCGGGCAGATCATCATCTCCATCATCAGCACGACCGAAGAAATTTGTTGGCGGCAGTTGTTTCGGATCGCCGACGATGATTGTCTGGCGACCACGCGCAATAGCCCCTATCGCGTCCCATGTAGTGATCTGCGAGGCTTCGTCGAAGATGACAACATCGAATGTTGCCTGTCCGGTGGGCAAATATTGGGCTATGGACAGGGGGGACATTAATACACACGGTGCTAGCTTGGAAAAGGTTTCCGGCATGCTGGCTAGAAGGCTCCGGATCGGCATGGATGGTCGCTGGAGTCCCAACTGATGGCGCAGCGTTCCTAGCTCGGATTTGCGCGGAACACCATCACGCGCGGGCATGCCATGTTGGATTCTTCGCATGACCTCGGCTGGCGCAAGTTCGGCAGCCTTTTCATCAAGCTCCCGGAAGGTTTGGATTAAATCTTCGTGGTCCCAATGAGCGAAACGGCGAAGAATGTCGGTCGCGTCCAGTGCGAGGGGCAACCACCACCGGGCATAGGCACAGCGAAACGCCGGTTCCGTGTCCGTATGGAACTGGTTGCCTTCCAATGCCTCAACCAAAGGCCCCAAGCCCGCAGCATTGGCTTGCGTTTTGGTTTCCATCCAGCGCGTCCAATCTGAAATTTTGGCGCGCTGCGCGATCAGGATTTCAATCGCTTCCATGACGGTAGCGAGATCATCTTGTGGATCAATTCGCCCACCTGCGGCCTCAAACGTACTCCTGGCTCGCATGAATCGGTCATCGGTCTCAAGGAAGGCCTCAAGCGTTGAGCGGACTTCACCACTTGCCGTATGGGCCAAATTTGCCATTGTTTCGCCAAACCTTACACTATCGTCTATTTGCTGGCTGGCATCTGAAATTGTCTGCCGTAATTCTATCGCTTGATTGATGAGGGTATCCAGTCGCTGGAGGTCTCGGTGTTCCCCTGCTACGATGGCAACCGGATTTTGCTCCATGGCGTCCAGACGTTTCTTCATTGTAAACAGGCGGGCAATGTCACGTTCAGGGTCGACGGTGCCGGATTGCGCATAGGTTTGCAGCAACTTGCGCACTTTGCGCTGGGCCAAGGACGAAAACGGCCAAAATTTGGTGGAAGCCTCGCGCCAACTTGCATCAAGGGTTTCCAGCGGGATGCGGAGAATGACCTCATCAGTATATTGTGCAGCGGCAGATTTTCTGGTGGTTTCCAGTGCGGCGACATCGGATTTGAAACTCTCAGCCTGATATTGAAGTGTCTCGGAGTCAAGCTCTGGAACAAGGCGAATATCGCGGGCTGTTGGCGCAGCGCGCATTGCGAAAGTGCGCAAGAGCGCACGGCGGTCCGCTGTAGCATCTGCGTCCGGCAAAAGCCCCAGACACCGAGAAGCCTGCGAGAGCGCGGCCTGCGTGGCCTTGGCTGAATCCGCGAGTTCTGACCCGGTTTCCAAAAGTCGAGCTTCCCAGGCAAAGGACCACTCCTCGGAAGTTACCAGCCTTAATTGCGGCCCATCCTTGACAATGGCATGGGTCCGGCCAAGGTCCTCGGCTATTTTGCAAAGGCGGGCAAAACTCCCCTGATCGTGTGCGTCTTTGGAAGGGAACGCTATTTCCATTCCTTCCGGCTCGGCCGCGATCCAGCCAATGGCTTCAAAGATGCTGAAACCTTGTGTCCCTTTGGCGTGAATCGCAGCAACATAGGCATTGAGTTTATCTCGGGCGACACGCAAATCATTGGTGATCTGAAGCCAAGCCCCTTCTCCGGGACCAGTCGCGCGGTCCCAACTTTTGCCAAGCTGGGTCAACACGGTCTTGCGATCTGTCTTGTTTGAATGCAGCTGAAGCACCGCATCGCCCAATCCGCTGGCGGACAGGCGTCGGTGAACCACATCCAGTGCTGCCGCTTTTTCGGCGACAAAAAGCACGGTTTTCCCGCTGGCCATGCATTGGGAAATGATGTTGGCGATGGTCTGGCTTTTGCCCGTGCCCGGGGGGCCAATCAAAACGAAATCGCGCCCGCCCGAGGCCGACACGATGGCCGACATTTGCGAGCTGTCAGCAGGCAAAGGCGTCACGATATCCGAAGGGGAGACGCGTTTGTCAAGCTCATGGGGGGGTACGAATTCAGTGCCTTCGCTGTGGAAAGCCTCGGCGGGGCTGTCCACCAGATGTTTTACCAACGGGTTTTTTCGCAATTGCTCGGTCCGGTCGACAAGATCCTTCCACATCAGGTATTTAGCGAAGGAAAACGTCGAAAGAGAAAGCTCTTCGACAACTTCAAAACCGGGAACATCACGTACTTTTTGGCGCATGGTTGCCAAAATTCCGGGGACGTCTATTCCGCTATCATCGCGTGGCAAATCGCCTTCAAGCTCGGGAATGCGCAAATCAAAGTCGCGTTTCAAAAATTCAAGAAGCGTGGTGTTGAAGCGGACGTCATCTTCGTGGTGGCGAATTGTGAAAACAGATTGCGCCGAGCGTCGCACCAGCTTTACCGGAATCAACAACAACGGGGCACGATAACTGCGCGTATCTCCTTCGCTCTTTTTCCAGCGCAAGAACCCGACCGCAAGGAACAAGGTGTTGGTGCCCCCTTCCTGCATGTCGCTTTTGGCTCGACGATAAAGCGCAAGGAGGCGAGCGTTCATTTCCTTGCCCAAAAGCGGCACAGCGATCTGACCACGCTCGAACGCATCGCTGGCAGCGGCTTCCTCTATGCGCTTTCGGTCTTCGGTTGAAAGTTGGCGTTCGCCGATCGGATCGTCTTCACGTAGCGCATAGGTCTTGAACCCATGCCCGTCGGCAAGCGCGTCCTCCAGTTCGGCTATGCTGGAACACAGGAATGGCAATGTCTGTTTGGTTGGCCTGAAATTCAGCAGCCGGTTTCGGAGGGAAAGATCAAGCAATTTTCGTTGCCAGCGCTCGATCCTGCCCATCGGAGTATCGGGAACCGCTTCAACCGTCTCACCAGGCAACAGGCCAGTATCCAGAGGTTTGGGAAGTGGAGCAGGAGCGGCCTCGGCATGGTCGGCGTCTCCGTCGTCCGCCGCAACATGGCTCGCTAGCGGGCGAATACGTGCTGCTCTGGCCCGAGAAATGTCAACGGCAACAACAAACTCATCCTCCCGCTCTTCCGAGAGACGGCGGCGGCCTTCGTCAACAGCTTGCTCGAAACCGATTGTCGGGCGTTTGGTTGCGAGCGTTGTTTCCACGGGAATGAACTCATGTGCCTGCGCTGCCTTCCTTATGGAAACGACATCCGGCTCGGTCACATAGCCAAAGTCCCGTTCAACCAACCACACTCCAACCCAGGCATGGCCATGAGAAAACAGGACCACGGAGTTGAGCCCGGCGGCCTCGAAGGCCGCTGCCAGAAGGAGCGTGCTGTCAAGGCATGTCGTCAGGCCCTCGGAGCGAATTCGTGCCGGGCTGCGCACCTTTTGGCCTGCGCGTTCAAATGAGGCCGGCGGCATGGCGTAACTGAGCCCCAACCCGGTAACTGCTGACCAGATCGCGCCCGCAAGGAGCCATGCGCGAGCGGGATCCTTGGTCTGGTAGCCGTCAATCGAGCCATCCTTGCCGGCCCGCTCCAAAAGCATGGACGCGTCTTTGAGAATTGCGGCGATTACGGAGTCATTCGGCGAAACGAAAGCCGCAAGGATTTGCGCCATATCCCCAACCCCGCCCCATTCATCGCGGGCGAGCAGCTCCAATCTTTTATGTTCTTCTGCAAGCCGCCCGTTTGGGCTGTCGACCACAAACCTCAGCGCGCCCAGTTCGGCTTCATTCAGTCCCGACAGGTGCTCAATATCCAAAGGTGTGGACAGATCGTTGATGGTGATTTTAGATTCCGGTGCAAGACGATCGATCTTCCAGGTTTTTTCACGGATCACAGGCGGATTTGCAGTGAGTGTGATGGTGAGGTCTGCGAATGAATCTTCTGTGTTGTTTTTCAGGACAATACTTTTAACAACCGCAATTCCATTTTGGGCCGACGCAAAATTCACGCGCCCCACCGCATCTGTTTTTATCACCAACCCCGGAGGGGACTCACCATCTCCGTGATTGGTGGGTGCGGTCACATTGTGTCCCTCAGTCATGATTGTTCCAATTCTTAAAGCTTACAAATTCCTGTTACTGTTGTTGACGCGGTTATCAATAAAACCTCAAACCCCTTACTCCAAACATTTTTCCATAAAATGAACGGTGCGATCCTAGGTAAAGTGCGTGTCTATTTTTTCTATAATATCATCACGCGTTATATTCCCCATGGCCAGTTTTTCCACCCAAGGGCGACCCGGATGAAGAATATCCCAAGGTGATCGATATTGGGTTGCCCGACGTTTGCCAGGATCATTATTGCCGAAGCCGTCCACGACAACGTTCCAAAGCGGCCTATACCATGCGATCAACATTCGTTCGGCCATGCGGACCCAGACGTCGTCCAGTACTAGGTATCGGCATCGAAAGTCGCTTAAATCCAGATTGTTCGCCTGCTCGATCGATCGCGCGTGTTTGCGCAATCGATCGGATAGGGCAGGCCCCGCTGGCGCATCCAGATCGCCGCCACGACGCCCGCCTTTCGGATCGGCCTTTCCAACGTAAATTGGCGCTTCCAGGCGCTCCCGGTTTTTCTCAGCCAAGGGTCGATAGGCGGAAAATTCACCCATATAGTAAATCGCATAAATGCCCGCGCCTTCAAACGGTTCCGGCGGCAATATCTCCGGTTTCTGCCGAAGCAACGCGCTCGCCGCGCTTTCCGCGAGGTTTTTCTTGTCCAATGGATTGTATGGTTCGACCTTTCTCATTCGAACACTCTATCTGTTCGCGAATGGATTTTACAACGATTCTTGCAAGTTGTACGGGAACGGCATTTCCAAGCTGGCGCATCGTTTCCCCCCAGGATCCATGAAAACGAAAACTATCGGGAAAGGTCTGCAAGCGAGCGCTTTCGCGGATGGAGAAGTAACGGATAGTGTCGTCAGGACGTCGCAACATGTTTTCGCCCCCAGGAACGCCATGGACGCCGGCTTTGAGGGTCTTAGCTGGTTCATCCAGTGGGCTACCCGTATGCCCAGGATAGGAGCGTGCTCCGGGGATAAAGCGGTGGTCCGGTATTCTCATGGCTTCATCTGGAAAAAATTCAGGGTCTGGAATGTCGTGCAGGGCGTCCCGCACGGTTTGCCAAGGCAATTTTTCGGGTTTCTCTCGCAGCTTATTCGCACGTGTTTGTTCCCGGTAATTTTCAACAGGTTCGATACCATGGCGTTCCCAATAGTCACCATCTCGCCATTTTGACCATAACAAGGCGTCGCGTGAATGGGTTGGGTCAGGGAAATGAAAAGCAGCCGCCAAATCTTCGCGAATGCCGACAATGAATACCCGCTCACGCTTTTGAGGCACGCCATAGTCGGCCGCGTTCAAGAGGCGAATAACAACATTATATGCCAAGCCACCATTTGCGCCACTCGTTTCGTAATCTTCAAGCCGCTTTAGATGGTCCAGCCATTCTTCCCCGTCTCGCGGAATTAAATCCGGGTGACACAGGCGAAGCCGAATATACTCAAGGTAGTTTGTGAATGCTTGCCGTTTTAGGCCCTTTACATTCTCAAAAATAAAAGCTTTGGGTTGTAATTCCTTTACTGCTCGGGCGGCTTCGGGAAACATGTCTCTGGGGTCGAGAAATGCGCGATGCCTTCCCCCCATCGAAAAGGGTTGGCAGGGTGGTCCACCAGTGACCAAGTCTACTTTCCCCACTAGCGGCGAGTAGTCGAATTTTCGAACATCGCCGTTGTCCCATCCATGGAGAGGCCATTTTGTGTTCTCCGCCAGCGTGTCGCAGGCCCATCGATCAATTTCGACGACCGCTGCATGATGGTATCCGGCGCTTTCCACACCCAGTCCTAGACCGCCAGCTCCCGCGAACAATTCAACTGATTTCATTTCAAGAATCCTTTGATACTATTCTGTAGTTTTTCAATATCGCCAGTTTCGCATTCCCAAATTTCAAGCACATCCCACCCTAAATTTATTAGCTTTCCCTTGTTTCGTTCATCTCGCATCTGGTTTGCTTCCAATTTTGGCAGCCAGAAATCTTGGCGGGACTTTGGTAATCTGGCAAGCTTGCACAGCGGGCTTTGGTGGCGATGCCAAAAACATCCGTGGACAAAGATTACTTTTCTGCGTGGCCCAAACACAAGATCGGGGCGTCCAGGAAGATTGCGCCGGTGTAAGCGGTAACGATATCCAAGTGCATGGACCAATCTGCGAACACGCATCTCGGGCTTGGTGTCGCGTCCGCGAATCAAGCTCATGCGTATTGATCGTTCTCCCTTTGTTAATGTGTCCATACTCCATATCGTGCCTCATTACCAACACACACACAATATGGCGAGAGAATTTTCCGGTCCGAGGGAATATGAGTGTTGCATATTCCATGTTTATTTTGCCCGATCTGTTCCGTAGAGCTGAGACTTCCCTCCTCTCTGCCTCTCCCACTCCACCGGAAACGGCTCCAGCAACGCGGTCAACGTCATCTCCGGCGGCCGCCGCCCGTCAAGTATCATCTCGACAATATCCGGTGCCAGCAGGCTGAGCCGCAGGACGCGGGTCATGTAGGTCAGGGCGAGATTTTCATGTTTGGCCAGTTCGGTGATGGTGGTGAACTGGCCGCTTTCCAGCATCTTCTTCCAGCGGAAGGCGCGGGCCAAGGCCTTGATCAACGTGCTGTCGACGCGGGGGCTCTCGATGGCAGCCGGTTCGCCGTTCGGCGTTATGACCTGTTTACGGCCACCGTATTTACGGATGGTGAAGGGGATGTGCATTGTGACGGTGTTGGCGGTGTTCCTCATGCCGCCGCCTCCCGCATTTCCCGTACCAAACCCGACAGCCCATCGATGCGCAAGTGCACGTCCAGTCCGCCAAGGCCTATATCGACCCGCTCCACCAACAACTGCACGATACGGGCCTGCTCGGCGGGGAACAATTCGTCCCAGAGCGGATCAAAATGCATCAGTGCCTCGCGGGCATTGGCCTCGGTTATATCGGCGTTATGCGGCTTTGCCGCCTTCCAAGTGCCTATGATGATTTCCGGCTGGCGGAACACGGTCCGTAACTGATCAATAACCGCCGCCTCGATTTCACCTGCAGGCACGCGGCCCACCGGACAGGTTCCAGCACCGTGTTTCAGCAATGTCTGGCTGACGTAATAGCGGTAAAGCCGGTCCTTCTTACGGGTGTGGCTGGGCGAAAATGCCGCCCCATCCGGCCCGAACAGCAGGCCCCTAAGCAAGGCAGGCGTTTGCGCGCGGGTGTTGCTGGCGCGCTTGCGGGGGCTTGTCCGCAAGATCGCATGCACCTTGTCCCAGAGTTTGCGCGGAATGATCCCCTTGTGCTGGCCGGGATAGGACTGGCCTTTGTGGACGGCCTCGCCGATATAGACGCGGTTGTTGAGCAGGCGGTAAATATAATTTTTGGTGATCGGCTTGCCCTGTTTGGTGGTGGTGCCATTCGCCCGCAACTCACGGGCCAGAACCGTGGCCGAGCCGATTTCGGCAAAGCGTTCGAACACCAGCTGTACGGTTTTGGCCTCGGCCTTGTTTATAACCAGCCGCCGGTCTTTCACATCATAACCCAAGGGCACCGTCCCGCCCATCCACATGCCCTTTTTGCGCGAGGCGGCGATCTTGTCGCGGATGCGCTCGCCGGTAACCTCGCGCTCAAACTGGGCAAAGGACAGCAGGATGTTCAGGGTCAGCCGCCCCATGGATGTGGTGGTATTGAAGGATTGGGTGACGGAAACGAAGGTCACGCTGTTTCGGTCAAACACTTCTACCAACTTGGAAAAATCCATTAGCGAACGCGATAGCCGGTCGATTTTGTAAACTACGACCACGTCAATCAACCCTTCCTCGATATCCGCCAGTAGCAGTTTCAAACCGGGCCGCTCCAGCGTGCCGCCCGATACCCCACCGTCATCGTAATGCTCGCGAATTAGCGCCCAACCCTCGGAGCGCTGGCTGGCGATATAGGCCTCGCAGGCCTCCCGCTGGGCGTGGAGCGAGTTGAATTCCTGCTCCAGCCCTTCCTCCGAGGATTTGCGGGTGTAAACCGCGCAGCGAAGTTTGCGTTTGATCTCCTTGCTCATGCGCCCCTCCTGCTTTTCAAGCCAAAGAAGATCCATCCGTTCCAGCGGGTGCCGGTAATGGCCCGGGCCACGGCCGAGAGCGAGCGGTAAGGGCGGCCCTGCCATTCATAACCATCGGCCAGAACCGTCACGGTGTGTTCGACACCCTGCCATTCGCGGATCAGCTTGGTGCCCGTGATCGGCTTCAGATCGGCACGGATGCGGCGTAGCGTAATGTTGCCGCCATCAAGCTGCTCGCCGAGGGTTTCAAGCCGTCTGACCGTCTCCGGTTTCAACCCGCCATAGACGAGTTCCTGAATGCGGTAGGCGAGACGGCTTTCCAGATACCGCCGGTTGAATGCTGGCGGCTCGGTTTCGAATAATTCGCGCCACTGGGCTTTCAGTTCCGTCGTGGGTGTGGATTTCAGCGCGGCCAGGTGCGTGGGGACGGGATCGGGTTTTGTCATGCGGGTCTCCGTTTCAAGGTTTCCGCAGTACCGCTCTGCTCGAGAGAGTTGTGAAGTGGAAATTCTCCAGTATCGCCAGATAGTTCGCTATCCTCCCGTATTTTCAGCCGGATCAGCCCTCTCGACAGTAACGCGCAAAGCTCTGCACGCCGCTCGGGTGGCGACATCTGGTCGGGTGGCGGGGTGTTGGGGCGTTTCATGTGGAGGCCTTGAATATATGTGTCTCTTAAGCCTCTACTCACCCGCTTTGTTTTTTGTCCCACTTGTCTATCGCGGTGGTTGATCGAATCGAGTGCGGAACATATGAAGAACATGGGGCGATTCATAAAAAGGATTCATTATGGCAGGAAATCTCAAGAAGTTTGTAAATTCACGTTTTATCAAGACGATTGATCTGGAGTATATGCGCCGGTTGCTGGCGCGCCATGAAGGGAAATACACCGGGTTTACGCTGGATGTTTTCGATCAGGACGAGGCGGAAACCCGCGAGGCGATTGCCGACTTGCTGGCGGGGCCTGAAGCAAAATATCCGGAGGGTCTGCGCAGTGATCTGCACCGGATCGCCGAGTTGGGGAACGCAAAAGGGCTGGATATTATTCAAGCCCAGGCCGACCGTCAGGGTATCAATCTGTTCCCCGATGCGAAAACCTGCGACGATGGCGCGCCGGACAAAAAGCATGATCCCAAACATCTGGCGCTGCGTGTATTTCTCGAGCATCCGGACCTGTTCGATGTAGCCGCCGATTATCTGGCAATGATGACGGCGGACCGCCTGTCGGAATTCGCCGGTCGCAAGCGCGGTATTCCCGTAGATCTGGCCGCTGGAAAACTCGAGGCGTTCCGGCAGCGGGTAGCTGAATTGTTCAAGGAATCCTTCTTGGGCGATTTTTGCCGCATCGGCGATTATGTGGACGGGGACGAGACAAATTTCGTCATCAGCCACGGCACGCTGGTGTCGACCATGCCGGTCGTGGAGGGGCAGCAGGAGAAGGTCATCAGCCTGCGCGGTGTGACCCAGGCCATTTTGCGGTATTCGGAAAACACCGGCATTCTCAGGTTGGCCCGCATAAAGGTGGCGCATCAAAAGGATATCGCCGAAGCCTTTGCCGATATTGTGCTGAATGAACCGGGCATGTTCGCCAGCGATGACGCGCAGGAGCTTTACTCGTTAGAGGTGGTGGAAAAGTCCGGTGACGGTTTTGCCATGGATCACCAGTATGATCCGGCCATCGAAAAGGTGCTGATCATCGAGGCGGCGGCTGACCTGATGGTGCCGGGCAAGGACGGCTACCGGAATGTGGCCCGCACCCTGCGGTCGCGTGATCTGACGGGTAAGGCATTGGCGCATTTTCGAGAAACTCCGGTCGGGTTTGGCGGCTCATGGGTGCTGGGCGAGATGGTGATGAGGGTGTTCTTCAAGGGTGAAGGCTCGCGCAAGCCGCAGGTCACGGTGAAGATCCGTCCGCCAAGCGTGGTGCAGTTCCGGCGTACGCAACACGAAGCCCGTGTAATGGAACTGATTGAACGAAACGGCATGACACTGGAACGCGATGATTACGACGTTATTGAAGCTGCTGAGTGAAGCAGGCGACGAGGCCGTGCTGTCCGGTTCAGCCGCCCGCCCGTATTTCGGGCCGGTTTTGGATCGCCTGCTGAAAGCGCGCGTTCTGGTGGAACAGGCCCCGTTGGAGGATTGGGATCTATGCAACGGGTGCCAATGCGGCCTGCTTGCCCGTCCGGTCCGGCCACACGGGGACAGGTTTCGCGCTGAGTGTCCGCTCGACGCCAATCGGGATGTTGTTCTTGAACGGGATGATCTTCGGGTTTTTGAAATCGGCGCTGCTGTTCTGATGGGCGAGATTGCTACCGCTGCGGGCTTTGACCAGCCTCCGGTCGAAATCATCAAGGGCCTGTGGTGTCTGGGCGAAACCCGATCCGGACGCGGCATATATTACGGCCTGAACCTTGCATCGCTCAATCGCAGCAGCCTGATTGCCGTCATTCGCCAGTCAAACAAGGCCGGACAGGCGACCATAATCACGCAGAACGCCTCGCCAGCAACAAAGCAGTGGCTGCAGGAGGCTGGCATTGATCATGCCAACGTCGGGGATGTTATTAAACCCGCTGAAAACCGGCTCGGTTTTGTATTTGATCATCAGGCGCTTGACGCCGCAACGGGAGCTCCGGAGTTGATTGTCCAGATCAAGGCTGCGCAAATTGAATGGCAAGGCCGCTCAGCCACATTTTCGCACCAGATATTTCCGGTGTTCCAGAGACTTCTGGAAAAAGTCGGCTCCCGCGATCCAATTGCTTCCGGTCCGTATCTAGAGGATACCACGGGGCGCGAGGCTAAAGACCTGATCAGGGAATTACGGGACCAGATGAAAACGGCCGGGTTTTCGGATGCGGAAAGTAAATCGCTGATCAAAACCGCCAGAAATCGCGGGTATTTTCTGGGGGTTGATACGGAAAGTATTTCGGTGATCGGCTGAGGCTGCGTTTGACGCTATCATCGGGTATAATATGCGCCCCAACCAATAGATGACAAATCCACCCGCACCGGGTAGCCTGGCCCGCATGGCAGGCGAAAACTGGACAGATGAAGAAAACGACACAATCATTGCGGACTATTTCGCGATGCTTGCCGATGATCTTGCCGGAAAACCTTACAACAAAGCGCAGCACAACCGCGACCTGCAAGCCGCAATCGGGCGCAGCCGTGGCTCGATTGAGTGGAAACATCAAAACATCAGCGCAATTCTGATCGGGCTGGGCGAGACGTGGATCACCGGCTACAAACCGGCCTTCAATTTCCAGACACCCCTTGTGGATGCCGTTGCGCGGTGGTTGGCAAACAATGTCGCGTGGATTTCAAGATCATCTCGTGTTGCACAAACCGGCCATTTGCGCGAAGCCAAGCAGTTATGGATTGAACCTCCACCCACCATGCGCAATGCGCCGCCACCCGACGAACTGGACCAGATGCTGGGGATTGCGCAAAAGTTCGATGTGGCTGAACGCGACGAGCGAAACCGCATCCTTGGTCGCGCCGGGGAAGAACGCGTGCTTGCCCATGAACGCTCCAACCTGATCACATCTGGGCGACCGGATCTGGCGGAGCGCATTCGCTGGGTTTCCGAGGAGGACGGCGATGGTGCCGGATACGACATCGCGAGTTTTTCGCCCGAAGGTCAAAACCGCCTGATCGAGGTGAAAACCACAAACGGCTGGGAGCGCACGCCGTTCCATATTTCCAGAAACGAACTTGCCGTTGCCGAAGCGAAACGCGACGACTGGTGCTTGCTGCGTGTCTGGAATTTCGCGCGCGAACCCCGGGCTTTCGAGATTCGTCCTCCGCTTGATGCGCATGTCACCCTGACGCCAACAAGTTTCCAGGCGAGCTTTCACTAACACCTGTTTTCCGCTTTCGGAGCCTGTTTCTGTGCCGGAAGCAGCGAAAACCAGTCCGGTTTTCCCACCAAACCCCCACAAACTTCCCACCACAATCCCACCTGCGGGGCGATGCAATTCGCGATGCTGAAGTCATCAACAACCGATGACCGAGGACCAACGCAATGCAGATTGAACTTTCCCCCCACCATATCCAGACCATCCTTTTCGAGGCACAGGCAGCCGCCAAACGCTTGCACTGGCGGCTTGGCCCGGCCAGCCCCGGACAGGAAGATTTGTGTCAGGATCTGCTGATTGACCTTCTACGCCGCCTGCCGGCCTTTGATCCCAAGCGCGGCAGTCTTGGGGCCTTTTCCGGACTCATCCTGCGCAACCAGGCCTCGCGCATCGCGATGCGGACCATGAAGGAACGCCGCGCGCAGGGTGGCACCATGTTGTCGCTGGATGCGCCGCTTTCACAAGTCGATCCCCGCCCGATGAGTGAGGTGCTGTCCAATCAGGACGGGCTTGGAGCCTGGCATGGGCAGAGTCTTGATACCCGTCTTGCCACCGAGCAATCCATGGATTTGAGACGTGCCCTTGGTCATCTTCCGCCCAGGGATCGCGCCATTTCTGTCGGTCTGGCCCACGGGTCCGTGGCGACGCTTGCCAGGTGCGGGTTTGGCAGCCGTTCCAGCCTCTACCGCCGGATTTCCGATCTCCGCTTGGCCCTGACCCTGCACGGGCTTGGTCCGACTTGGGACGAATTGCACCGCGCATGAGTAGGAGCATTAGAGGAGATCATTTCATGAAACATGCCCCGATACCCGCCATCCAACCCGATGGCCCCGTTACAGAAATCGAGTTCTGTGCCTGGGTGGCGCAGACATTGCCCGGTGACCGGCTGGAATACCATCGCGGCTTTCTGGTGCTCGACACCTTCCCGCTGTTTTCCCGCCTTGATGACAAAGCGCGTGATGCACTGCGCAAGCTCGCAAACCGTACATTCCATGCCGCCGAACAAGGCCTTGTGCATCTGGTGCAGGAGCGCGTGGGGCCGGATTGTTTCGCCTATATCGCCGTTGCCCGCTCCAAACCCAAAACCGTGAGCATCTCGCTGTCTGCCCTTCTTCTCGAGGAGGCCGCCTGATGCCCGCTTTCCAATCCCTTTTTACCCATGACGGAGACCCTTTCATGCCCTTCCCCGAAAACGCTCCGCGTGTCGATGATCTGATATCGATGCCACCACAGGATATCGCTGCCCTGCCGGTTGAACTGCTGGCCATCCTTCAGCATGAAATCGATGAAACCACAAAGCGGATCAAAGCCGCCAAGGCCCGCCTCGATGGGGCGCTGACCATCCGGTATGCCACCCGCGCCGAAGAACTCCGTCACGAGAGTGGCAAGGATACGGGTACCGTCCGCTTTGACGATGGGGATTTCACTGTAGTTGCCGACCTGCCCAAACGGGTTGCCTGGGATCAAAGCAAACTCTCCGCCATGGTCGAACGTATCCGCGCAGCAGGCGACGACCCTGCGGAATATGTCGATATTGGTTTCAAGGTGCCCGAACGCAAATACAGCGCATGGCCCGAAGGCATCCGCAAGGGGTTCGAGCCCGCCCGTACCGTGCGCCCCGGCAGCCTCAAAATCGCGCTTGTCAGTCAGGAGGCGGATCAATGAGCCTCCCTATCATAAGCGCCGACGAGCGTTTGGCGGAACAGCGCGGCATCAAGGGCTGCATCTTCGGGGGCAGTGGAATTGGCAAAACTTCCCTGCTCTGGACGCTTGACCCTGCGACCACTCTGTTCATGGACCTTGAAGCGGGCGACCTCGCGATCGAGGGCTGGCAGGGTGATACGATCCGGCCGCGCACTTGGGCCGAGTGTCGGGATTTTGCGGTGTTCATCGGCGGGCCCAATCCGGCGCTGCGCGATGACCAGCCTTATGGTCCGGCGCATTATGCAGCTGTTTGCGAGCAGTTCGGCGATCCCGCCGCGCTCGAGAAATACCAGACCATCTTCATTGACTCGATCACCGTGGCCGGTCGGCTGTGTTT
Organism: Paracoccaceae bacterium; assembly: GCA_015487165.1. Lineage (GTDB taxonomy): Bacteria > Pseudomonadota > Alphaproteobacteria > Rhodobacterales > Rhodobacteraceae > UBA5972. The sequence goes on along the minus strand of WFQE01000079.1, from coordinate 2,781 downwards.
TGGCTGGTGCAAGGGCCAGCCCGAGGCGTTCTCGGAAAAGACCGGCAAGCCGGATGTGCGCGGGGCCTACGGGCTGCACGGCCGCGAGATGATTGGCTGGCTCACGCATCTGCAGCACACTCGGGCGAAAAACGTCTGGTTCGTTGGCATCCTCGACGAGAAGCTGGACGACTTCAATCGCAAGGTATTCTCGGCCCAGATCGACGGGTCCAAGACCGGTCTCGAGCTGCCCGGCATTGTCGACGAGGTCATCACCATGGCCGAATTGCCGGGCGAAAGCGGGGAACCCTACCGCGCCTTCGTTTGCCAGACGATCAACCCGTGGGGCTTTCCGGCCAAGGATCGCTCGGGCCGTCTGGCGCAGGTCGAGGAGCCGCATCTGGGCCGTCTGATGGAGAAGATCAGAACCCCCGGCGTGCTCGCAAGTGATCGGCTGACCTACACCCAATCCCCTGAACCGGCCGCTGTGGCCGATCAAAACCCATCCCCCAACTGAACGAAAAGGACCTGATCCATGACTGGACTCTGGAATGATTTCAACGACGCAAAAAGCAACATCAATCTGATTCCCAAGGGCACGCTGGCCAAGGTGCGCCTGACCATCCGCCCCGGAGGGTTCGATGACCCGAGCCAAGGCTGGATCGGCGGTTATGCCACGCGCGGCTCGACCGGAGCGGTTTATCTGAACGGCGAATTCACCGTGACCGAGGGCGAATACGCGCGGCGCAAAATATTCACGCTGATCGGGCTCTACAGCCCCAAGGGGCCGGATTGGGGCAATATGGGCCGCTCGCTGGTGCGCGGCATCCTCAATTCCGCGCGTGGGATTTCCGACAAGGACATGTCGCCCGAGGCACAGGCGGGACGCCGTATCGGCGGCTTTGCCGACCTCGACGGGATCGAATTCATCGCCCGGATCGATGTCGGCACGGATGCCAATGGCGACGACAAGAACGAAATCCGTTCCGCTGTGACGCCCGACCACAAGGATTATGCCGCAATCATGGGCGCGGTCGCTCCAACGCAGCCGCCGCTTTCACAGGGCCAGCAATCCCAGAATCCACAAGGCACGCAGCCCCCGCAGGGCACGCAATCCTCTCAGGCACCGTCGGCCACCGGCCGTCCGTCCTGGGCATAATAGGAGGGTCCGGCCATGTTGCTATTCACAGCTAATTGTGCGGCGGTTTGGTATCGCATGGAGTGCGGCAAATTTCCAACTATTGGCTTGCCCCTTGTAGTGTGTGCATTTTTGGTTATATTGAATACAAGAGCAACGGAGTTTCATCTATGTCACGCACCACGACCATGACCGTCCGGCTGAGCGGAGCGCTCAGCGAATACGTTTCCGCAAATGTCGGCGAAACGGGCTCCTATGAGAATGTGAGCGAATACATCCGTGATCTGATCCGCCGGGACAAGGAGCGGATGGAACGGCAGGCATTCGAGCGCCTGAAGGCAGAGTTGACACGGGCGTTCGCTGCACCGGATTCTTCTTACGCACCGCTTTCCGCTGCCGACGTCATCGCACGAAACCAGGCTTGAGCCATTGGCAAACGTTCACATTCAGGAAGTGGCTTCGTTTCGCATTGATGAAGTCTATCAATACACCCGCGACCGGTGGGGCGCTGCACAGGCCGACACCTACATCACTGGCCTTTTCGAGGCCTTTGAAAAGATTGCGACGCATGAAGTGATGTCGCGGCCCATTCCGGCCGACTTCGGTGTCGAAGGGTTCTTTTTTCGTTACAAAAAACACTTCGTCTACTGGAAGGAGCTTGGCAATGGCGACATCGGTATCGTCGCGGTATTGCACGAGAGGATGCATCAGATCGACAGGTTTCGGGAGGATTTCGGGCTTTGACGCCCTGTTTCTTTTAGACCCGCTCAATCCCGCATGAATACCGAACTAAGAGAATGAAAATGCTTGATTAATTGCGGGTTTTCGCTGTGTTTTGACCGGCTTTTCGAGAAAAATTCGTTGGTATGTCGTGTCCACCGCCACTTAAACCGTTATTATTGTTAATTATCATATAGATAAAGGCTTTATCTTGTCTTCTGCCCCCCATTTAAGCCCCCATTTGCAATTTGATTGAATGGCTATTCAGCCCCATTGCTAGCCCGCCACTTTGCCCAGCGCGCTTTTTGGGCGCGGGATATGGCGTCCTTGCCCGCTTGGGTTTTAGGGCCAGTAGATCGCCCTCCATGAAATTTGCAGCGCCGCTTGCCGGGATCGCTTAGAGCCTCGCAGAGCGTCCCCTTGCGGGTTTTGGCATTGCACCTGACCCGAGCCAATAAAAGGCACTGGGCGCGGGATTTGGCCAGCCATGCCAGCTCTTGCTCTATCCGCACCGTTTCAGCATCGGTAAAACCCCATGCCGCGCGCGTGCGTATTGGCGGCGAACAATGCTTCATATCAAGCGCTTTGGCAAAGGCTTCAGGCGCGCCAAACCTTGCCGAAAACGTGCCGTCTTTGTTTTCCCAATAGCCCACGGCCAAGCGGTGAAAGCCTGTTTTGTCTGCAAGCTGTTGTTGGGTTAGCCCAGCGCGCAGCCTTGCTCGTTTAAATTCTTTGCCTAGCAATTAAGCGGGAACTTCCCTGCAAGTCCTGTCCGGCGCTTGCGTTTTTTACCATCCTAGTTAATCGAGTATTGTTCAATTTTAACTTAGGGTCTGTTAACACTATGACATGGCGTGGTTTTGTGTTAAGTATTTGTTATGAATACGATAACAGAAAAACAATACGCGTTGATCCGGGCCTATCTGCCGGTTCAGCGCGGCAAT
>WFQE01000078.1 GCA_015487165.1 Paracoccaceae bacterium | reverse complement strand
GGCGGGTGTTTCGTCGGGGCAGATCTGCACCTGTGTCACGCTCCCGTCGGGCAGGCGGCCCTGAACATGGGTAACCTCGGATGCGTCCCTTTCCTCGATCGGGATTTCCCGCACGCCATCGGCAACCGTCCAGTCGATGGTGGGCGATGGCAGGGCAACATAGAACGGCACGTCATTGTCATGCGCAGCAAGCGCCTTGAGATAGGTTCCGATCTTGTTGCACACATCGCCGCGCGCCGTGGTGCGGTCGGTGCCTACAATGACCAGATCGACCAGCCCGTGCTGCATCAGATGCCCGCCGGCATTATCCACGATCAGCTGGTGCGAAATGCCGTTTCCGGCCATTTCCCAGGCGGTCAGCTGCGCCCCCTGGTTGCGCGGGCGGGTTTCGTCCACCCAGACATGCACCGGAATACCTGCATCGACCGCATGATATATCGGCGAGGTCGCGGTACCCCAGTCAACCGTGGCCAGCCAGCCCGCATTGCAGTGGGTCAGAATGCGAACCGGCTCTCCCTTGGGTTTGCGCGCGGCGATCTCGCGGATGATCGACAGCCCGTGAACGCCGATCATGCGGTTGCATTCCACATCCTCGTCGCAAATCTCGGCTGCGCGCGCAAAGGCCGCCTCCGCGCGTTTTTCGACAGGGGTTTGCAACAGCAGCCTGCGCATGTCATCCAGCGCCCAGCGCAGGTTGATGGCGGTGGGGCGTGTCTTGTGAAGGATCTCCCAGCTTTCCTCGATCGACAGGTCGGAAGGGTCCAGCGCCATTTGCATCGCCATGCCATAGGCAGCCGTCGCACCGATCAGAGGCGCGCCCCTGACCCACATGTCGCGGATGGCGACCACGAAATCATCGCGACTGACCAGATCCACCACCCTGAATTCATGGGGCAGCCAGCGCTGGTCGATAATCTTGACACATCGCTTCGTCTCGTCGAACCAGATAGACCGGTAATGCCTGCCATTGGCCTTCATGTCTGTCCCTTGTCTTTTCCCGGCCCAACCGGCCGCCCATCAGCATCCTCAAGATCACGTCATTTGTCAACGTGTATTGACATTTGCGTATATGCTGCAATTCTGAAAGCAGCCACATAGCCAGACAACGCAAGCGAGAACCACCCATCACAGCCAATGGAAACACCCATGCCCACATCCGGACGACAGCCAAACACGCGAATGCCAGGCCGCAGCAGCGGCGAAGACATCGTTATCGAGGCCGCCTGGATGTACTACCATGACGGCCTGAATCAGGGTGAAATTGCCAAGGCGCTGGGCGTTTCGCGGGCAACGGTCGTCAACTACCTGCGGCTTGCGCGCGAGCGGGGCTATATCCGCATCACGATGACCCCCGAGGCCTTTACCACCCATGAAATCGCCGTTTCCCTGTGTAACAGGTTCGGCCTGTCCGCGGCATATATACTGCCCGCAGGAAAAGAGGGCGAAACCAGTGCCTTCCAGCGCACCGCCAGGGGGGCTGCGGAATGGCTGCCCGAACTTCTGACCGAGGGCGACCGGTTGGGCGTTTCCTGGGGGCGAACGATCTATGAGGTGGCCGAGGCGGTGGAAACGACCACGTCCCGCGATGTGACGGTCCTCCAGCTGGTCGGATCCATGGCGTCGCCTTATGGCTTTACCGCCGAAATCTGTTCGGCACATCTAGCCCATCGCCTTGGCGCGCGCGTGATCAACCTGCATGCGCCTGCGGTTCTTTCCAACCCTGAACTTGCCGCGCAGCTGCGGGCGGAACCCATCATTGCCGCACAGATTGCGGCGCTCAGCAGTTGCAACAAGGCAATTTTCGCCGCCGGATCGTGCAACCCCGACAGCCACATCATCGGCAGCGGGGTCGCCACGCCAGAGGATCTTGAATGGTATCTGGCCCATGGCGCAACCGGCGTCATGTGCGGCCGCTTCATCGATGGGGAAGGCAAGCCGATACCCGGCCCCCTGGATGACCGGATGATCGGCATCGAACTTGAAAACCTGCTGGGCCTCGACATGGGGCTGCTTGTGTCATCGGGCAAGGACAAGGTGGTGCCGATGCAGGCGGTCATCAGGGGCGGATATGTGACCCATGTGGCAACCGACATGGAAACGGCCAAGGCATTGCTGGCGCTTGACTGACGAGCGGCATGGCCGCTTCAGACGCAAAACTTGACAAAATACATCGGGCCCGACTATTGTCAAATCCGATAAAAACAGGGGTGCGAACCCCACTAGGCAAGCTGGTCGATGCATGGTCAGGGAGGCCTGCCGACAGGCAAGAAAAAACAAGACAAAATTCGAACCAAAGGGAGATCCTCATGAAAATCATGTCGCAAGGAAAACGGGCCGTGCGCCTGCTGGGGGCGGCCGCGTTGGCCCTGGCCCTGTCCGGCACCGCCTCGATGGCGAAACAGCTGAAATTCATCTATGTCTCGCCCGATGCCATTGGCGTCAACGCCTTCCTCAAGATGGGCAAGACCGGCATCGAGGCCGCCGGCAAGAAATTCGGCGCCGTGGTCAAGACATTTGAAAGCGACTCGCCGCAATCCCGTCTTGAGAACGTCAACGCCGCAGTCAACGAAGGCGCCGATATCGTCGTCGTGCTGGGATTTGAGTTCAACGACATCCTTGCCGAGATCGCCCCGACAGCACCCGACACCAAGTTCCTGATCGTTGACCAGTGCATCTTCAAGGACCGGCCCGAAAATGTCAGCTGCGCGGTGTTCCGTGAATACGAGCCCTCTTATCTGATGGGCGTCATTGCGGCCATGAACAGCAAGACCGGCAAGATTGGCGCGGTCAGCGCGCTGGATATCCCCTTTCTGCATCGCTACACCGACGGCTTTGCCATGGGCGCCAAAAGCATCAACCCCGACATCAAGGTCGATGTCCGCTGGGTTGGTGGCCCCAACCCCTTTGCCGACCCGGTTCGCGCCAAGGAACAGGCGCTTGCCTTGCACTCGGAAGGTGCGGATGTTATCTTTTCGGCCACCGCCGGTGGCGATTTCGGGGTCTTCGAAGGCGCCAAGGAAGCCGGCTTCAAGGTGCTTTCGGTTGACGTGAACCACTGCCCCGACGCCAAGGGTGTGATGTATGACAACACGCT
>WFQE01000077.1 GCA_015487165.1 Paracoccaceae bacterium | reverse complement strand
TGTTCCGCGCCCCAGGCCCCGTCCCAAGCGCCGCCCCGCGCATTTGCGCCCGCTGCCCTCCTGGGAGGGGATCAACCTTGACGGCATCCTTTCGGCCATCGACGGCCTGCTTGAAAGCGGCGACTATCCTGACCGCACGGTTGTGTTCAACCGCCATGCCGGGATTGCGGCCCGTGTCCTTGGTCTGGACGAGGTCGAAGAGGCGATTGTCGGCCTTGCCCTGACGCTGGAAAACAACCGCCATGCCTGTGAGGTCTATGACCGCGTCTTTGCCCGCACCACCAATCTGGTTGATAGTCTTGCGGTGCTGCTGAACATTGACCGCACCGAGATCAAGACGCGCATGTCCGTCACCGCCCCGCTGATCTGCAACGGCATCCTGCGGATCGACAGCAACTTTGAAAACATCCTGCGCCCCGAGTTGTTGAACGCACTCGAGGAAGCCCTGACGAGCGATCTGGACGGCGCCGATGATCTGGTCCAGCGCCTGCTGGGCGCGCCCGAGGAAACCGCGCTTGAAGCCGAGGATTTCAAGCATCTCGAAAGCGACTTCAAGACCCTGTGCAGCCTGTTGTGGAACGCAACCGCCTATGGTGCCCGTGGGGTCAACATCCTGCTTTACGGCCGCCCCGGCACCGGCAAGACCGAGTTTGCCAAGCTGCTGGCCAACACCACCGGCATGCCGCTTTATTCGGCAGGAGCCACCGACAATGCGGGGGGCGAGCCCGTGCGCAACGAGCGCCTCAATGCCTATCTGATGTTTCAGCGCCTGATGGGAGAATCCAACCGTGTCGGGCTGTGCCTGTTCGACGAGGCCGACGACATCTTTGGCATCCCCCACCCGTTTGCGCGCCGTGCGCCCGGCTCCAAGCTGTTCACCAACCGCATGTTCGAAACCAACCCCGTGCCGACCATCTGGATCGTGAATGACCCTGACGAACTGCCCGCCTCGATCCGCCGCCGGATGAGCCACGCCCTGCATGTGGATCTGCCGCCGGCCCGGGTGCGCGAACGTATCCTTGGCAAGATTTGCGCCCGTCACGATCTGAAGCTGGAACAGGCCGAGATCAAGGGCCTGGCGAGGCGCTTTCCCGTGCCCCCGGCTGTCTATGACAAGATGGCGCAGAGCACCAAACTGGCCGAAGGCGACGCCGGGCTGGCCGACAAGGTGCTGGTGGGTCTGTGCGAGGCGCTTGGCGTGACCCCGACCTCGCGCCCCGGTGCGTTCGTGACCAAGCCGTTCCTGCCCGAGATTTCCTGCGCCGATCTGGATCTTGACGATTTCACCCGCCGTCTGGCGCTGATCGGAAAGGGCAAGGGCTTTTCCATGTGCCTTTACGGGGCGCCTGGCACCGGCAAGTCGGCCTTTGCAACCCATGTGGCCGGGCAGCTCGGCCTTGAGGTCGAAAAGGTCCGTGCCTCTGACATCCTTGGCCCCTATGTCGGCCAGGCCGAGGCCAATATCCGCCGCCTGTTCGCACAATCGGCGCGTCAGGGCAGCTTTCTGATCATCGACGAGGCCGATTCCCTGCTGCAGGATCGCGGCAATGCCCATCATTCCTGGGAGGTCACGCAGGTGAACGAGCTGCTTGTGGCGATGGAACAGCACCCGCTGCCCTTTGCCTGCACCACCAACCTGATGGAGCGCCTCGACCGCGCCGCGATGCGCCGCTTTACCTTTGGCATCCGCTTCGACACGCTGACCCCGCGCAAGGCTGAGACCTGCTTTCAGCATTATTTTGGCCTGACGCCGCCCCGTGCACTGGCCTCGCTTTCCGGGCTGGTGCCGGCCGATTTCGCCGTCGTTGCCCGCCGGGCCGAGATCCTGGGCGGGGCCAATGACGCCGACCGCCTGATGTCCATGCTGGGCGACGAACTGCGCAAACGCGGCGAGGAAGCCAGCCCGGCGATCGGCTTTCACGTCACGCAGACGGCGCGTTCCAGGGCGAATTAGGGGGTATTCGTCCGGACAATGATATCTTCATCCACGGGTTCGATCAGCTTTGATTAGTTCAGCGTGGATGTCTCAAATCATGGAAACACAAAAGAGCAAGTGTTCCCCTGTTTCGACATGCGCTGCCAACGTCCTGCGATGCGCTCATGCATCTTGTGAGGTTTTGTCCGGGCTATCCGAATTGTCGTCTGACCTATCCTCATTTGGGTCGAGGGATGTCAGGGACTTGGATAGGTTTTCGTACCCTGTCTTAACGTCAATTTTCCATTCGCCAGAGAATGGACTCTTCAAGTCCTGAATCGTCATGTTCACCAGCGTAATCGGCATCACCAGCAAAAACATGGAAACAAAAAAGGTGAGCTGACCTCCTGGAGTAAGAATGTAGTC
>WFQE01000076.1 GCA_015487165.1 Paracoccaceae bacterium | reverse complement strand
GGATGATCGTGCCGTCATAGATCTGCATGATCAGGGTCGGGTCGTCCTCGCCCCGGTTCGGGTCGATCACAAGGCGTGAAAAGGTCGACAGGATCGCCGGCGCCTCCAGCAGCGCCGCCAGATGCCGCGCCACCCCCGCCGCGCCCACGTCATAGGCGATGTGGCGTTCCATGTCGGCGCGCGAAAGGCCGAGATCGCCGATTTCTGCCGGCACCCGGTTGGTGGCGTGATCGCAGGTGATCACCAGATCGCTCTTGCGCTCGGCCCCGATGATCTCGAAGGCCCGCTCGCCCGTGCCTTCGACGGCGGGGGCGAAAGCCTGATCCGGGCCGGCATCAAGTGAAGTCATGGAATCCTCGCAGCATTGCGCTATAGATAACGCAAGCGGCGCCAGCGACAAGACGCCAGTTGCGCATTTCGCGCCCCTCGGCCAGTAAGTCGCGCGAAACGCCAACAGGAAGCAGGGCAGGCATGAGACGACTCCGCAACGTAAAGATCGTGGCCACGCTCGGGCCGGCCTCGGACGACCGCGACACCATCGCGGCCCTGTTCCAGGCGGGCGCCGACGTGTTTCGCCTGAACATGAGCCACGGCAGCCATGACGAACAGCGCGCCCGCCATGACATCATCCGCGAAATCGAATCCGAAACCGGCCGCCCGATCGCGATTCTTGCCGATCTTCAGGGGCCGAAACTGCGCTGCGGTGTCTTCGCCGACGGGCCGGTGCTGTTGAAAGAGGGGCAGGATTTCCGCCTTGATCTCGACCCCGCCCCTGGCGACGCGCGGCGGGTGAACCTGCCGCATCCCGAAATCTTTGCCGCCATCGACAATGGCGAAACCCTGTTGATCAATGACGGCAAGATCCGCCTTCGGGTCTTGGCGCATGGCGATGATTTCGCCGAATGCCGGGTCGAGGTGGGTGGCGAGATTTCCGACCGCAAGGGCGTGAACGTGCCCGATGTGATCCTGCCGCTTGCGGCGCTGTCGGACAAGGATCGTGCCGATCTGGAATTTGCCTGCGAGATGGGCGTTGACTGGCTGGCGCTTTCATTCGTGCAGCGCCCTGAAGACGTGATCGAGGCACGCGAACTGGCGGCCGGCCGCGCCGCTATCCTTTCAAAGATTGAAAAACCCGCTGCGGTAAAGGCCTTTGACAGCATTCTGGATGTTTCCGATGGCATCATGGTGGCGCGCGGCGATCTGGGGGTCGAATTGCCGGTGCAGAACGTGCCCCCGATCCAGAAACGCCTTGTGCGGGCCTGTCGCCATTCGGGCAAGCCGGTGATCGTGGCAACCCAGATGATGGAAAGCATGATCACCTCGCCCGTGCCGACCCGTGCTGAGGTATCCGATGTCGCCACCGCCATCTACGAGGGCGCCGACGCGGTGATGCTGTCGGCCGAATCCGCCGCCGGCGACTATCCGATCGAGGCCGTCAGCACCATGGACGCCGTTGCCGTCGAGGTCGAATCCGACCCCACCTATCGCGACGTGATCGAGGCCTCGCGCACCGCCGAACGCAAGACCGTGGCCGAGGCCATAACCGTTGCCGCCCGCGAAATCGCCGAAACCACCGAGGTCAAGGCGATCTGCTGTTTCACCCATTCCGGCACGACCGCGCTCAAGGTTGCGCGCGAGCGGCCCCGCGTGCCCATCATCGCGCTGACACCGCTGGAAGATACCGCGCGCCGTCTGTGCCTGTCCTGGGGCATGCATTGCGTGATGACTTCTGCGGTCAGCCGGTTCAAGATGGCCGTGGTTGGCGCCGCGCGGGCCGCCCATGATTACGGGTTTGGCACGGATGGCGAATCCATCGTGGTGACGGCGGGTATTCCGTTCAACATGCCGGGGACAACCAATATTCTGCGCGTCTCGCCCATCGAGATGCGCCACATAGACGAATTTGAAACTGACTGAGCCCCGACATATTTCCGGGGCAGGAGGGGGCAGAGATGACATCCGACCTGTTGCTGGTTACGGGCATGATCCTTGCGGTGCTTTCGGGCGTATCCCTGATGACCGCGTGGATCGATGGACGCCGCCCAAGGGTGGCCTCGATCGTTGTCGTGATTGCGGGCGGGCTGATCCTGTGGGGGGCAACCACTTCGCCGGGCGGGTTTTCTTTCGATGACATCCCGCGTGCATTCGTGAACGTCATTGGCGCGATCCTGAACTGACCAGTGCGGCCCTCGGTTTCGGGCTTGCCAAGCGGGCACGATCCGCCTATAGAAACGCGCTCATGCGGGACGGCCGGCGAAAGGGCTGCCGAGTCGCCCCAACGACCACACCCTTGTGAAAGGAGACGGAAATGCCCAAGATGAAGACGAAATCAGGCGCGAAAAAGCGCTTCAAGATGACGGCCAGCGGCCGCGTCCGGGCCGCCCAGGCGGGTAAACGCCACGGCATGATCAAACGCACGAAGAAATTCATCCGTAACGCTCGTGGCACCACCACGCTGAGCGCCCAGGATGAAAAGATCGTCAAGAAATACATGCCCTACGCGCGCTAAGGAGGCCTGAGAAATGTCACGAGTCAAAGGAGGCGCTGCCTCGCACGCCCGCCATCGCAAGGTCGTCAAGGCCGCCAAGGGCTATTATGGC
>WFQE01000075.1 GCA_015487165.1 Paracoccaceae bacterium | reverse complement strand
GGTGTTGTCGGACCGCGACAAGGGGGCGTTGCGTGCATTCGCCGATACGCTGGGTGCCGAGGTGGTGACGCTGGCGGGCGACGTGTCCGACCCGGCGCTGCATGACGATCTGGTGGATCTGGCGCGCAGCGAATTCGGGGTGCTGGATATCGCCGTCAACAATGCCGGCATCGTGCAACCAATGGCGCGCCTGCCCGAGACCGATATCGACCTGGCCCGCGACGTGATCGAGATCGACCTGATGGGCGTATTCTATGCCATGCAGGCCCAGCTGCCGGTGATGGAGGGGCAGTTCGCCGAAACCGGCACCGGTGGGGCCATTGTCAATATCGCCTCGGCCGCCGGCCTGTTGGGGGCGCCCTTTCTGGCGATCTATGCAGCGGCCAAGCACGGGGTGGTGGGGCTGACACGCTCGGCCGCGGCGGAATATGCGCGCCGGGGGGTGCGGGTGAATGCGGTCTGCCCGTCATTTGCCAATACCGCCATGCTGAACGATTTCCTTGACGAATCCCCCAAGGGGCGCGAGGCCGCCGAGGCGGGGCTTGTGCGCAACGTTCCCATGGGGCGCGTCGCGCAGGTTGACGAGGTGGTGCAGGCGATCATGTTTGCCGCCAGCAGCGAAAACAGTTTCATGACCGGCGAAACGCTGTCGGTAGATGGCGGGCTGAACGCGGTCTGACGAAACGGGGGAAACGGGATGAAAGAACAGATCACCGAAAAGGTCAGTCTGGAAGTCGAGGGCGATATCGCCTTTCTGACTATCGACAACCCGCCGGTCAACGCGCTTGGCCAGCTGGTGCGCCAGGGGCTGGCCGAGGGCGTGCGGCGCGCGGGCGACGACCCCGCCGTGCAGGCCGTTGTCATCATCGCACGCGGGCGCACCTTTCCCGCGGGCGCCGATATCACCGAGTTCGGCAAACCGCCGCTACAGCCCTTTCTGCCCGATGTCTGCCAGACGATCGAGGACTGCCCCAAACCCGTGATTGCCGCGCTGCATGGCACAGCCCTGGGCGGGGGCTTTGAAATTGCGCTTTCGGCGCATTACCGCATCGCGCTGCCTTCGACCCGTGTCGGCCTGCCCGAGGTCAATCTGGGCCTTTTGCCGGGCGCCGGCGGCACCCAGCGCACGCCCCGCATCACGGGTGCCGGGCCGGCGCTGGATCTGATGCTGTCGGGCAAGCCGATCAAGGTTGCCCGCGCGCAGGAAATCGGGGTGATTGACGAGGTCGCCGACACCGACGACCTGCGTACCGCAAGCGCCGATTACGCCCGCCGCCTGCTGGCCCAGGGCGCCGGGCCGCGCCCCACCAGCCAGCGCGCCGAGGGGATCGCCGACAAAGATGCGTTCCTGGCCGAATGTCAGGCCCGTCGCGCACAGCTGGAAAAGCGCGCGCGCGGCCAGAAATCGCCCTTCATGATCGTCGATTGCGTTCAGGCGGCGGCCGAGGTCCCCTTTGCCGAGGGCATGAAAAAGGAACGCGCCGCCTTCATGGAATGTCTTGGCTCCGACCAGTCAAAGGGCATGATCCATGCCTTTTTCGCCGAGCGCCAGACCGCCCGCATCCCCGAGGCAAAAGAGGCGCAGCCGCGCGCGATCGACCGCCTTGGCGTGGTCGGCGGCGGCACCATGGGCGCGGGCATTGCGGTGGCCATGCTGCAATCGGGCCTGCCGGTCGTGATGATCGAGCGCGACGACGAAAGCCTCGCCCGAGGCCGCGCCAATGTGGAACGTGTCTTTGACCGCAACATCAACAAGGGCCGGATGACCGATGCCGACAAATCCGCCATCATGGGCCGCTTTTCAGGGGCAACCGATTATGGTGCGCTGGGCGAATGTGATCTGGTGGTCGAGGCCGTGTTCGAGGACATGGAGGTGAAAAAGGCCGTCTTTGCCGAACTCGACCGCGTGCTGCGCCCCGGCGCGGTGCTGGCGACCAATACCTCGTATCTGGATATAGACCAGATCGCCGCCAGCACCGCACGCCCGCAGGATGTGATCGGGCTGCATTTCTTTTCGCCGGCCAATATCATGAAGCTGCTTGAAATCGTGGTGCCTGCGCGGGTCGCCGATGACGTGGTGGTGACGGCCTTTGCGCTGGCGAAACGGCTGGGCAAGGTGCCGGTGCGCGCGGGCGT
>WFQE01000074.1 GCA_015487165.1 Paracoccaceae bacterium | reverse complement strand
CGTATTCGACATGCGCCGTCGAGATCGTGATCCCGCGCGCCTTCTCTTCAGGCGCGCCGTCAATCTCGTCATACGCCTTGAAGTCGCCAAACTGCTTCGTGATCGCCGCCGTCAGCGTCGTCTTCCCGTGGTCAACATGGCCAATCGTGCCAATGTTTACGTGCGGTTTCGTGCGTTCAAACTTTTCCTTTGCCATTTTCCGGGCGCCTCATCCAAAGGGCCCCGAAACGGGGCCAGATTGATAACGCGCGCTGCCTAGACGGCTTGGCTGCAAAAATCAAGTGTCAGATGCAGTTTTGTCGGGATCCTGGAACAGGGATTCATTTTCACGCATCCATTTCTCGATCTGCTTGACCGCCGACCGGGTCAGACCTGCCAGCTGTTCCTCTTTGGTCTGGGTGAGGCCAGAGCCAAACAGCGATTTTCCCGAGATCTTTTCGATGATCGTGAACTGCTTGGGTTTGTCGAAAAGCTGTTTCTGTTTCGCATCGTCCCAGATGCGGACGGTAAAGATCAGCGCGGATTTGGGGGATGCGACGATGGGTATCCCCGGCATGGCCAGAACATAGGCATCGACAGTTACGGAAATGTGGTAATATCGCTTGCCCTCGTATCGCCCGAACACCCGTTTCAGTTCGGACTGAATGGCGTTCACAAGCTCCTGCTCCGAGGCCTTGCGTGACAGCGGGCCCCTTTGTGCATCCTTGGCCACGACGATGGCATAGCCCAGCTTGAAATCGCCGATCGGGTCAGGCTTGCGATCGACCTGGGGCTCGGGCTTGACGCAGGCGGCCAGAACAAGGACCAGCGCACCGGCCAGTGCCATCCTGAAATATCTTGCCAATACCGTCATTCGCCCACCCCATATTGCGCCGCTTGCGACCAGCATTAGTGCAACACCGCCAATGCCGCAACACGCGCGGACATCATGTAAACCGGTTGTTGCGCGGAAACCCGCGCGGCGCCATGCGCCCTGCGGTGGCCCGTTTGCCCAGCCATTCGGCCAGATCAGTCTGGGTGCGTGTACGCCCGGCAGGATCCTTCCAGCACAGACCATCTGCCAGATTGAAGGTGGTGAAATCCGACAATCCGCCGTCCTTGTAGCGTTGCAGGCGCACCCCCTTGCCGCGCACCATCTGGGGCAGCTCGTCCAGCGAAAAGACCAGAACCTTGCGGTTTTCGCCGACACAGGCGACGTGATCGCCCTGCACCGGCTTGCAGGCCAGCGCCCGCACACCGGGCTTGACGTTCAGCACCTGCTTGCCGCCGCGGGTCTGGGCGATGACGTCATCCTCGGCCACGACAAAGCCGTCGCCGGCGCTGGACGCGACCAGCAGCCTGCGCCCCGGCACATGCAGGAACAGATCGACAATCTCGGCCTCGTTGGGCAGATCGATCATCAGGCGCACGGGTTCGCCCATGCCGCGCCCGCCGGGCAATGACGCAACCGAAATGGTATAGAACCGCCCGTTGGAGCCGAACAGGATCAGCTTGTCGGTGGTCTGGGCATGCAGGATGAACCGCCCCTCGTCGCCATCCTTGAACTTGAGCGTACTGTCCAGCGCGATATGCCCCTTCATTGCGCGAATCCAGCCCATGCGCGAACAGACAACGGTGACGGGCTCTTTTTCGATCATGGCCTCAAGGGGCACATCCTCGAATTCGGGGGCATCGGCCAGTTCGGTGCGGCGCGCGCCGCCGGGGCTGTCGGGGCCGAATTTCTTGCGGGTCTCGCGCAGCTGCTGTGCGATGCGTTTCCATTGCAGGCCCTCGTCGGCAAGCAGATCCTCAAGCTCGGCCCGTTCGATGAGCAGGGATTCATGCTCGCGCTTGAGTTCCATTTCTTCCAGCTTGCGCAGGGACCGCAGGCGCATGTTCAGGATCGCCTCGGCCTGCATGTCGGTAAGGTCGAATTCGGCGATCATCACGGGCTTGGGCTCGTCCTCGTTGCGGATGATCTCGATCACGCGGTCAAGGTTGAGAAAGGCAATGATATACCCCTCAAGCACCTCAAGCCGGTGGTCGATCTTGTCCAGCCGGTGGCGCGAGCGCCGCTGCAACACCTCGCGCCGGTGGTCGAGAAAGGCGCGCAAGATTTCGCGCAGGCTGCAAACCTTGGGCGTCAGCCCGTCGATCAGCACATTCATGTTCATGGAAAAGCGGATTTCCAGATCGCACAGCCGGAACAGCGTTTCCATCAACACGGTGGGATCGACGGTTTTGGCCCGGGGTTCCAGAATCAGGCGCACATCCTCGGCGCTTTCGTCGCGGACGTCGCCAAGGATCGGGATCCTTTTCTGCTGGATGAGGTCGGCAATTTTTTCGATCAGGCGCGATTTCTGCACCTGATAGGGAATTTCCGTCACGACGATCTGCCACTGGCCGCGGGAAAGATCCTCTTTGTGCCAGCGCGCGCGCAGGCGGATCGACCCGCGTCCGGTGCGATAGGCGTTCAGGATGTTCTCGCGGGGTTCGACAATCACGCCGCCCGTGGGAAAATCGGGGCCGGGAACATATTCCAGCAGGGTTTCGTCACGCGCATTCGGCACCTTGATCATGTGCAGACAGGCATCGATCAGCTCGCCCAGATTATGGGGCGGAATGTTGGTCGCCATGCCCACCGCAATCCCGCTGGAGCCATTGGCCAGCAGGTTCGGAAACGCTGCCGGCAGAACCACCGGCTCTTGCAGGGATCCGTCATAGTTGTCGCGAAAATCGACAGCGTTTTCTGCCAACCCTTCCATCAGGGCCTCGGCCGCAGCGGTCAGGCGGGCCTCGGTATATCGCGCGGCGGCCGGGTTGTCGCCGTCGATATTGCCGAAATTGCCCTGCCCGTCCACCAGCGGGTAGCGGACGTTGAAATCCTGCGCCAGCCGCGCCAGTGCGTCATAGATCGCCTGATCGCCATGGGGGTGATAATTACCCATCACGTCGCCGCTGATCTTGGCCGATTTGCGAAAGGCGCCAGTTGAGGAAAGTTTCAACTCGCGCATGGCGTAAAGGATGCGCCGATGCACGGGTTTCAGCCCGTCGCGCGCATCGGGCAGCGCGCGGTGCATGATGGTGGACAGCGCATATTGCAGATAGCGCTCGCCAATGGCGCGGCGCAGGGGCTCGGAAACGGTGCTGCCGCCGGTGGGGATGTCGGTGTCAAAGGTATCAGCCATGTGGGGGGTGTAATATGTGCGCGGATTCCGGTCCAGCGGGAATTGCCGCATGTGCAGGTTGTGCCCCTGCTTTCCGACGGATACAAACCCGAAAAACAAGGGAAGATACAGGTGACGCGAAAATCCATCCTCATCACCGGCTGTTCATCCGGCATCGGATACGACGCCGCACATGCGCTTGCCAGACGCGGCTGGCGGGTCTTTGCTACATGTCGGCAGGAATCCGATTGCGAACGCCTGCGCGCCGAGGGGCTGGAAAGCCTGCAGCTGGATTACGAGGACGAAACCTCGATCGCCGCGGCGGCAGACAAGGTTCTGGAACGCACGGGCGGCACGCTGGACGCGCTGTTCAACAATGGCGCCTATGCCATTCCCGGCGCGGTCGAAGACCTGCCCCGCGATGCCTTGCGCGCGATATTCGAGGCCAATCTTTTTGGCTGGCAGGATCTGACCAACCGCCTGATCCCGGCGATGCGCAGGCAGGGCCATGGGCGGATTGTGCAGTGTTCGTCGGTTCTGGGCCTGATTCCGATGCAGTGGCGCGGGGCCTATGTGGCCACCAAATATGCGCTTGAGGGGCTTAGCGACGTCATGCGCATGGAACTGCACAGCGCCGGCATTCATGTCGCGCTGATCGAACCCGGCCCCATCACCACCGATTTTCGTCTTAACGCCCGCAAGCAATTCGAACGCTGGATACGCTGGGAAGAATCGGCGCTTGCCGATCTGTACCGCGACAGGCTGCTGAAACGGCTGTATGATGCAGGTGACCAGAAGGATCGGTTCGAACTGCCCCCCTCGGCAGTAACGAAAAAGTTGATTCACGCGCTGGAATCACCGCGCCCGCATGCGCGATACTTTGTCACCGTGCCCACTTATGGCGCGAATCTGATCCGGCGCCTCTTGCCAACACGCCTGTCAGACATGATCTTGGCGTCAGACTGAACCTGCAAGGTTCGCATAATGGGAGGCTGTCATGGCCAATGATCCGCTCTTTCTTCTCGCCGTCGGCGCCGTGCTGCTGGTCGGTTTCGTGCTGTTGTTCGGACTGGGCACATTCCTCAAGGGTGGCGCCTTCAACAGGAAATACGGCAACAAAGTCATGCGTATTCGCGTGGCCGCACAGGCGGTTGCCATTCTCCTGATACTGCTGTTCGTGCTGATCCGTCGCCAGATGGGGTAACCCATGGTCGTTCTCAACCGCATCTACACGCGCACTGGCGACAAGGGCGAAACCGCACTTGGTGACGGAACCCGCGTTGCAAAACACGCGCCTCGCGTTGCCGCCTATGGGACGGTGGACGAAACCAATGCCTGCGTGGGCATGGCCCGCCGGCATGCCAAGGGCGAGATGGATACGCGCCTGTCGCTGATCCAGAACGACCTGTTTGATCTGGGCGCCGATCTCTGCCGCCCGGAATCGCCTGATGATGCAACCGCCGAAACGCCCCCCTTGCGGGTCAATGACGCGCAGGTCACACGCCTGGAAGACGAGATCGACCAGATGAACAGAAATCTGGCGCCGCTGCGCAGCTTTGTCCTGCCCGGCGGCAGCGCGCTGGCGGCGCATATGCATCTGTGCCGCACCGTTGCCCGCCGGGCCGAGCGTCTGGCGGTAGAGCTGGCAGAATCCGAACCGGTCAACCCCGCGGCGGTGAAATACCTCAACCGCCTCAGCGACTGGTTCTTTGTCGCAGCCCGCGTGGCCAACGGAAACGGTGCCGATGACGTTCTGTGGCAGCCGGGCGCAAACCGCTAGGCGGCTGGCCCGCTTTCAAGCGGGACAAATGAGTATTTTTGCAAAGAAGAAGCCCTTGGCATTTTTCCCCGGCTGACAGATAGTTTCGGCCGGAGGAAATGAATGCCCGAGATTTCCGTCAGGGAACTTGCCAACCGGATACCCGATGGCGCCAAGGTGGCGATACCACCGTCGCGCAGCGGGGTCGCGCTGGCCGCAACGTGCGCCCTGATCGATCGCAAGGCGCGAAATCTGCATCTGATTGCCATCCCGACCAGCGGCATACAGGCCGACATGCTGATCGGCGCGGGTTGCGTTTCCGTGATGGAATGTGCAGGCGTGACACTGGACGAACACGGCCAGGCGGGGCGTTTTGTCGAGACGGTCAAGGCAGGCAGCATCACCCTGCGCGACAGCACCTGCCCCGCACTGGTCTCGGGACTGCAGGCGGGAGAAAAGGGCATTCCCTTCATGCCTATGCGCGGGCTGATCGGATCGGACTTGTTGAAACACCGCCCCGACTACAAGGTGATCGACAACCCCATGTCCGACGACCCTGACCCTATCGTTCTACTGCCCGCAATCACCCCCGACATCGCCCTGTTCCACGCCCCGCTTGCCGACCGGCACGGCAATGTCTGGATCGGCAACATGCGCGAGCTGATGACCATGGCACATGCCGCCCGCCAGACATTCGTGACGGTCGAGGAAATCACCGATACCGACTTGATGCGCGATGAACTGCGAGCGCCGGCAACCATCCCGGCGCTATACATAACCGCCATTGCACATGCACGGGCGGGCAGCTGGCCTTTGGGGCTGCAAGGCTGCCATGACCCCGATAACGAGGAACTGGCGCGATATGCCGCCGCCTCGCGGGATGCGGAAAGCTTTGCCGGCTGGCTGGCCCGGACGCAAAAACGAGTGACTGTATAGATGGACTGCAAGCCCCAGGAATTGCTGATCTTCACCATCGCCCGCATGCTTGAGGGCATCGACCATGTTGCCGTGGGCGTTTCCTCACCCATCCCCGGCTCGGCCGCGCTGCTGCAACGCAGCCTGTCAGAGGGCAAGACGCAGGTCACCGTGCTGAACAGCCGCAACCTGCAAACCCTCAATGACGGCGCGGGAGAGCTGTTCGACCGCGCCGCGCAGGGGCGTATCGGGGCGTTCTTTCTGTCGGGAGGTCAGATCGACGGACATGCCAATATCAACCTTGTCGGCATCGGGGATTATCCCCGCCACCATGTGCGCTGGTCGGGGTCGTTCGGCTCGGCCATGCTGTATTATCTGGTGCCGCGCGTGATCCTGTTTCGCGAGGAACACACCCGCCGCACGCTTGTCGATCAGGTGGATTTCATCAGCGCGCCGGGCACCAGCCCGCCGGAAATCCACCGCCCCGGCGGGCCTTATGCGCTGGTTACGGGGCGCTGCGTGTTCATGTTCGACCGCAAAAAGGCGCACTTTCGCCTGACCTCGATCCATCCGGGCCACAGCCTTGATGAAGTGCACGAGAACACCGGCTTTGCATTCGATCTTGCCGACAACATCGTTGAGACGCCGCTGCCCGATGCCCCGACACTGGCCCTTCTGCGCGGCCCCATTGCGCAGGAAATCGCCGACCCCTACCCCGCCTTCGCGCATCAGGTGTTCGGCGTCTGATTTTCTTCTTTGCACAAATACGCCGGGGGTGCGGGGGCTGGCCCCCGATTTTCAGGCCGCGCTTTCCTGCTGTTCGATCGCGTCGATCATGGGGACCAGCCGGCCATAGTCGGAAAACGCGAAATCATGGGGGATCGCGGCAACCGCCGCCTTGCGATAGCCCTCGGTGAACAGGGCAAAGGGGGCCCTGGCGGCCTTGGCGGTGGCCGCATCGATTTCTGAATCGCCCACATAGATCGCAGCATCCACCCCCAACTGGCGGAGCGTTTCGAAATACGGGGCTGGGTCGGGCTTCTTGACGTCAAGGCTGTCGCCACCGATCACCGCGTCGAACAGGGGGGCGATTTCCAGCGCCTCGATGATCTGAAGGGTCAGGTCGAGATTCTTGTTTGTGCAGATTCCCAGACGCCTGCCTTGCGCCCGCAATGTTTCCAGTGCCTCCCGCACACCCGGATACAGCGCCGACTTGACGGCCGGGCGCTGGCCGTAAAGGGCCTCGAACTGGTCGCAAAGCCCCTTGTGGCGGGCGATGGTGAATTCGATGTCGCTGGCCCGCATCACACGTTCCACCAGCTTGGGGATACCGTTGCCGATAAAGCCACGGACGCTTTCAGGGGACAGCGGCTGATAGCCCATTGCCCGCAGCAAGGCGTTGGTGGCCGCGTGAATATCGGGCGCCGAATCCACCAGCGTGCCGTCGAGATCGAATATGACGGGCTTTTTCATGGCGCGTCCTTCCATTTTATCGAGCATCCCATCGAGGGGATCTGATCCGCCGGGCCACGGCCGGTTTCCGCAACCTGCTTCATCGCCTCGAAAAGGTCGCGACGCACATCGGGGGCCGCGGCCTCTTTGCGGGATTCATCCAGACGCCCGCGATATTGCAACTCGTCTGCGGCGTTGAAGCCAAAGAAATCGGGGGTGCAGACCGCATCATAGGCGCGCGCCACATCCTGGCTTTCATCATAAAGGTAAGGGAAGGGAAAGCCGCGTTCCTCGGCCATCTTCTTCATGTTGTCGAAACTGTCCTGCGGATAGCTGATCGCGTCGTTGGAACTGATCGCCGCAACGCCGATTCCCAGCGCCTGCAGGTCGCGAGCATCGCGAATGATGCGATCGAGCACCGCCAGAACATAGGGGCAGTGATTGCAGATGAACATGATGAGCGTGCCGTTAGGGCCGCGAATGTCATCCAGGGTGTAAACCTTGCCGTCGGTGCCGGGCAGGGTGAAATCGGGGGCTTTCCAGCCAAAATCGCAAACCGGGGGAATGGCAGCCATGTCGTTCTCCTTTCAGGGTCACGCAGGAACAAGCAGTGTGTTCAGTTTATCGATTCGGCTGATCCGTTCAAAACTGTCGATCACGAATTCCGCCGCGCTGAAATCATCGCGATCGGTATAGGCGCTGGGGCTGACAAGGCAGGGGATACCTGCCGCCTGCGCCGAATTCAGCCCGTTGAGGGAATCCTCGAACGCCAGACAATCGGCACCCGGCAGGCCCAGCCCATCCAGCGCCAGTTCATAGACATCGGGCGCGGGTTTCTTGTTTCTGACCATGTCGCCGGCGGCGATTACCTCGAACAGCTCTTCGGCGGGTACGCCAAGGGTTGCGCGGATCAGGCCATCGACATTGGGCAGGTTGGTCGTCGTGGCAACCGCCAGCCGCACCCCGTGATGCGAGGCATCATGCAACAGCTCGGATATGCCCGGGCGCAGAGGCACGTTGCCCTGGGCGATCAGCTCGCCATAGCGGGCGGTCTTGCGTTTGTGGATCTCGACCACCGGAATTTCGGCCGGGTCAATTTTCAGGTGGTTGGCGGCATAGGCGCGCATCCGTTCCTTGCCGCCGGTGGTCTTGAGCAATTCGCGGTAAAGGTCGCGGCCCCAGTGCCAATCGAGTCCGAATTCGGCAAAGGTATCGTTGAACGCCTGGCGATGGGCCTCTTCGGTTTCGGCCAGGGTGCCGTCAACGTCGAATATCAGCGCGCGCGGGGTCATGATTCAGCCCGTGCGCGCGGCTTCGGCGGCCGCACGGATGGCGCGGATGTTTTCGCCGTAAACCTGCGGGTTGTCGACCGAGCCCCCCTTGAACACGGCCGAACCGGCGACCAGAACATCGGCCCCGGCCTCGACGACCAGCGGGGCGGTTTCCGGGGTCACGCCGCCGTCGATCTGGATGTGGATCGGCCGATCGCCGATCATCTGGCGGATCTTGCGGGTCTTCTCAATGCCCGAGTGAATGAATTTCTGTCCGCCAAAGCCGGGGTTGACGGTCATCACCAGAACCATGTCCACCATGTCCAGAAGGTATTCGATGGCCTCGGCCGGGGTGCCAGGGTTAAGGCTGACACCGGC
The DNA here is from genome assembly GCA_015487165.1 of Paracoccaceae bacterium. GTDB lineage: Bacteria > Pseudomonadota > Alphaproteobacteria > Rhodobacterales > Rhodobacteraceae > UBA5972. The sequence continues at coordinate 29,524 of WFQE01000074.1, read as the reverse complement.
CTTGACGCCCTGGGCCTTGATCGCCTGAATTGTGCGATGGATATGGGGGCCGGCCTCGAGATGGGCCGTGATCATGTCGGCGCCTGCCTTGGCATAGGCCTCGATATAGGGATCGACGGGTGCGATCATCAGATGCACGTCCATGAAGGTTTTGACATGCGGGCGAAAAGCGGCAACCGCCGGAGGGCCAAAGGTCAGGTTGGGGACGAAATGCCCGTCCATGACATCCACATGCACCCAGTCGGCGCCCTGGTCCTCGATCGCGCGGATCTCGGCGCCGAAATTGGCGAAATCGGCTGACAGGATGGATGGTGCGATCTTTACGGAACGGTCGAATGCCATGATGGCCTCCTTCAGGGGTATCGGGATGGGGCGGGCATCTCTGCCCACCCCGTTCGTCGTAATCAGGCGGCCGAGTTGATCCGCAGCGCCTCGCGCCAGCCGGGATACAGCTTGTCGGCATCACCCGGGAAGCTTTCGAACGCGCGGGCGAATTCCTTGTGTTCCTTGGCGAACTCGATCGGATCCGCGCCTTCCTTCCAGCACTGTTCGGCCTGGCGCAGGCTGGTCGCGCCCGCGGCCGCGCCGTCGATATGGCCAAAGCTGCCGCCGCCGGCCGTCAGGATCAGGTTGGAATGGCCGAGGTTCTGGAAAAAGCCCGGCATCCGCAACGCATTCATGCCGCCCGAGATGATCGGCGTGGTCGGGTTCATGCCATACCATTCCTGGTGATAGAACGGGCCGTCCGCGCTGTCTTCGGTGATCATGTGGGCGATCATCTTGTCGGCGGGCTCGCCCTCCATCTTGCCATAGCCCATGGTGCCCACATGGATACCGCTGGCGCCTTGCAGGCGGGCCATCTTGGCCAGCACAAAGGCGGTGTAGCCGCGCTGCGTCTGGGGCGAGGTCACGGCACCGTGGCCCGCGCGGTGATAGTGCAGGTACTGGCGCGGGAAGGTGCGGCGCGCAGTGGTGATCGCCGCCGGGCCGGCAACATAGCCATCAACCAGAAAGGCAACGTGGTCAGCGTTCTCGCCAAAGGTTTCAAGGATGAACTCGCCGCGTGCAACCATCTCGTGATGGTCGTCGGCAGTGATGTTTGCCGAAAACAGCTTGGCCTCGCCGGTTTCGTCCTGCGCGCGCTTCATGGCATCGGCAACAAGGCGGATGGTTTCCTTGAGCGGGGCAAAGACCTGGTTGCCCTGCGGTTCGTCATTCTTGATGAAATCGCCACCCAGCCAGAAATCATAGCAGGCATCTGCAAAGGGCTTGGGGCGCAGGCCCAGCTTGGGCTTGATGATGGTGCCGACGATGAAACCACCATTCTGATAAGGGCGGCCCAGCACACGCCACAGATCGGAAATCGTGGACGAAGGCCCGTCGAACAGGCGCTGATACGCGGGCGGCACCCAGAAGTCATGCATCTTGGCGTATTCCACATCGCCCATGCCCTGGTTATTGCCGATGGTCAGGGTCAGGAACGACGCGATCATTGCACGGCCGTCGATGATGTTGCGGTCAAACAGATCAACGGGATAGGCGATCTTCATGATCTCCTTTTCCTCGTCGATCTCATAGACGATGGCATCAACGCCACGGGTGAAATCATCGGTGGTGGATACGGCAACATTGGTGCCGGTCGAGCTTTCGGCGGCGAAATGTGCGGCTGTTTGCAGGTAATTTCCGAAACCGGGCTTCGGTTTCATGATGTATGCGACAAGAACGTGCTTGCCACCGGCGATCAGATCGGCTTCATTCAGGCTCAGATCGGCATAACGGTCTGACTGGTCCATGGGGGTCTCTCCTTGGGTTGGTTTTCAGTGAAACGGCGCTTGGTCTGTGGAAGGGGCAAGCGCCGTTTCCTTTTTCGTCTACAGCGTTCCGTCTGCGTAACGCTTGGCCATGTCATCGATATCGATGACCTTGATTTTCGAGGCATTTCCGGCGGTGCCGAAACGCTCGAAGCGGTCGAGGCAGAGTTTCTCCATCTCGTCCATCGCGGGAATCATGAATTTGCGCGGGTCGAACTGCGCGGGGTTTTCCTGCGCCACCTTGCGGAACTGGCCGGTCATGGCCATGCGGCAATCGGTGTCGATATTCACCTTGCGCACGCCCGACTTGATGCCGCGCTCGATTTCCTCGACGGGCACGCCATAGGTCTGCGGCATGTCACCACCGAATTCGTTGATCAGATCCTGCAGATATTGCGGCACCGAGCTGGAACCGTGCATCACCAGATGCACATGCGGGATCTTGGCGTGGATCGCCTCGATCTGGCTGATGGCCAGAATGTCGCCGGTGGGCTTGCGGCTGAACTTGTAGGCGCCGTGGCTGGTGCCGCAGGCGATGGCCAGCGCGTCAACCTTGGTCTTTTCGACGAAATCCTTGGCCTGATCGGGATCGGTCAGCAGATCTTCCTTGCTCAGCTTGCCCTCGGCGCCAGAACCGTCCTCTTTGGCGGCCTCGCCGGTTTCCAGGCTACCCAGTACGCCCAGCTCGCCCTCGACGCTGGCACCGACCCAATGGGCCATGCGGGCAACGCGCTCGGTGATCTCGACATTGTATTCATAGGATGACGGCGTCTTCATGTCGGCCTCGAGCGAGCCATCCATCATCACGCTGGTGAATCCGTGACGAATCGCCGAAAGGCAAGTCTGTTCGTTGTTGCCGTGGTCCTGATGCATGACCACCGGGATCTGCGGATACATCTCGGCCAGGGCCTGCACCATGTGGCGCAGCATGATGTCGCCCGCATAGGAACGCGCGCCGCGGCTGGCCTGCAAGATGACCGGCGCATCGGCCTTGGCCGCAGCCTTCATGATGGCAAGGCCCTGTTCCATGTTGTTGATGTTGAACGCGGGCACGCCATAGCCGTTTTCGGCTGCGTGATCGAGAAGTTGTCTCAGCGTAATCAGTGCCATTTTCCTGTTCTCCCTTATGCCGCCTGTTCGCGATCGAGCGCCGCGAGTCCCGGCAATTCCTTGCCCTCAAGCCATTCAAGAAAAGCCCCGCCAGCGGACGAGACATAGGTGAAATCCTCGGCCACACCGGCCATGTTCAATGCTGCCACCGTGTCGCCACCACCGGCAACCGAAATTGCCAACCCGCTGCGGGTCAGCTCGGCGGCCTCAAGGGCGACCTGCTTGGTTGCCTGCTCGAAGGGGCGCATCTCGAAGGCGCCAAGCGGGCCGTTCCACAGGATCGTATGCGCACCGGCCAGCACGCTGCGGAAACGGACCACCGATTTCGGGCCGGCATCAAGGATGATTCCGTCATCGGGGCACTGGTCCACATCGGCGATAAAGCTGCGGGCGTTGTCGGCGAACTTGAAGGCATAAACGATATCGATCGGCAGAACCAGTTCGCAGCCGGCCTTTTGGGCCAGCGCCTGGATCTCGCGCACGGTTTCGACCTGGTCTTCTTCGCACAGCGACTTGCCGATATTATGGCCGTCGGCAAAGAAAAACGTATTGGCCATGCCGCCGCCGATGATGACGTGATCGACCTTGTTCACCAGGTTCTTGAGAACCGCGATCTTGCTTGAAACCTTGGCCCCGCCGACAACCGCGACAGCCGGGCGTTGCGGGTTTTCCAGCGCGTTGGTCAGGGCGGTGATCTCCTCGTCCATCAGGGGGCCGCTATAGGCCGGCAGGATCGAGGCAATCGCCGAAGTCGAGGCATGCGCGCGATGGGCGCAGGAAAAGGCGTCATTGACGTAGAGGTCGCCAAGGCGGGCAAGCTGGGCGGCGAAACCCATATCATTGGCCTCTTCTTCCGGGTGAAAGCGCAGGTTTTCACATAGCATGACCTGCCCGTCCTGCAGCGCCGCCGCTGTCTGTTCGGCCTTTTCACCGATGCAGTCATCGACGAATGTCACATCAACACCCAGCGCCTTGGCAAGTTCGGGCGCGATGGGTGCCAGTGACATCTCTGGCACGACCTGCCCCTTGGGGCGGCCGAAATGCGACAGCACCACGGCGCGGGCGCCAGCGTCGAGAAGCGGCTTCAGCCCTTCGGCAAAGCGGGTGATGCGGGTGGCATCGGTCACCTTGCCATCTTTCGTGGGCGCGTTCAGGTCGGCCCTGATCACCAGGCGCTTGCCCCGAACATTCACCTCTGTGATCGAGTGAATGGTCATCAGATCGTCCCCCCCGCGACCAGCGCGGTTTTCAGCATCTGGTTGGTAAAGCCCCATTCATTGTCATACCAGCTGAGCACCCGCACCAGATCGCCATCCAGAATGCGCGTCTGCGGCGCGGCAAAGGTCGAGGCCACTGTCGTGTGGTTGTAATCGGTGCTGACGGTGGGGTCTTCGTCATAGGCAAGAACGCCGTTCAGAATGCCCTGTGCCGCAGCCTGTGCGGCGGCGTTGACCTCTTCGATCGTGGTCTTGCGCGAAGGCGTGAAAGTCAGATCGACACAGGAAACATTTGGCGTGGGCACGCGGATCGCGGCACCGTCCAGCTTGCCGTTCAGCTCGGGCAGGACAAGGCCCACCGCCTTGGCGGCACCGGTCGTGGTCGGGATCATCGACATCGCGGCAGCACGCCCGCGATACGGATCCTTGTGGCGACGGTCCAGCGTGGGCTGGTCGCCGGTATAGGCATGGATCGTCGTCATGAAGCCCTTTTCGATACCGATGGCATCGTGCAGGGCCTTGGCGACGGGGGCGAGGCAGTTGGTGGTGCAGCTGGCAGCCGAAAGAACCGTATCTTGCGCGGTAATCACGTCATGGTTCACACCGTAAACAACGGTCTTGTCGGCATTCTTTGCCGGAGCCGAACAGATCACCCTGCTTGCGCCGCGCTCGAGATGCGCCGACGCCGCTTCTTTCGAGTTGAACACCCCCGTGCATTCCAGCACCAGATCGACACCTTCCCAGTCCAGCTGCGCAGGGTCACGTTCAGCGGTCACCCGCACCGTGCTGCCATTGATCCGCAGATTGTCACCCTCGGGCTCGACCGCACCGTTGAACCGGCCGTGAACCGAATCGTATTTCATCAGATGCGCAAGCGTTTCAGCGCCCCCCGAGGCGTTGAGCGCAACCAGCTCCATCTCGCCCTTGTAGGATTCCACGATAAGACGCGCCGCGCAGCGACCGATCCGGCCAAAACCGTTGATAGCAACCTTGAGTGTCATGGGTGTCTCTCGTCCTTGTACTTATTTACCGATCAACGCTTTCGCTGCCTTTGCGGCGGCGTCAGACGTGATGCCAAAATGTTCATAGAGGGCGGGGGCCGGCGCCGAGGCGCCAAAGCCGGACATGCCGATAAAGGCGCCGTTCTGGCCGATATACCTGTCCCATCCCATCTGGATGGCGGCCTCGATCACGACGCGGGGAGCCGCCCCCAGAACCGTATCGCGGTATGCGGCATCCTGCTGCTCGAACAACTCCAGGCAGGGGGCGGAAACGACCGCGGCCTTGATGCCTTCGGCGGCCAGCTTGTCGGCGGCCTCAAGGGCCAGCGATACCTCGGATCCGGTGGCGATCAGCGTGACGTCGCGCGCGCCGTCGGCCTCGCGCAGCACATAGGCGCCTTTGGCGGTCAGGTTCTCGGACACGTCATCGCGCACACAGGGCAAGCCCTGCCGCGACAGGCACAGCACATAGGGTGTGTTGTCGGATGCAACGGCCAGTTCCCACGCCTCGGCGGTTTCCACCACATCGGCCGGGCGCACCACATTCAGGTTGGGCATGGCGCGCAAGGACGCAATGGTTTCCACCGGCTGGTGGGTCGGGCCGTCTTCGCCAAGGCCGATGCTGTCGTGGGTCATCACATAGGTGACGGGCTGTTCCATCAGCGCCGACAGGCGCATCGCCGGGCGCGCATAATCGGCAAAGACCAGAAAGGTGCCGCCATAGGGGCGCAGGCCGCCATGCAGGCTGATCCCGTTCATGGCCGCGGCCATTTCAAATTCGCGGATGCCGTAATTGATGTAGTTGCCGCTGTAATCCTCGCGGGTGACGGCGTTCATGCCGCCGGTTTTCGTGTTGTTCGAACCCGTCAGGTCGGCCGAGCCGCCAACCATGGTGGGCACGGTGGCATTGACCACCTCAAGCGCCATCTGCGAGGCCTTGCGAGTGGCCACCTTGGGCTGATCCGCAACCAGCTGTGCCTTGTAGGCGGCCATGGCATCGGCCAGCCCGTTCCGGGCGCTGCCATCGAGGGCGGCGTTGAACTCTGCGGCCCTGGGTGACGCGGCAAGGCGGGCCTCCCATGCGGCACGTGCCTCGGCGCCGCGGGCGGCAATCGCGCGCCAGTCGGCATAGACCGCCTCGGGCACCTCGAAGGGAGGGTAATCCCAGCCCAGCTGTTTGCGCGCAGCGGCGATTTCCTCATCACCCAGGGGAGCACCATGTGTGGCCGAGGTGCCCTGCTTGTTGGGGGCGCCAAAGCCGATGATTGTCTTGCAGGCAATCAGCGACGGGCGGCCATCGGCGCGCGCGTCCTCGATGGCACCGGCAATGGCCTCGTTATCATGGCCGTCGATGCGGGCGACGTGCCAGCCAGCGGCCTCGAAACGTGCAAGCTGGTCGGTGGAGGTGGAAATGTCGGTGCTGCCGTCGATGGTGATGCCATTATCATCCCACAGCAGGATCAGGCGGCCCAGACCCAGATGACCGGCCAGGTCGATGGCCTCATGGCTGATACCCTCCATCAAACAGCCGTCGCCGGCAATGACATAGGTGTAATGATCGACCAGTTCGTCACCGAAACGGGCGTTCATCATGCGCTCGGCCAGCGCCATGCCGACCGAGGTGCCAAGCCCCTGCCCCAGCGGGCCGGTGGTGGTCTCGATCCCATCCGCATGGCCATATTCCGGGTGGCCCGCCGTGCGTGCGCCCAGCTGGCGGAAGTTGCGGATCTGGTCCATGTCCATGTCGCCGTAGCCGAGCAGATGGTTGATTGAATACAGCAGCATCGAACCATGCCCGGCCGACAGCACGAAACGGTCGCGATCGGCCCATTTCGGGGCCGAAGGGTCGATATTGATGAAGCGGTTGAACAGCACGGTCGCCACATCGGCCATGCCCATCGGCATGCCGGGGTGGCCGGAATTGGCCTTTTGAATCGCATCCATCGCAAGCGCGCGGATTGCATTGGCCATCATCTTTTCGTTGGCTTGGGTCATCAGTGTCGTCCTTTATGCGCGACGGGCGTTATCGATCAGGCGGAAGATCAGCGGCGTCAGGATCAGCTGCATGGCAAGATCCAGCTTGTTGCCGGGGATCACGATGGAATTGGCGCGGCTCATCCAGCTGCCGTCGATCATCGAGATCAGATAGGGAAAGTCGATGCCGCGCGGGTTGGCAAAGCGGATGACCACGAGGCTCTCGTCCGGTGTCGGGATCCAGCGGGCGACAAAGGGGTTCGAGGTGTCAACCACAGGCACGCGCTGAAAGTTGATGTCGGTCTGGGTGAATTGCGGGCAGATGCATTTCACATAGGCATCCATGCGGCGCAGGATGACATCGGTCACCGCCTCGGTCGAATAGCCACGCTGCGCCTTGTCGCGGTGGATCTTTTGAATCCACTCAAGGTTGATGACCGGCACCACCCCGATCTTGAGGTCAGCGTAATCGGCGATCTTGATGTCGTCGGTTTTTACCGCGCCATGCAGGCCCTCATAGAACAGCACGTCAGAGTCATCCTCAAAATCGCGCCAATCCGTGAATTCACCGGGCGGAACGCCGTATTTTTTCGACTCTTCCTCGTCATGCACATAGGTGCGCGTGTGGCCCTTGCCGGTTTCGCCGTAGATGCGGAAAACGTTTTCCAGTTCTTTCAGCTCGTTCGCCTCGTAGGAAAAATGGCTGAAGGAATGGTCGCCCTCGGCAAGACGGCGTTCGAGCTCGGCCTTCATTTCGGCGCGGTTATAGCGGTGAAAGGCGTCACCCTCGATCGACACGGCCTTGACCCCCTCGCGACGAAAGATCTGGTCGAAGGTATGCTTGACGGTGGATGTGCCGGCCCCAGAAGACCCTGTAACCGAGATGATCGGGTGTTTGATGCTCATGTCGTGATCCTCAGTCTCTGAACAGACCGCGTTCCCTGAACAGGGCCGAGGTCTCGTTTTCGGGAAGGTCGTGATAGGTGGCCACGCGGTTCACCTTTTCGGGCGTGCCAAACACCAGCGGCGTGCGGCCGTGCAATGTCTTGACCGTCTGTTCCAGCAGCCGGTCGCAGCCATCGGTGGCCAACCCGCCGGCCTGTTCGACCAGCATCGCGATGGGGGCGCATTCATAGACCATGCGCAGTCGGCCGTGTTCATACCCCTTGCGGGCGTCGGACGGATAAAGGAAGATACCGCCGCGGCTGATGATGCGGTGCGTTTCCGCCACCAGAGATGCCACCCAGCGCATGTTGAAATTCTTGCCCCGCGGGCCGGTCTCGCCAGCCAGGCAATCGTCGATATAGGCGCGGATCGGCTTGGTCCAGTGGCGATAGTTGGATGCGTTGATCGCAAATTCGCGGCTGGCCTCGGGAACGCGTACCTTGTCGTTGACCAGAACGAACTCGCCCCGATCGGGATCAAGGATAAACGACAGCGTGCCATTGCCGAAGGTCACCATCAGCCCGGTCTGCGGGCCATAGATGATATAGCCGGCGGCGATCTGCTCGGTGCCGGGGCGCAGAAAGCTGGCCACCGGGTCGTCCTTGGCCTCGAAGATGGAAAAGATCGTGCCGATGGATACATTCACATCGATGTTGGAAGAACCATCCAGCGGGTCGGTTGCCAGTGCCAGATGGCCGTCGGGGTTGATCTCGACCACATCCTCGCGCTCTTCCGAGGCATACCAGCGCACAGCCGTGTCGCGCAGCGCGTCAAAGAACATCTCGTCAGCGATGATGTCCAGCGCCTTCTGTCCGTCACCATCGGTGTTGTGGCCAACCTCTTGCCCCATGGCACCTTCCAGCGCACCGCGGGCGATCTTGTGGGAAAGTCTTTTTCCGACCTCGGTCATGGCCAGAACGGCATCACCCAGATCCTTGGGGATTTCAGGGTGGTCTGCCAGATACTGAGCCAACTCGACGGGTTTGACCATAAGGGCGATCCTCTGGTTGTCATGCGATGTCTGGCCCTGATTTGACGGTTCCGTGACAAAAAGGAAATTGAAAAAAATCACAAACGCTTTTAGAAAAATTTATGACCAACGAATCCGCCATCACCCTCAAGCAACTCCGCGCCCTTGTTGCCATCGCCGAAAATGGTTCGCTCACCGCCGCGGCCGAGGTACTGGGGCTGACCCCCCCTGCGGTATCGACGCAACTCAAGCTGCTGGAAGAAAATCTTGGTGTGCGCCTGATGATGCGCGGCAATGACGGCAAGACCAGCCTGACCTCGCCGGGTGAAGAAGTGTTCCGCAGCACCAAACAGATCGAGGCGTCGCTAACAAATTGTTACGAAAAGGTTAAATCCATCCGCCAAGGCAAGTTGGGCTATCTGGCGATTGGCGTTGTCAGCACCGGAAAGTATTTTGCACCGCAACTGGTTTCGATGTTTCAAGAGGAAAACCCCAACATCCAGGTCGGCCTGCGGATCGGCAATCGCGAAGAGATTATCACCCATGTCATGGAGGGCGCGGTCGATGTGGCAATCATGGGGCGGCCGCCGCGATCGCCCATCGTCACGGCCGAAATTCTGGGCCCGCATCCGCATATCTTCATTGCGCCGAAAGGTCACAGACTGGCCACGGGGCGCGACGTTTTGCCCGATGACCTGCTGGGCGAAACCTTTCTTGTGCGCGAACGTGGCTCGGGCACGCGCATCCTTATGGAGCGCCTTCTCGACCGGCTGGGCGAGGGGCGACCCTATGAAACCGTCGGCATGGGAACCAACGAGACCATCAAGCAGGCAGTCATTGCCGGCCTGGGGATTGCATTCATTTCCGGCCATACGGTCGCCAACGAGCTGGCAGACGGGCGGCTTGTCCAGATCAAGGCGCCCGGCGTGCCGATCATTCGGCAATGGTTCCTGATGCACCGGCGCGACATGCCCCTGACCGCGGTCACGGAAAAATTCCGCCGATTCGTGATTGCCAAGAAGGGCAGCTATCTGCCCAGGATCCCCGACTGACGGCCGCGCGTGACACCAACGGGCCACCTTGCTTGTCTTACATTTAAAAACATTCTAATCTATGCATGAAATAGCAGGACTGGGACGAATCCATGAAAGACAAGATTCTTGAAAAACTTAAAACGGTGACCGCCACAGGCCTGAAGGGGGATATTGTCTCGCTTGGGCTGATTTCGGATATTGTGGTGAACGAGGGCAAGGTCATCTTTTCGATCACCGTGCCCGAGGGCTATACCGGTGATCTGCAGCCGCTGCGCGAGCAGGCCGAAAAGGTTGTTGCCTCGATCGACGGTGTTGACAGCGTTCTCGTCGCCCTTACCGCAGAACGTGCCGAACAGTTCGACCCGACACAACAGCCCCCCAAGCTGACCCGCAAGAAAGAACGCGCCCCAGGCCCCGACCTGCGGCCCAAGCAGGGCTCGATCCCCGGGGTAAAAACCATTCTGGCGGTGGCCTCGGGCAAGGGCGGCGTCGGCAAATCGACGACCGCGGTCAACCTGGCGCTGGCGCTGCGAGGGCTGGGCATGAAGGTCGGCCTGCTGGATGCCGATGTCTATGGCCCTTCAATCCCGCGCCTTCTGGGGGTCGAAACCCGGCCCGAAATCGTTGACGACCGCATCAAGCCGCTTGAGGCCTTTGACATCGAAGTCATGTCGATGGGTATGTTGATGGATGAAGAATCGCCTGTCATCTGGCGTGGCCCGATGGTTGTTTCCGCCTTGATGCAGTTGGTTCACGAGGTGGACTGGGGCAATCTTGACGTGCTGGTTCTGGACATGCCGCCGGGCACGGGCGACACCCAGCTGACGATGGCGCAGCAGGTTCCGTTGACCGGGGCGGTGATTGTCTCGACGCCGCAGGATCTGGCGCTGATCGACGCGCGCAAGGGCCTCAAGATGTTCAAGAACGTGGATGTGCCAATCTTTGGCATTGTCGAAAACATGTCCACATTCATCTGCCCCCATTGCGGGGAAAGCTCGCACATCTTCGGCAATGGTGGCGCCGAAGACGAGGCGCGCAAGTTGCAGGTTCCGTTCCTGGGTGCGGTTCCGCTGCATATGGATATTCGCCGCAACTCGGATGACGGCACGCCGATCGTGGTTTCCCAGCCTGACGGCCCGCATGCCGAAATCTATCGCAAGATGGCGCTCAAGGTCGCGGCACAGCTCATGCCCGAGGGGTAATCGCCCTCACCACGCTGAAAGACTACAGAAAGGGCGACAGGGAAACCTGCCGCCCTTGATCTTTTGCCGCAGGGGTATTGGCGTCAGGCAAAAGCCTCCATGGCCTTCATGCCCAGCACCCCGCCAATCACGATCGAGGCAAAGGCCAGAACCGACCCGACCGCCAGCGTTGAAAACCCGGTCATGCCCTGCCCCACCGTGCAGCCAAGCGCCAGAACGCCGCCAAAGCCCATCAACGCGGCCCCGAACATGTTGCGCAACGTGTCGCCCTTGTCGGCAAATGTCGTGACGCTGAAACCACCCGATGTGATCGCCCCGATAAAGGCGCCCAACAGCGCGCCGAAAGTCGTTGCCACACCAAAGCCGGGCCAGCCATAGGCGGTAAAGCGCATCAGATAATCCAGCGTGTCGCCACTGGGCCGCACATAGCTGAGCGAGATCAGCGCGACAGGCACATCCGCGAATTCATCCTGCGCCAGTCCGGTCAGAAACCAGCCGGCCGTAACGCACAAGCCGATTCCGATACCGGCGATGATATTGCGGCGCGAGGCGCGAAAACCGGCATCCTTGAAGCAGAAAATCAGGATTGCACCGACAATGACGGCCACGGCGGCAAGATAACCTGTGTTGGCGTCCATCCCGACCAGATTTGCGGCAATCTCGCCAATTCCCTGTGTTTCCAGCCCCATCTCGCCCAGATCGGTCGTTCCCGGCCCGAAAACCGCAACCCGAAGGGGGCCAAGCAGGCCGCCGATCGTCATATAGGCAAAGATCCCCGTCACGATCAGCACAAAGACCGAGCGCAGGTCCCCCGAACCAGCACGCACGAGGTTCTTGCTCATGCAGCCGCCGGCAAACACCATTCCGAAACCAAATATCAGGCCACCGGCAATATTCGCAGCCCAGGCCAGATTGGGGTTGAGATACATCGAATCGGCCGCATTCATCACGCCCATGTTCTGCAACAGCGCCACGCCAAGAATGGCCACTGCGCCGGCAAGCAGCCAGGCCCGGAAACGCCCGTAATCTCCAAACGACAGGATATCGGAAATGGAACCCATGGTGCAGAAATTGGTGCGCTGCACGATGTATCCAAAAGCCAGACCGATCAGAAGCCCACCCCAGGCAATGTAAAAACCCGGTGACTCGATCACGATCTCTTTCCATGCGTCGATCATGCGTTTCCCCCCTTGTCGCCCCGCCCCGGTATTATTCTGTCCGGTGGCGTGTTTTCGCCCCGCGCGAAAACATAATCAAATATTGGCATATTATATTGCGTCCGGAATGGCTACAAGATTTTGTGCACAGGTTGCTACACCATCGGTGGCGCTGAGCCGCCTGATGGCAGACATCAGGGGGATGGTGGAAACCCTTTGGAAAAAATCTCGGGTGCTCTCGGTCGCCCGACCGGGCAAGCCGTGCCGATCTTACTTCTGGTCGGCACAGTATATCTGGTACAGGGTCGCGATCAGCGTCTCGGCCTCGGGGCTCGCGAGGGAATAATAGACAGACTGGGCAACCCGACGTGTCTTGACCAGATGTTGCCCCCGCAAGATAGCAAGCTGCTGCGACAGCGCGGACTGGCTCAACCCCACATGGCCCTGAAGTTCCTGCACGGATTTTTCACCTTCGAGAAGGTTGCACAGAATCATCAACCGCGACTGGTTCGCCATGACCTTTAGCAATGCGCTGGCCTTGCTGGCGTTATCCTTGAGTTCCGAGATATCCATGGTTCCCGAGTCGGCCATCTGTTGCTCTCTCTATTGTGTTCGATAGGAGTTTTTCGGACATTTATCAGGAAAACACATGGTTATACATACCATTCCAGCAATATTTCAGCCCCGTCATTCACATATCACCGTTTCGGGAACCGCCTTCCTTGACCGGCAAGGGCATTTTTAGTATTCAATATTTCTAATAAGTGAAAGTATCATAATCCACCTTCACAGCGGTCAGGAGGGAAGAGACATGCCGGACAACGTAACCCACGAGGAAATGGACAACGCCAAGAGCATGTCTATCATCGTGACCAAGGGCACGCTCGATTGGGCGTATCCCCCGTTCATTCTGGCCACCACTGCGGCGGCGATGGACATCAATGTCACGATGTTCTTTACCTTCTACGGCCTTGCACTGCTGAAAAAGGATCTTGATCTCAAGATCTCGACACTGGGCAACCCGGCGATGGAAATGCCGATGATGGGCATGCACATGGCGATGCCCAATATCGTGTCGGTCATCCCTGGTGTGGACCGGATGGCCACGACGATGATGAAAAACCTCATCAAGAAAAAGGGTGTGGCCTCGATCCCCGAGCTGCGCGAAGCTGCGGTCGATCTGGATATCCGCATTATTGCCTGCCAGATGACGCTGGACCTGTTCGAGCTCAAACAGGAAGACATGATTGACGGCATCGAGATCGGTGGCGCGGCAACCTATATGGAAACCGCCACCAAGTCGGACATCAACCTCTATATCTGAGCCGCTTAGCGGCAGAACCATTCAAAGGAAAAGGGAAAGACGAATGGCTGAACATGTACTGAACGCAGAAGGGCTCAACTGCCCGCTTCCGATCCTCAAGGCCAAGAAGGCCCTGAAATCGGTGCCGCAGGGCGAGATCCTTGTGGTGACATCCACCGATCCGGGATCGGTTGCCGACTTTGCCGCGTTCTGCAACCAGACGGGTAACGAGTTGGTCAGCTCTTCCAATGAAGGCAATGTTTACCGCTTTGAAATCAAGCGCGTCTGACCTGACTTCCTGTCACGAATATTCAAACCCCCGTCGAAAGGCGGGGGTTTTCATTTTTGCCGGTGGCGTCTGACGAAATCGACAAAGTGGCGAACCCAGGGGTTGGCCCGGCTGGTGCGCAAGTGGCAGAATCCGGCCAGCAGGTTATGCACCACGATGCCATCATGCTGGCCGTCAACACCAGCACCCCGACGGATATTGCGGGCAAATCGCACATCGCCTTTCAGGTCAGCTATTCTGGCATAGTGAAACTCGTGTGCCTGCACTTCGCCACCGGGCCTTTCCCACGGGTGCAGATCGGTGTTTTCAAACCGCGCATACCCCCTGCCCTGCGGACGTTCACACATTTCGGCCCTGCCCGGCACCACGCCAACCATGGGCCATTGCCGGCCGTTCCAGGACAGGCTTTCACACAGATACATCAACCCGCCACATTCGGCATAAGCGGGCATGCCGGCCTCGATCACCTGTCTGATCGCCTCACGCATGGGCTTGTTGCGCGACAGGCCCTCGGCCTGTGTTTCGGGAAACCCCCCACCAATGAACAGACCATCAATATCGGGCAGAGCGACATCATTGAGCGTATCAAAAGGCACGAGCTCTGCACCCTCGGCCGCAAAGGCCTCCAGGTCATCGGGGTAGTAGAAACCAAAGGCCGTGTCCTGAGCGATACCGATACGGATCTTGCCGGCACCACCCTTCGGTGAGGGACCACCCCCCCCTGTGGTCGCGTGCGTGCCCGCCTCAAGGCCTGGCGCGCGATCGGCCAGTGCCGCCAGACGCGCCAGATCCACCGAATCGGCCATCACCCGGCCAAAGATCTCGATCATCCGGCGCACATGGCCGGTTTCCGCCGGCGTCGTCAGGCCCAGATGGCGTTCGCCTATTTCAAGTTCGCCGTTGCGCCAAACCGCGCCCAGAACCGGCAGGTCGGTATAGGTTTCGACTGCGGCGCGCAGCTTGGCTTCGTGACGTGGACCGCCAACCTTGTTGAGGATCACACCGGCAATGTTCACGTCCGGGTCGAACCGCGTATAGCCGCAAAGCAGCGGGGCAATCCCCCGCGTCATGCCGCCGGTATCGACCACCAGAACAACTGGCGCCTTCAACAGCTTGGCCAGCGCCGCGTTGGAATCAGTGCCTTTCAGATCAACACCGTCGAACAGCCCCTTGTTGGCCTCGATCAGCGAAAGATCGCCACCCACGGAACGGCTTGCGAAAAAGTCGCGCAGTTCGTCCCGGCCCATCGTGTTGAAATCAAGGTTATAGCACGACCGCCCGCTGGCGGCTGACAGCCACATCGGGTCGATATAATCCGGCCCCTTCTTGAAGGTCTGCACCTTGCGGCCATATTCGCCAAGTGCGCGGGCCAGCCCCGTGGATACGACTGTCTTGCCCGAGGATTTATGCGCTGCGGCGATCAGAAAGCGGGACATCGCCGGTTCCTTTCAGGGGCAGATAATCCTTGTCCCGCGCCGCCCACAGATGTTCGGCCTGCGCTTGCGCTTCCTCGATGCTGTCGGCCTTGCCCATGGTCCGCAGCGTGATCGCCAGCGTGCCGGTGATCGAGGCCTCGGCATAGGGGTTGTCGGCAGTGCCCCTCCACATGTCGATCAGATCATTGATCTGCATGTTTTCATCGGCCTCCTGGTGCGGATCAGCCAGCAATGCGGGCCATGTTTCAGACGACGGCTCGGCATCGCCAAGGGTTGTCCAGACGACAGTGGGCTTGTTGGGGCGGCGCTCGATCTCGCCGCCTTCGCCGCGGAAGACCGCCATGCGGGGCTGCCCCAGTATTTGCGCTGCACCTGCGTGGATATCCATGAAACCACGGTGGAAAATCCCCTGCATCATCGTCGGCGCATTGAACGGATTGAGCATCCGCGAGAACGAATGCACTGGCGAGCGCAGGCCCAGGATCGGGCGCAAATCGATCATCTCGCGCAGCCTGGGGCTGAGAACCTCAAGCGGAACATAGGCAAAATTGCGGGCGTTTATGTGATTGGCCGCCTCTTGCAGGCTACCGGCGGACGGAAAGCCCAACCGCGCGAGTGCCTCGCTGGTATAGACACGCCCTGGCGTGTGCCCCTCGGTACCGTGCATGAAAACCCGATAGCCGGCATTGGACAACGCCAGAACCGACAGCAGGAACCAAGGCAGCTGAATCCGCTTGCCGGCATAGGACGACCAGTCGAGATCAATCTCGGGGATGTTTTCCGGCAAATCGAATGTTTCGCGCGCGCCAAGGGTAAAGCCCGCGATTTCCTCGGGGGCCTCTTCCTTGAGGCGCAGCAGCATCAGAAAGGCGCCAATCTGTTCGGGCAGCGCCTCGCCCCGCAAGATCATCGACATGGCCTCGCGCGATTCTTCCAGTGTCAGATGACGCTGTTTTGTCTTGCCGCGGCCGAGAATGGCAACGAATCGCGAAAACGGGTGTGCTTGCTGCATGGCTTGTCCTGACTCCGTGTGCCGGGCGCCAGACGCGCCCGGATTCACTGTTGTCCTACATTCGCATCCGACAGGTTTGTCGGCAAGATGCGCAACACCTTCATCCCAAAACCCGTGATTGCAAGCGCCAGGGCAACGCCGCCCATGCCAAGCAGAAACTCGGGCAGGCTGGGCGAATAGTTGTGCACCACACCGTCGGCAAAGCTGGAACTGGCGGTAAAGCCCGGGAAGGTATCCAGCGGGAAGGCCTGTCCACCAATGACGATAACATAGACCTGCGCGAACCCGCCCAGCACGACCAGCACCGAGGCCAGAATGATCGAGGCCGGTTTTGACCCGCCGGTCGGGTGAAAGACCAATGCCATCGGGATCAGCCCGCCGATAATGACCTGCCCGACCCAGAACAGGGTTGTATAGATCCCCCCGTCAGACAGGATGAACCTTTCGATCCCGCCATTGCGGGCCCAATAGTTGCTGGTCAGATGCTGAACGGCGGTGAAATACAGCACCAGCGCCGCGAATATGCCCAGCAGGCGGCCAAGGCGCCGCAGCAACTTGGGGCCAAGCTTGCGGTCGGTGACCCTTGTGGTGAAGGTCAGCACAAGGATGAACACAGCCAGCCCAAAGGCAAAGGACATCACGATGAACAGCGGCGCCATGATGGCGGATTCATAGGCTGAACGCGCAACCAGCCAGCCAAAGATCGACCCCGTGCCGGTGGTCAGCGCCAAACGCCAGACAAAGGCCACGAAACCGGCTGTCTTGACGGCTTTTGCAGGCATCCCGCGGGCCATCTGGGTAAACAGATATACGCCCACAATCGCGAAGAACCCGTTATACAGATAGATGTTCCACGCAAAGATCGAGCTGAAATTATACTTGGTCATGGCAACGATCAGGCGATCAGGGCGGCCCAGATCAAGCACCAGAACCGCAAGGCCACCCGCCAGAAGGGCCATTGCCAGCAAGGCCGACAGGCGCGACAGAGGCTTGTAAGGCGTTTTGCCAAACACGCTGGCAATCGAGGCGATGTTCAGCGCGCCCGACGCGGCAACGATCAGAAAGATCGCAAAGACATGGGGCAGCCCCCAGACGATCTGGTTGTTCATGCCGGTGACAATGTGGCCATGTTCTTCCATGTAGAACACGGCACCGGCGGCCGCCAGGATAAAGACCCCCAGCAGAACTGCAGCCTGCAATATCGTCCGGTTGGCCGGAATTTCCCGATAGATCATGCGTTCCATGTTCCTGCCCCCTTAAAGATTCTGATAGCGCACGCCGGGGTTCAACCCCAGGTCATCGCGCAGGGCGGTTGACGGATATTTTGCCAGCGCCTTGGAAATCTCGCTTTCGGGATCCTTGAGATCACCAAAGATCATGGCGCCATTGCCCGTGGCAGTGCAGGCCTCGACACAGGCGGGTGTACCACCGGCATCGACACGGTGCACACACAGGGTGCAGCTTTCCACGGTTCCCTTGCCGCGCGGGGCCCAGGTCTTTTGTTCGTCAACGATGTTTTCGTGAATGAACGAACGCGCCTTGTAGGGACACGCCATCATGCAATAGCGGCAGCCGATGCAGATATGCTTGTCAACCAGCACGATACCGTCGTCGCGCTTGAAGGATGCGCCGGTAGGGCAAACATCGACACAGGGTGGTTCTTCGCAGTGCTGGCACATTGCGACCAAGGAGACCTCGCGCCCGGTTGCGTTATCGGTCAGATCGACCTTGCGGATCCACTGGGCGTCTGTTTCCGGATTTTCGGGCAGTTTCCAGCCGTTTTCCTGCGAACAGGCCGACACACATGCACTGCAATCCTTGGAACATTTGTTCACGTCGATCAGCAGGCCCCAGCGTTTACCGGGATCGGCATTGGCGCTGGCTTCCTTGCCGCCAAACGCCATGAGGGTCACGCCCGGTGCGATGGTCACTGTCGCCAACGCCGCACCGCTGCGCAGAAAATCGCGACGGTTCATTTCGGACGGCTTCTTGCTGAATTTCAACGCCGGCAGTTTCATTGCGCGGCCTCCTTCAGATAGGCGGCAAGTTCATTGGTGTCCGGCAGGCGCCGGTCAAGAAGCGCCTGAGACGATTCCTCGGGTTTGGAGTTGTGGCACATGAAGCAATCGACCTTGACCGCCGCAAAGTCGTGGCAGGCCCGGCAGAAATGCCGCGGATCATCAACCCCGACCGCCTGGCCCTGCTCGTCCTTGACGGCATGGCACTGAATGCACTCTTTCAGGCTGGCACGGATATTCCGGTCACCCTTGCGCATGGTCAGGTCACGATCATGCACAAGCAGCTTCATGTGGTTCTTGCGCCAGAACAGGTTGCCCTCGGGGTGCGGCTTGCCGGTGGCCTTGGGAATGTTCGGCCACAGGTCGCTGCCGGCATGAAGGGGTGCCGAGGCCAGACCCGTGACAATCAGAAGTAAAGCCAGCAGACGTTTCATGCCTATTCCCCAAGACCCATCTTGATATAGCCGGTCGGGCAGACATCGGCGCAGATATGGCAGCCGATGCAGCGCGTATAGTCGGTATAGACATACCGGCCCACGGCGCGTTCCGATTTCGGCACCCGATGCACGGCGTCCTGCGGGCAGTAGATCACGCAGTTGTCGCATTCAAAGCACATGCCACAGGACATGCAGCGCTCGCCTTCCTTGCGGGCCTGTTCCTCGGAATAGGCAATGATGCGTTCCTCGAAGTTGCCAAGAACCGCATCGCCCTCGATACGCACCTCGTCCCGGCGCTCGCGTGGCACGAAATTGAAATGCCCCTTGAACAGCTCGTTATGCGGGATGATCTGGCTGTCAGAACGGTCTTCAAAATTGTGGATCGCGAACTTGGCGTCCGAAGTGCCGCGCACCTGTTGGTGGTTGTACTCTTCCAGTTCCTTGCCGCGGCGGTTCAACTCTTCCAGCAGGTTGAAGTGATGCACGTCAACGCGCGGACGCTTTTCGATTTCGCCATCGTCCAGGTAATCGGTGATTGCCTCGGCAGCAACGCGGCCGTGGCCGATTGCCGTGGTCAGCAGATGCGGGCGCACGATGTCACCGCCTGCAAAATGCTTGGCCTTGCCCTTGACGTGATAGCCGTTCTCGATGTCGATGAACCCGCGGCCGTTATCCAGATCTTCGATACCTTCCAGATCGCCATACTGGCCAATCGCGGATACGATGATATCGCATTCAAGGGTGAACTCGGTGCCCTCGATGGGTTCGGGAGCATTGCCCTTCATCTTGCATTCGCACATTTTCAGGGCGATCGCCTTGCCGGTTTCGTCCTTGACGACCTCGAGCGGCATGACGCTTCCGCGAATTTCGACCCCCTCGCGCTTGGCGTCCTCGCGTTCATGCTCGGCGGCGGTCATCTCCTCGACCGGGAACAGTGACGTCAGCACAACCTCGATGCCCTCGCGGCGCAGGCTGTGGGCAACATCCTTGCCGGTGAAATCCAGAACCGTCCCATCGCCATGGTCGGTGACGGCCACTTCGGTGATATGGCCCAGACGGCGCGCAACCGAGGCAACGTCGATCGAGGTGTCACCACCGCCGACCACGACAACCTTTTTCGCGGTGCCCAGCACATAGCCATTGTTGAAGGCATCCAGGAATTCGACCCCGCTGATGCAGTTGTCGGTGCCTTCCCACCCCTTGATCGGCAGGTCCCGACCCTTCTGCGCCCCAAGAGCCCAGAAGATTGCGTCAAATGCGTTTTCCAGCTCTTCGACGGAAACATCCACGCCAACGCGGGTATTGGTGTGAACATCGACACCCATGTCGATGATGCGCCCGATTTCCTTGTCTAGCATGTCACGCGGCGTCCGGTAACCCGGAATGCCATAGCGCATCATGCCGCCGAGTTTCTCGTTCGCCTCGAACAGGGTCACGCCATGGCCCTGACGGCGCAGGAAGAACGCCGCGGCCAGACCGGCCGGGCCGCCACCGATGACCGCGATCTTGCGGCCGGTGTCGGGGCCGGGTTCTGGCGCCTTGAGGTCATGTTCATTGGCCCAGTCGCCGACATATTGTTCGACACCGTTGATGCCGACATATTCGTCAACCTGGTTCCGGTTACAGCCCGATTCACACGGCGCAGGGCACACGCGGCCCATGGTGGCCGGGAACGGGTTGGCATCGATCATCCGCTGGAAGGCCCATTCCTGCCAGGTCATCCCCTCGACAGGCGGCTTGTCCATGCCACGCGCGATTGCCAGCCAGCCGCGGATTTCGTGGCCCGACGGGCAGGAACCCTGGCAAGGCGGCGTCTTGGCGACATAGGTCGGACATTTATACGAATGGTCCTGCTGAAAGATCTTTTCTTCCAGATCCCAATCCTTGGGCGTCTCCCCTTCTCTGAAGCGGCGGAAAGTCGGTTTTTGTTCGGGTGAAAGATCGTTCATTGGTTTGCCTCCGCTGCTGCCGCATCCCCTTGGGGCGCCGCATCCTCTCCATCTTCCTGGCCATCAAGGATGATGGCGTTCGATACCAGTTGGTGAACCGACAGGATGGAATCCATGCCGTATCCGTATTTCGGCATCACCTTCGAGAACTGCGTCTTGCAGATCGCGCAGATGGCCGCCATGTGGGTGACACCAAAATCGTCGGTCACCTGTTTCAGGGCCTTCATCCGAGGGCCCGCTCCCTTGACCCGCAGGTCCATGATCTCGTCGGTCAACAGACCGCCACCGCCACCGCAGCAAACGGTGCTTTCCATGATGGTGTCGCGGTCCATGTCGTAATAGTGGTTGCACACGGCCTTGAGCACGTTGCGCGGGATCTCGAACTGGCCGCCCGGCTTGTCGCCCATGCGCGAGGCCCGCGCCACGTTGCAGCTGTCGTGATAGGTCAGCCTGATGTGGTCATTGCGGGACTTGTCCAGCTTGAGCGTGCCCTTCTGGATTTCGTTCCAGGTGAATTCCAGAATATGCTGCGGGATCGGATAGTTCTGATCCAGAAAGTCGAACGGTCCCGCCAGAGTGTTGAGGAAACTGTAAGCAACACGCCACGCATGGCCGCATTCGCCAAAGATGATCCTCTTGACGCCCAGATCCTCGGCCGCCTTGCGGATGCGCAACGACACATCACGCATGTTTTCATAAGAGCCGATGAACAGACCAAAATTTGCCGCCTCTGAAGCATAGGACGAAAGCGTCCAGCTTACGCCGGCCTGGTGGAACACCTTGGCATAGCCAATCAAGCCTTCGATATGGGGTTCGGCAAAGAAGTCGGCAGAAGGGGTAACCAGCAGGATATCGGCACCCTTTTCGTCAAGCGGAATGCGGACGCTGACGCCGGTATCGTCCTCGATATCCTCTTCCAGGCCTTCCAGCGTCGCTGCCAGCGCCTTTTCCTGAAGACCAAGGTTGTTCCCCACATCCTTGACCTTGCCGATGATCTCGTTGCAGTATTTCTGGCCAAGCCCGATGCTGTCCATGATCTCGCGTGCGGCCATGGAAATTTCGGCAGTATCAATGCCATAGGGGCAGAACACCGAACAGCGGCGGCACTGGCTGCACTGGTGGTAATAGGCATACCATTCATCCAGCACTTCCTTGGTCAGATCACGCGCGCCAACCAGCCAGGGAAAGTATTTACCGGCAAAGGTGTAATAGCGGCGGTAAACGCTGCGCAGCAGATCCTGACGCGCGACCGGCATGTTCTTGGGGTCGCCCGAGCCAAGGAAATAATGGCATTTGTCGGTGCAGGCCCCGCATTTCACACAGGCATCCAGATAGACCTGAAAGGCCCGGTTCTTTTTCGCCAACTCGCCGATCTTGGCAATGGCAACTTCCTGCCAGTTGTCGATCAGCTCGCCCGGAAAGCCCAGCTTGAGGTTGTGTTCGGGATAGGCCGGGTAGGGTTCGCTTTCGCGCATTGCCTCGCAAGCGAACTTGGGAATTTCCAGCGGGTCACCATCGGGCCCGCGCACATCCATCATTTCTGCGGGTTTCTTCTTTGCGCTATCGTCGAGCGGTGCCATGTTCCCCTACCTCCCTTATTTTTCCAGTTCCGCCGCCCAGGGGGCGAGGTGCCGCTTTTCGCGGGGGTTGTCGACCTGGTTCCGCGTCGGGCTGAAGAAGACGCCTGGCGCATGCAGCAGCTTGGAGATCGGGAAGATGATCATCAGGGTTGCGACAAGACCCAGGTGGACCAGCAACGCCGGCGTATCGGGCAACTCGTTGATCTGAAAGCGCAAGAGCCCCAGGAAGAACACCTTCACGCTGATGATGTCGGTCGGCGTAAGGAATTTCATGTTCATGCCGCTGAGCACGATACCCAGCAACAGGGCCAACATGAGGTGATCGGACGGGTTGCTGATATAGCGGATCCGCTCGACCAGAAAGCGCCGTGCCCACAGGCCCAGCAGGCCAAGAGCCATGGCAAAGGACGCGTAGATGCCGAAGGGCTGAATCAGTTCGACCCACCACCAGACCGGCTGGGTAAAATAGCGCAGGTGCCGCAAGAGCACCAGCAGCATGGCGCCGTGGAACATATAGCCAAACAGCCAGATCCACTTGTTCGACTTGAACAGGCTTTCAAAGAAAACCACCTCGCGGAACATGCGCCAGAAGACCCCCGAACGCGTTGTCGGGGCGGGGGTCGTCGGTATCTTGAGCGGGGCCGGAGTCCGCGCATATTGCCGGATTTTCACCGCCAATCCTGTTACAAGCAGGATCGTGGCAACATAAAACAGCACTGCGTAAAGCGTTGACAACACTTCGGACTCCTCCCGTGATGTGTCTCTGAACTGGTTTTTGTTTTCTCAGAGACCGGCGCGATCAGACGCAGCCGGTAGGCTTGGGCAGACCAGCGATCTTACAGGCCTGCTTGGCAGGGCCATACGGGAACAGCTCGTACATGTACTTGTTGTTGCCGATTTCCGGGCCCATCTGCTTTTTGATGGCCTTGATGAGAACGCGCACCGCCGGAGCGATCTGATATTCCTCGTAGTAGTCACGCAGGAAGTTGACCACGGCCCAGTGCTCGTCGGTCATTTCGATCTCTTCCTGCTTGGCGATGACTTCTGCCAGTTCCTTGGACCAGTCGTTGAGGTTGGTGATGTACCCTTCCTCGTCATGCTCGACGGTCTGACCGTTTACTTCGTAGGACATTTCCTTTTCCTTTCGGTTAGTGATCCCCCATACGGATCGGTTGCAATCTCAAAGCCAGGCCTGCGCCCGGTCATGTTCGGCGGCCAGGGCGACAAAGCCGGCGTAATCCACCGCCTCGACGCCATCCAGAAGGCGCGAAGTGTCGATGCCGCGGGCCGCCAGATCCGGCGCCAGAACGTAAAACTTGATGGCCCCGGCCTTTTCGGCCACGACGCTTGCAACGCCGGTTCCGGCCGCGGCACCATAGACACCATCCTCGATCATCAGAATCGCATCGCCATCCTTGGCGTGGTTGATGCAGCTCAACAGCGACTGGGTAGAGAACGGCGACTTGTTCACGGTGTGCAATGTGGACATGATCTTTCCTTCCCTCAGAAGCTCAGGATAACGTCTTGGTCATGCATTAGGTCGGCCATTTCCGCCCGGCTGATGATGCGGATCGAAGGCTTTTCGGCCCAGTCGTCATCTTCATCCTCATACATGATCTCCTGAAGGTCGTCCTCGGTCAGGCCGCGCTCTTCAAGGGACTCGCGCTCGACATAAAGCTTGTTCACGTCATAGTCGCCCAGCGCCCGGAAGGTGGGAGAAAAGTTCTTGACGCCAATACCGTCAGTGTTCTGGCCCTTGGTCAGCTGGAACACCCCGTCATCGAGGAAGGCAAGGCTGACATCCTGATCGAAGGCCGCGCCGATCAGCACCACTTCGAGGGCTTCCAGGGCATAGATCGTCCCGTAGGGCGCCTTGCGGTTCACGTAGAGGAATTTCTTGATTCCATCTTCCATCACAGATCCTCCTCAGTCGCCGAACATCATCAGACGATCTGTCTGGATGCCCATTTCGATCAGTTGTCCGAGACCGGAAATCCGGAAGCCTTCGGCGATATTGTCGGCATCCTTGCCCTGGCGCTTGGCTTCGTTCTCGTCCAGGATCCCGCGGCGCTGGGCCGCGGCGATGCAGACGACAAGATCGATGCCATGTTCCTTGGCAATGGCTGACCAGTTTTCCTGGATATTGCGATCATCCTGCGGGGGGACTGTCAGGCGCGTGCCGACATTCACCCCGTCGTGATAAAAGAACACCCTGGGAACCTCATGCCCCGCCTCGATAGCGGCCTTTACAAAGTTGTAGGCCGTATCCGAGGCTTCGTGGGTGTAAGGCCCTTCGCTGACGACGACTCCGAATTTCACGGTTCTCACTCCTCAGAAGCGCACATGCGCAGACATGTTCAGGGTCTTGCGGGCACCGGTCCAGGTATCCAGGTGGTGCTTGGTAAAGGCCAGTCCGGTCAGATCGAAGAAACGGTTCCAACCGATCCGCTCGATCCACTCACCCATGCGCTCCCAGTGTTGCGCGTCTTCCTTGTAGGCGGTGATGATCTTCTTCACCACATCCGCAACTTCCGGCCAGTGGGGCGGGTTGTTGGGCAGGTTGGCAACGGCCAGCTTGTGGAAGGTCGGCTTCGAACGCGCGTTCGAGTGTTTGCCGCCAACCCAGATGGCGATCTTGGTGCTTTCCTTGCCGTTGATCTGCATCGGCGGGCACGGCGGATAGCAGGCACCGCAGCAGACGCATTTCTTTTCATCGACTTCCAGCGAAGGCTTGCCGTCAACGATCGCCGGGCGAATGGCGGCAACCGGGCAACGGGCCACAACGGCGGGGCGTTCACACACATTGGCAACCAGATCGTGGTTGATCTTGGGCGGCTTGGTGTACTGCACGTTGATCGCAATATCGCCCTGGCCACCACAGTTGATCTGGCAGCACGAGGTCGTAATACGCACGCGGTTGGGCATGTTTTCGTTGACGAATTCCTCGTGGAGCATGTCCATCATCGACTTGACAACGCCGGAGGCATCGGTCCCAGGAATGTCGCAGTGCAACCAGCCCTGCGTATGGGAGATCATGGAAACCGACGCTCCGGTGCCGCCAACAGGGAAACCATTCGCCTGAAGCTCTTCAATCAGAGGATCGACCTTGGCCTGGTCTTCCACGATGAACTCGATATTCGAACGGGTGGTGAAACGCACATGGCCGTCACCATACTCGTCGGCAATGTCACACAGCTTGCGTATGGTATAGACATCCATCTGACGTTGGGTGCCGGCGCGCACGGTAAAGACGTCTTCGCCGTCCTTGGTGACGTGACGCAGCACACCGTGACGGGGGCGCTCGTGCCAGGCCCATTTGCCCAGATTGCGCTTCAGCATCGGGTGCATGTATTGCAGGTGATCCGGGACGCCGGATTCAATCGCCTCGCGGGGCGTTTCTTTCACTTCGCTCATATCGCTGTTCTCCCTTGGGAAGAAGCTCCCCGCACGCGGCGGGGAAGCCCCCTCTTCAGTTTTCTGCTTATTCTGACGCCACGGTCATGCCGGCATCAAGCGCCTTGCGCTCGAACCACTTGGCCGCTTCTTCATCAAAGTCGTCGGTACGCACATAGCAGGACGTCCGCGGATGATTGACCATGTTCGGATCGGCCTCGACACCGACAGCCTCGAGGAAGGCCGGCAGGCCCACGCGATCGATGGTTTCACCGATACGCTCGTGCTCAAGCGCGTTGTCGGCGAAGAACTCGATGCAAGCCTCTGCAAAGTCTTCCAGCTCCTCCCAGTCTTCTTCGGTTTCGAGCTTGATGAAGGGCTTGATCATGATGCCCATCATGTCGCCAACCTTCAGCGCACGCTTGCCGCCGATCAGGATCGAGGCCCCGCGGTCGTCGCCAGGCGACAGAGCCTTGGTCATGACGTTGATGCAGTGCATGCAGCGTACGCAAGACTTGTTGTCGATTTCCAGCGTGTCGTCGTCATTCAGCGAAATCGCGCGCGTCGGGCACATGTTGACCACCGTGTCGATGGTGTATTTGCGGCCCACATTGGCGACATGCTCCTTGACCTTTTCCTGGTCGATCTTGATGTCGTCGCGCCAGGTGCCGATCACCGCAAAGTCGGCGCGATGGATGGCGTTCACGCAGTCATTGCCGCAGCCCGAGAACTTGAACTTGAACTTGTAGGGCAGCGCCGGCCGGTGCATTTCGTCGAGGAACTTGTTGATAACCCGACGATGCGCCTTGCCTTCGTCATAGCAGGACTGCTCGCAGCGTGCCTGTCCCACGCAGCTCATTGCAGTCCGCAGCGCGGGGCCCGCACCGCCAAGGTCAAAGCCCAGCTCATTCAGCTCGTCAAACGCGGCCTGGGTGGCTTCGCTCGTGCAGCCCTGGAACATGATGTCGCCCGACTGTCCGTGGAACGCGATCAGGCCCGAGCCATGACGTTCCCAGATGTCGCACATCTTGCGCAGAACTTCGGTTGTGTAATGGAACCCCGGGGGCGGCATCACGCGAAGGGTGTGGAATTCTTTCGATTCCGGATATTGGTCGGCCACTTCCGAGAAACGCGGAATGATGCCACCACCATATCCGAATACCGAAAGCGTGCCGCCTTTCCAGAAACCCATCTGCTCTTCGTAGGAATGCTCAAGCTGTCCCAGGAGGTCGTTCATCATGGGGGCGTAGCGTTCACCCTTGGAATCGCGCAGGCGCTTCAGACCGGTGACAAAACTCGGCCAGTTGCCTCCCTCGAGTTCGTCCAGCATCGGTGTCGGGTGTTGACCCTCAGCTACCTTCTTGTCTGCCGTTTCGCCATCTTTCATGACATTGTCTCCCTCTTGTTACAAACAGTCACGGCCGTGCGGACTGCCTTTGGAATATCGGGCCATCGAAACGAAGCCCTGAAGGCCATTATTGATCCGGTACCCGTGGCGCCTATCATAACACCGACCAAACCAAATTGGTGTTTCCCATGTTGAGTTTTATATATTAGTATATGCGAATGTAAAGCAAAACGTGTCCGGTTTTCGCCCCTGCGTCATTTCGGGTAGGTGTAAGGGCACAGGCACCCCGAGACACACGGTTGACAAACGGAGAAGATCAATATGCATACGGCCGATAAAATCGCACAAGATCATATTGATAGCCCGTTTTCATTGCAAAATGACAAGGTATATCTTGCCTGGAGAGAGGAAAAACTCGACAATTATTCTCGGTTTTTACAGGCCCAGCCCGTAACCATATCCGACCTCTCGAATCCGACTGAATCTGAATGCCGAAAATTGGCAGATTCTTGCCGAAAAACGAATCTGGTCCTCTATGAAACAGATGCCACAAACACTGATTCCGACTCGGTTCGGGCGCAACTCAGATCATTTGCCGAATCCATGGGCCTGCGAATCGCCGAGCGTCATCGATCAGCAGGCGAGATGGGAATCGTTGCCCTGCAAGTCAGCAGGGCGGAACGCCAGCGGGGATACATCCCTTACACCCGCCGTCCGATCAACTGGCATACCGACGGCTATTACAACGGCCCGGATGAGCGCATCCGCGCAATGGTGCTGCATTGCGTGCGCCCGGCCGAGGATGGCGGCGTCAACCAGTTGCTGGACCCCGAAATTGCCTATATTCGCCTGCGCGACCGCGATCCGGCGCACATCAAGGCCCTCATGCACCCCGAGGCAATGACGATTCCCGAAAACCGCGAACCCGACGGCACGCTGCGCCCGGTCAGCATCGGGCCGGTCTTTTCGATCGACCCGGACGGCAGCCTGGTGATGCGGTATACTGCGCGCACCCGCTCGATAAGCTGGCGCGACACGCCGGAAACCACTGCTGCGGTGCGTGCGCTGACGGAGATACTTAACGGGGATGACCCCATGATGCTGACAGTCCGCATGAAGGCCGGACAGGGTGTGTTGTGCAACAACGTGCTGCATAATCGAACCGGATTCGACCCTGACGCCAGCGCGGAAAGCCGCCGCCTGCTGTTTCGCGTCAGGTTCCACAACAGAGTAAAGGGAAGTTGAACATGGCAAAGCTGAGTGATCTTATCATCGCCCACCCCGAGGTAACCACCTTCGAGGAACTGGAAAAACTTGTCGCCCATGCGGGCGAGTCGGGCCAGATGTTTCTGGAATTCGACCTCAAGCCCGATTATCGGGATACTCCGCGAAAATGGGAATGGCGGCTTGAGGCCGCATTTACACGTGGGTTGCGATATGGCTGACATGGATAACGAAAACGAAAATGAAACCGAAACCATAACCGAACTGTCCGAACACATCCTGCCCTTTGGGCGCAGGGTTCGGCTGCAAAATGTCGATTTTCACAACGGCCTAAACATGCTGCGCATGATCTGGCGCGAGGGCCGGCGGCTGACGATCATCGATATTGATCCCGAAAGCGCAACGCGGCTGGGCGAGGAAATGGCAAAATGGGGCCGGGAAAAAGCCCCGAAAACAGACGATTAGAGGCCGAGCACATGGACTACCTTCCCATATTCCTCGACATTCGGGGCAAACGCGTCGTCATCGACGGCGGCGGAACCATCGCGGCGCGGCGTGCGGAACGCGCGCTGGAGGCCGGCGCGCTGGTCGAGGTGTATAACGACACCCTCAGCGAGGAATTCCACCCGCTTGAGGGGCACGAGAACCTGACCCACATCCCCCGCCCCGTGTCGGGCAACGACATCAAGGGCGCGGCCATCGCCTATGGCGCATCCGAAGATGAGGCGCGCGACGCGGCCTTGCACGCCGCAGCACAGGAACACGGCGTTTTGTCGAATGTGGCCGATGTGGCTGAATATTGCGATTTCATCACGCCGTCGGTCGTTGATCGCTCGCCCTTGGTGGTGGCAATTTCCTCGGGCGGGGCGGCGCCCGTGATCGCCCGCATCCTGCGCGCCCGCATCGAAAGCCTGCTGCCGCCCGCCTATGGCAGGCTGGCCGAATTCGTCGGCCGCTTCCGCGACCAGGTGGCAGAATCAATCCGCAAGACGGTGGACCGCCGGCGGTTTTGGGAAAATGCCATCGAAGGCCCGGTAGGAGATCTGTTCCTGTCGGGCTCGGCCGCATCGGCCGAAAAGCAGCTGAACGCCGAACTGGAGGCCGTCGCCTCGGG
>WFQE01000073.1 GCA_015487165.1 Paracoccaceae bacterium | reverse complement strand
TTCAACTTGAGAAGTCCACTGCATCGAACAGGTCGCTCAGCGCTTCGCCTCCCTTGGTGACGACGCGAATCTCCTGTCCCCTCACGGCGTAGGCCGAAACGTCGAGCCCCGCCTTTTTCGCCGCCGACAAAACGCGCATGATTTCCGCCTGCGTCGGGGCGCGCCTGGGCTTGTCAGTATCGGTATCGTCCATTTTCGTCCTCCTTGTAATCACAGGCAGCAAGGACGTTCCGCGCCGCCCGCATCCAGTTTTGTGGTAATTCCTCCAGCGTTTCCGCCATTGCGTGCACTCCAAACACCTGTAGCGAGACCAGAGCCGGCCGGTAGATGCCGGGAAATTCCGACGGCAGGTCCCATCGTCCTGCGTTCCTGATCACCGCCCGCTTGAGGGCATCGAGGCGCTGGGCGGCCGGCAATGCAGCCAGGGTAGCGAGCAGCGCACCCAGCGCGGTGGTGTCAGGCACGTCCTCCATCAGCCGTAGCGGTGTTTCACAGTCAACAGGCATCCGACGACAAATCTTTGTTTTTCATTGGTTTTTGCTAGTATCTTGCCGCGCAAACGGCGTGTTTTCGGGTTGTTTCCGCGAGGTGCGGCAATTTCTGATGAAAACGGGCCGTTGGTCGCTATCGAGCGCGTCGATCACACGCCGAATGGCCAGTGCGGTTTCGTCCAGCCTGACAATCGTCAGACCTTGGATTACCTCGCCATCAGCGGTTTCAACATCAAAAAGCGGCAGACCAAAGGTGCGCGCGACAACGCGGGCATGAAACTCGGGCTCATTTGGTGCGCGCCGCACAAGCACCGGCGCACCAAGGCCTATTATTCCGTCGGGCGCGCTGGACGATTGCCTGCTGGCCTTTCTCGCGTTCACTGCTTTGGCTCCGTTGTCACGCCGCCAGCAAAAAAGTGACGGGCAGGCCTTGGAGGGTGAGTGGTGGTGGGCCTGCCCGTCAGTCGCGCCGGGGGAAGAGGCGACCCCCGACCTGCGCGCGCCGGGAGATCAGCCGGAGCGGTTGCGCATCTTCTGTCATTCCCCTGGAAACGAAGGGTGGCCAGCGTGGCCCAGGCCAGCCTGCGAAGCTGCGACGATTGCCCGGGGTGGGGATTGGCCAGCACATCGCGAGCGGCGCCTTCGGACATTGGAAGCCTCGGGAAGAGGTGAACGGTCATGCGTGGTCTCCCTTCATATGCACATCAAAGGTATTCACAAATTGTGAATTGTCAAGCTTGTGAATCCACATATTGTGGGTATAAATGAGTCCAGAGATTACTCACGGATGACAAGACAAGGCGAATCACCCAGCGGATGACCTGTCGGCAAGCGAAGATACAGATAGAGGGCAAAGCCCCAGCCGTACGTCAACGGGGCGTGATTCGCGCTATCGACCGGTTCCCGGGCGGTTTGGGCAGAAGGATCGAGAAATTTGGCGCCAATCACTGAGGACAATACAGTGTGGAACGCGGCTGGCAGGCAATCTTGCGCCGCTTGGCACCGGGAATCTGAAAATTTCCTGCGTTCTCTCGTTGCGAGAGGCGATGTCGCCTTACTCGCGCCACATTTTCCATCGAAACGGGTGCCCGTTTCAACGCTCCGATCATTTTCACGGTGTTGCAATGAATGAACAAAGGCGGCTGGATTTAATGATCCAGGCGGCTCACGAATCCGAACTGCCCCTCGATTTTTTGTGGCCGCTTTTCAAAGGACTCGACGACAATTCTTTCCTTATATTGTATGGCAACGTGATATCCCTGCCCAAGTATATAAAGTCCATGGTCACGCCGAACTTGTCGACCAGCACGGCGGCGTTCTCGGGCAAGGGTCGGCGATAGCCGCTTTCCCAGTTGGCGTACTGGGTTTCGCCAAAGCCGCACTCGGCCGCGAAGTCCTTGGCCGACAGGCCCGTCAGACGCCGGATGGCACGGAGGCGCTCGCCGATCTCTCGATGTGGGTATTTGTCTGATTCAGCCATGGCTCTAGTTATACACTACACAAATTGTGAACAAACATAAGATTGGCGGATTTGACGAATCCACATTTTGTGGATATTCTTGCCCTCATGAGCGATGCCGAGAAAATTATCGAAAGCATAGGCCGCAGGCGTCTTCGCCAAGCGCTGGGCGTCGGTGAGACGGCCATTTCCAACGTCCTGTCGCGCGGCTGCCGGTTTCCGGCCAGCTGGTATGGCCCCCTCAAGGAGCTTTGCGACCGGGAAGGCGTGGAATGCCCGATCTCGGCCTTCAACTGGAAATCGGCAGGGAAGGTCGCGTGATGTTGCTCGGCGTTCCATGGCTTACACGTTGGAAGTTTACTGCGACTCGCTCAAGCAGAAAGATCTTGTGGCCGGAAATGCTGTGCCATTCAAGACACGGGCGGAGGTCGGCATGACCGGCTTCGAGAAAACCGGCGGCGGGCACCTCCCATTACCGTCGCCTCGCGGCGCCACATATCGCCGGTGCAGCGCGGCGGGCCTACCGTATGGGAAGGGTTCTGCACCCGCCCTGCGCCGGAATGGGGCGGCTGGCTCGGTTGAGAGTGCGACAGCGCAGGGCAGGCATTCAGGCGGTGTCGTATGGAACCTCAATGAGGAAGGCTCCGGCACGGAGCTCTTCGGCGAACTCCGGGTCTGCCGCGATCTCGGTCACGTCGCGCGCTTCGGGCGCGTCCTGCCCGTCCAGATGCAGGCCCAGCGCCGCGATCGCGCTGGGCAGGATGTCCTCCCTGCGGTCGGCCGCCGAGAAGCAACCAGGTACGTCGGGAAAACTGACGCCCCAGGCGCTTCCCTGGTCCTTGTGAACCAAGGCGATGTAGGTCTGCATGGTCATGATCCCGTAAGGCCCAGCTCCTTGCGCAGGATGGCGTTGACGCGGGTGCTCACACCGCGACCGCCCGCGCGCAGCTTCTCGACCACGTCCGGGTCTAGCATCAGCTGGACGCGTTTCTTGCGGGCCTCGGGCGGCATGGGCGGCCGCCCCCGGCGGGCGTTTTTCAGATCATCCGCCGTGATCTCCCGAACCTCACCGTCCGGGCCGATCAGCGGTTCACGCGGTGAAGTCATCGAATACCTTCCTTTCTCTGTGGTTCGCCTTGCGGAAGCTGATAACCCGCAGCGCACCGTCGCGGACGGTGTAGGCGACCACCATCAGGCGGCCATCCAGTTCCGCCATCGCCACCTCGCGCGGTTCTCCGTAGTCACGCCGGGTGTCGGGAATGATCACCGCCCGGTCCCAATCCAGCCGCGCCACGTCGGCGAAATCCAGCCCGCGCTCGCGCAGGGTTCGCTGCCGCTTTTCCTCGTCCCATTCCAGTTTCATCGGGCTTCAAATATACACACATTAATTCGGGAGCACAATAACAATACACATAAAAAACAAGAGATGGGAGACATGTCATGAGTCGTGCCATCACGAGCCGCCTGCTCGCGCAGATCCATGACACCGCCGACCTGCCCGAATACCCCATCGCCCCCGACGAACGGCTTGAAACCCATTATTTCGTGCCGTTCTGGTTCAACCGCTGGCTCAACAGCGATTTCCGTTTGCGGGCGAGCGCAGAGGTTCGCGGCTATGGCCTTGACCTGTTCTTCATCGCCCAGAACCAGTCGCCCGTCGGCACTCTGCCGACCGATGATGCCGTGTTGGCCAAGCTTCTGATGATCGACCTCGCGACCTGGAAAGACCTGTGTTCGCGCGAGGTTTCGCCGCTGTACAATTGGCGCCCATGCAGATGCGGCGACAAGCTGCGCCTGATGCATCCGGTGGTCACCGAACAGGCGCTGGTAGCCCTGAAAAGCAAACGAGACCGGATTGAAGCGCGCGAACGCGAGCGAGAACGCAAGCGGCTGGTGGCATTGAAACGGCAAATTCTCGAGGCAGGTGGCCATCGCGGTTTGGCCGATAATGCCGATTATGTCGCCCGGCTCGATTCCTGGCTGTTGGAGAACTGCCCGGGGAACAGGACGCCCGCCCGAGTCCGCGAGGCAATGGAGGCGCTGGACCGAAATTTCTGAAAGTTTCCAATTTCCTTCCGGCGGAAAGAAATCGGAAGGAATGCAGAAAGAAACCACCGAAAATCCGGAAGGAATGGGCAAGTCTGGCGTCAAACCTTCCGAAGTATTCCGCGCTGATAGGAAAAGAGAGGAAATGAAAGGAAAGAACAAGAGAATCCGGCATGCCGGCGAAAACCGCTCAGATAACAACAAAAGGCGGTGGAAATGACAACCATGAGGC
>WFQE01000072.1 GCA_015487165.1 Paracoccaceae bacterium | reverse complement strand
GAAATGGATGGGGCGCTCGTGGCGCTTACAATTAAACGCCGGATCTTCGCTGCACTTTCGATCAATATCACCTGCTCATTCTCCACGTCCAAAAACGCGGATGTTAACAAAACAGGGGGGTCAGTTTTGCATGCAAATTACCCCCCAAGGTGGGTCAGTTTTGCATGCAAAGTCACAATCGTGGCGGCCGAAGACGGCTTCCCGCTCAGCTACCGCGTCGCGGCTTACGCGGTGATGCAGGTCCGTAAGGAGATCGGCGCCGAAGACTACGACATCCACGCCCTGCGCCACACCACCGCGTCGGAACTGGCGGCCTTGGGCCTGTCGGACGAGCTGATCATGGCCGTGACAGGGCACACCAGCCGGGCGATGGTGGTGCGCTATGCGGGTGCTGCGCGACAGAAAGCGCGCGCGATGATGGCACAGGAAGCGCGGAAGGGCGCCGGGCCGGAGTGAGCCAACCCGAGATCTGCTTGCCTGCTCCCCTGAAACCAAGCCCCCGAAGGTCAGAGCCCGCCGCCGGACGTCAGCGCATTCCGTGCAGCAAGGAAGGTTTCCTTCAGTACCGCATTCTCGCCCAGCCCTTCAAGGCAGTAGGGGTTGAGGAACTGCCGTCCCGAAAACAGGTTTCTGTCGGTCTGGGAAAGTGCAGCTTCATCACAGACTGCATCCCAGTGCTCCGCGATGCAGCAAAGCTGGGCCTCCACAATGGCAATGGCTTCGTCATCCGCCACAAGAAAGTGATGCGCGGCCTCAAGGCAGGTTGCAAGCCGGCTCGACCGGTCACGCCCGGCAATCAGCATGGCCTGCGAAGCTTCCTGCCCGGTACGGCCCTGCGGGCAGATGTCATAGGCGGGTGTCAGGGACAGCATCTCACCATCCCAGAAGGCGGCATGGTTGCGAGCATGATCGTCGGTATTGCCGCAAAGGATGTTGAACACGATTCGCGCGAATAACTCCCTCAGGGAGGCTGAAGGGTCGGTGAAGCGGTATCGGATGATCTCGGCCAGATCCTGATAACTGGCATATCGGGCCATCATCTCGTCGAGGCCGAGCATCGTCAGGGCCGAAACCATGAGCTTTCGCTGCCAGCCATTATCCGCTTTCACGCGGTCGAAACGCTCGACCAGCAGGACATCCTTTCCCGAAGCATGGACCAGGGAAACCGGCGCGGTCCTGATTCCGCAAAGCGCGGCAAGGCGCATGGCAACAAACTCGCCCTTCACGACGCTGTAGGTGTCCGAGGACGATGAGAACTTGGCAACGTACTTGACCGGGCCGTCTTCGATCAGGGCCTTTGGCCGCGCGCCACCGATCGAACTGCCGTGATACAGGGCCTGATCCAGTTCGGGCGATAGTGGGATTCCCTGTTCGACCCGCTGTGCGGATTCGATCAGTTCCTCGAAGCTCGCGTTCACCGGCGAGCGAGGCTCATAGACGCTCGGTGAGCGCTGAAAGTCGAGGGCTCCGATTCGGTCGGAGCCCGATTCCAGCAGGAACGCCAATTCCGTCAGGTCAGGCCCGCCCTGGCCGCGGCTATTGGTGCCAAACCTGCGGTTCAGGATCACCCGCCGCCCCCAGGCATCCGGCGCGGCGTCACGTATGCAGCCAGGCATGGTGAGGCCGGTGAGTAACGGCAACTCACCCGGCTGCAAGGGCAACTCCGGCAGATAGAGCGGGATGGCCTCGGGCCGTTCCAGATAGCTCTGGCCGTAGTTGAAGGTTACAAGCCCATCATGCGCGTAAAGACGCCCGGCGATGATCGGTTCGGTCGCTCCGGGCAGCCAGACCCAGACGAAGGCCTCGTCGTATGTCGGCAGTTCAGAACTCATCCTTGACCCGCTTTTCGGTTTTGTAGACGTGCTTGGGTAACAGCGCGATCCGGTCGTCTGTCCGACTGGAGAGCGCCGCAATCCCCTTCTCATCGGCGTCGAAGAGCTTCACGCCGACGATGGCGGCGGCCTCGAACATCAACCCTACCTCGACTTTGGGATCGCCTTTTTCGATAAGTTGCAGGGTGCTTCGCGCAATGCCGAGGCGCTCGGCCAGTTCCCGTTCCGTCATCTTGCGCTGCT
This sequence comes from Paracoccaceae bacterium, assembly GCA_015487165.1. Classification (GTDB taxonomy): domain Bacteria; phylum Pseudomonadota; class Alphaproteobacteria; order Rhodobacterales; family Rhodobacteraceae; genus UBA5972. The sequence continues at coordinate 1,116 of WFQE01000072.1, read as the reverse complement.
TGCGGCCGAGGCGGATCATCTTGCCCAGCAGGGCAAGGCTTTCGAGCGTGTAGCGTGCATATGTTCTTTTTCGTTTGGCGGGCATGAGAGACCCCTGAATGCGTTGCATATGAGGCAAGCCGGTATGATGTGCCTAGTGTTTGGGCCATAGTTTCACCGGCAGATGGCATTGTCAACAAAAAGACCGCTGTATCGGTCAAATCAAATAGAAAAGCCTGTTATATCGGTCAAATCGCCATGGTAGCAACCTGCGATCTTTGCCGTGGATCTTGCGCTGTGTGAACGAGGCTCCACCGACAGTTGGCAATCCATTCCGACCGAACGACCTTCTTTGCGCCAGAGACCTGGCCCCGCTGGGCCTGTCGGACGAAGTGATCATGGCCGTGATCGGCCACACCACCCGGGCGATGGTGGTGCGCTATGCCGGCGCCACGCGCCAGAAGGCGCGGGCGTGTTCATGTAGAAACGCTTATGCTGCGAGAGGGATGGGATTCGCGCACTGTGTTTGAAGATATGCGGCTACAGTTTTTGCGCCGTCTTCAATGCCCATCTCCTGAATGAAGGCTTCTTGGAGATCTACCTTAACCTCTGTAAAGAAAGAGAAAACTTGACCCAAGGCCTCATGCATCGTGTCCAGGCTGGAAATGCAGGCGGCGAGTTGATGCGCAGAAAGGTCCGCGCTATGGGGCGCGTTCACAGTTCCTAAAACCTAGGAAACCACGGTAGACACTTCAGCATTCTCCCTTTTCGTTCCCCACAGATAGCCGTTTATCCCTAATTTGCAACAACGGAACGCGCTCGGTGCGTGGCTGCCGAGATGCCTCTATCCGAGACGTACCCAACTGCTGCAGCCTCGCGCCAGATCCCGCCGATGGCCTACGCCGAAAAACCCGACCAATTGAAAGCGCGAGCCCGACCGATTGAAAGTCAAACGGCGTCTGATTGAAACGCCAGCCCGGTCGATGGCCCCCCACGTGCTCTCCGCCCGCGACCGGGTGCGCAACGCAGGACACCGATCTGGCGCAGGCCATACCAATCCAGCCAGACATTTATCTCATCCGCCACGTCTCAGCCTCGCGCGCTTCGGTGTGTCGTCGATTGAGATGCGCTCACCTT
>WFQE01000071.1 GCA_015487165.1 Paracoccaceae bacterium | reverse complement strand
CTTGACGGCCAGGGGCCGGATGATGGCGCCTGGAAGGCCGTCGTCGCCATCACCCGCGGCGGCATGGCCCCCGCGATGATCGTTGCGCGCGAACTCGATATCCGCACGGTGGACACGATTTCCGTGAAATCCTACGACCACCAGACACAAACCGAGGCCACGATCCTCAAATCGCCCGATGTTGCGCTGCTGGGCGATGGCACCGGGGTGCTGATCATCGACGATCTGGTGGACACCGGCAAGACGCTTGAAGTCGTGCGCAGCATGTTCCCCAAGGCGCATTTCGCCACCGTTTATGCCAAGCCCAAGGGCCGCTCGCAGGTCGATACCTTTATCACCGAGGTCAGCCAGGACACCTGGATCTTTTTCCCCTGGGACATGGCGCTGCAATATGTGGAACCCTATCGCGGCACCGACTGAGGCCGCGGCGTGGAAATCTTTTCGCAGGATCCGACCGAGGCGGAATTCGTCAACGACCCCTACCCCTTTTACCACCGCACAAGGGCGCAGGGGCCGCTGTTCCTGTGGCGTGAATACAACCTGCCCTGTGCCACCAGCCACGCGCTGGTCAACGCCTTGCTGCGCGACCGCCGGCTTGGGCGCGAGATCCCGCCCGAGCGGCGCGCGCCCGTTGCCGACCACCTGCGCCCCTTCATGGATTTCGAATCCCGCTCGATGCTGGAGCTTGAGGCGCCCGCGCATACCCGCCTGCGCGGCCTTGTCGTCCGGGCCTTTACCAGCCGCCGCATCAATGCGCTGGCGCCTGATATCGAAACGCTTGCCCATCAACTGATCGACGCCTTTCCCGCGGGCCCGTTCGACCTGTTGACGGCATTTGCCGAAAAGATTCCGGTCATCATCATCGCGCGCCTGCTGGGCGTGCCCGAGGACATGTCCGACCAGTTGCTGAAATGGTCACATGACATGGTGGCCATGTATCAGGCCAACCGCAACCGCGACACCGAAACCCGCGCCGTCGCCGCGACGCAGGCTTTTTCCGAATTCATGGCGGGCTATATCGAACAGCGCCGCAAGGCCCCGCGCGACGACCTGCTCAGCGCCCTGATCCGGGCCGAGGAAGAGGGCGAGAAACTTTCCCGCGACGAGCTGATCACTACCGCCATCCTGCTGCTGAACGCCGGGCACGAGGCCACGGTGCATGCGATCGGCAATGGCGTGAAATGCCTGCTGGAACTGGACCAGCCGCCCGCGCCGCTGCTGAGTGCCGAAAACATCGCCGCCACGGCCGAGGAACTGCTGCGCCTCGATCCGCCGCTGCACATGTTCACGCGCCATGTTTATGAGGACATCGAAATCAGCGGCCACAAATTCACCCGCGGCGACGAAATCGCCCTGCTGCTGGGGGCCGCAAACCGCGACCCGGCCGCTTATGACGATCCCGACAGCTTCAAACCCCGCCGTGATGGCCCGGCCAATCTGGCCTTTGGGGCCGGCGCACATTTCTGCATCGGCGCCCCGCTGGCGCGCCTGGAAATGACCATCGCGCTGCCCATCCTGTTTGCGCGCCTGCCGCACCTGAAACTGGCCGCACAGCCCGAATATGCCGACCGCTATCACTTTCACGGCCTGACCCGCCTGATGGTCAGCGCCTGAACGCTTCTTCTTTGCGCAAATATGCCGGGGGAGTCGCGCAACGACGGGGGTAGCGCCCCCCGCCACGATGCCCAAACGCGGGCACATCAACGATACGGGTAACGCATTTCCGAGGTGCTGACACAGGACAGGAACCGTTTTGATGAAATGACCTGGCGGAGGGGGACGCGAATATTATCCGTGCGTAACAGACAGATCAGGTCGATATCGGGGCGCCCGGGATTCTGGTCGAAAACCGCATACAGGGGCCCAATCAGAGCGGTAAAATCAACTCCGGGAAAGGTGTCGAGAAACGAAGCGTGGTCGCCAAGAGCGGCGCGAAGGGCCAGCAGCTTCAGGCGCAAGATCAGCGCCCCATAGACAATAGCTCTGTCATCGTCTCCTGCCTTGGTGTATGCGGCAACCGTGGTCGTATTGGCTACATCCAATATGAAAAACGCCTTCTTCGCGTCTCCTTCCATCGTGATAATCAATCCCCTGATCAACACGTCGTAAGCGGAATACGTCGAAAAAACTTTCTGATACTCCATGAGAAACCGCAGCGGATAAAGGTCCGCATTGCGCATCAAAAACCTGCCCAGCTCCGAGCATTTTGAAATATCTTCAGGCTGCCCGCCCTTCAGGAATTCGGTATAGGCGGAACAAACGGGCGGGTTTTGCTCTACGCTTCCCACCTGACCGGCCTGCAACGTGCTGACGGTGACGACTGCCCCCGCCAACAAAGCGATGACTCCGATCGCAAGACGACGCCACGACCGGGGAAACACCCTTTGGGAGCGGGTTGCAGGCGAAACGGCCTTCTCTTGAAATTTCACGATTCATCCCCCTCCGCCTGGATGCAATGGATCAACTCTGCGCGCACTCAAGCGCCTATAACCGCGCCAGCCGCTCGGTCAGAAGGCGGTAAAACCCGTCGGCATCGACCTTGCCGATAAATGTAGCATTTGGCGGCCTGTCGGTAACGCCCCACCAGTCGGCCACCGTCATGCCCAGTGTCAGAGGCGAGGTCGTCTCGATCTCGACATTCACATGCCGGCCCTCGAACAGCTCTGGCTGCAACAGCCAGGCGATGACGCAGGGGTCATGCAGCGGCGCCCCTTCCGAGCCGTATTTTTCCACATCAAAGCGCTCGAAGAAATCGGTCAGCTCGGCGACAACCGTGCCCACCCGAGTACCCATCTCGCGAAAGGCCCTGATCCGCGCCCGTGTGGTCAGCGCCTGATGCGTCACATCCAGCGGCATCATCACGATCTCGACCCCGGATTTCAGCACGATATCGGCGGCTTCGGGATCCACATGGATGTTGAATTCGGCCGCCGGCGTGATGTTGCCCACCTCGAAATAGGCCCCGCCCATCAACACGACCCTCTGCACGCGGCCCACGATATCGGGGGCGCGTGCGAAAGCGGTGGCGATATTGGTAAGCGGCCCCAGAGGGCACAGCGTGACGCTGCCCGCGGGTTGGCTGCGCAGCGTGTCGATGATGAAATCCACCGCATGTGCCTGTTGCAGCGGCATGGTCGGTTCCGGCAGGTCGGGGCCATCCAGCCCGGTGCGCCCATGCACATGCTCGGCCGTGACCAGCGCCCGGCGCATGGGGGCATCGCAGCCGGCAAACACCCGCATGTCGGCCCGCCCGGCCAGTTCGCAGATCTTGCGCGCATTCAGCTGCGTCAGCGGCAACGGCACATTGCCGGCAACGGCGGTGATGCCCAGAACCTCGATTTCCGGGCTGGCCAGCGCCAGCAGGATGGCCACGGCGTCATCCTGCCCCGGATCGGTGTCGATGATGATCTTTTGTGTCATGGGAGGCCCTCAGGACAGGTTTTCCAAAAGCAGAAGGTGGACAAGAACACGCGCCTTGTCCACCTTCATTTTCCGACCCTGGAAATTTCGCCTCAGTGGTCGAAGTTCACCTCTTCGACCAGTCTCAGCGCGGTCTTGCGCAATGTTGCCAGCTTCATCAGATCCACGTCATCAGGCGTGAAACTGCCCCAGGACGCCACCAGATCCGAGACCTTGGCCGCGGGGTTCACGGGATATTCGAAATTGACCTCGGCATAGATTTCCTGCGCGGCCGGCGAGGACAGGAACTCCATCAGCTTGAGCGCCTCGTCCTTGTGCGGGGCGGCCTTGGTCATTGCCATGCCCGACAGGTTCACATGCGTGCCCGCGCCCTCGAAATGGGGGAACATGATCTTGACGGCATCGGCCCATTTCTGCTGGCCCGGCTTTTTCAGCATCGCCCCCATGTAATAGGTATTGCCCAGCGAGATATCGCATTCACCGGCCCAGATCGCCTTGACCTGCCCGCGGTCATTGCCCTGGGGTTTGCGTGCCAGATTGGCGCGCAGCCCCTTCAGCCAGTCACGGGTGTAATCCGGCCCGTGATGGGCGATCATCGCCGAAAACAGCGCCAGGTTATACGGATGCAGCCCCGAACGGATGCAGATGCGCCCCTTCCATCTGGGCGAGGCCAGATCCTCATATGTGGTGATCTCGCCGGGCTTGACCCGATCCTTCGAGGCAAAGACGACACGCGCCCGCGATGTCAGGCCGAACCACTGCTTGTTCTTGTCGCGAAAGCCTGCCGGAATGTTGGCCTCGAGAACGGGCGATTCCACCGGCTGCGTGACCCCGGCATCGACCAGCGCGGCAAGGCGCGCAATGTCCACGGTCAGCACCACATCGGCCGGGCTGCGCTTGCCCTCGGCCACCAGCTTTTCGACCATGCCCTTCTTGAGGAAGGCCACGTTGACCTTGATCCCGGTATTCTTGGTGAAGGCGTCGAACAGCGGTTTGATGAGGTCGGGCTGCCTGTAGGAATAGACATTGACCTCGGCCGCCTGTGCGGCAAGGGGTGTCAATGCCATCGCACCGGCAAGGACGAATGATTGGAACCGTGAGAACATGTTTTGGGCCTCCGCTGTGGGTGTTTGAGATGCGAATCTTAAACCTGAGTATTTCAGTCAAGTCAATACCTGATCAAAACACTAGGTTTATTTTTCGCCTTCCTTCACTGCATTCCACAAGGCATCCATTTCAGCAAGATCGGATTGCTCGGGCCTGCGCCCCTGCGCGGCAAGGCGGCGTTCGATTTCGCCGAAACGCCGCGTGAATTTTGCGTTGGCATCGCGCAGCGCGGCCTCGGGGTCGATGTTCAGATGGCGCGCGAGATTGGCCATCACGAACAGCAGGTCGCCGAACTCCTCGTGCAGATGGGCGGTATCGCCGCTGTCGCGCGCCTCGACCAGTTCGCGGGCCTCTTCGGTGATCTTGTCAACCACCTGCCCCGTATCGGGCCAGTCGAACCCCACACGCGCCGCCCGCTTTTGCAACTTGACCGCCCGCGTCAGCGCCGGCAGGGCCAGTGCCACGTCATCAAGCACACCCGCCTTGCGGGCGCCCGCGCGCTCGGCCGCCTTGATGCGTTCCCAGTCGGCGGTTTGTTGCGCCGCAGTCTTGTCGCGGCTCTCATTGCCGAAAACATGCGGGTGTCGGCTGATCATCTTGTCGGAAATCCGCCGCGCGACGGAGTGGAAGTCGAACAACCCCGCCTCGGCCCCCATCTGGGCGTGATAGACCACCTGCAACAGCAGATCGCCCAGCTCGCCCTCAAGTTCATCCCAGGCCTCGCGCTCGATCGCGTCGAACACCTCATAGGCCTCTTCCAGCGTATAGGGCGCGATCGAGTGAAAATCCTGCTCGATATCCCAGGGGCAGCCAGTGTCGGGGTCGCGCAGGCGACGCATGATTTCCAGCAGGCGCGCAAGTTCGCCGTCACGTTCCACGGTCGTTTTCTGGTCAGGGTTGTGATTTGGCATTGTCCATCCGGTCAAAATGGGTGAATTTGGTGCCAGCATAATGACGACAGATCAGGGGAGTCCACGCAAATGCCGATCATCAACCGCATTGCCGAGTTTCACGACGACATGAAGACCTGGCGCAGGCATCTGCACGCCAACCCCGAGCTGGGCTACGAACTGCACGAAACCGCCGCCTTCGTGATCGAACGGCTGCGCGAATTCGGCGTTGACGAGATCCATGACGGCATCGCGGAAACCGGCCTTGTTGCCATCATCAACGGGCGGGGCGACGGCCCCACCATCGGCCTGCGGGCCGACATGGATGCCCTGCCCATCACCGAAATTCCCGACCGCCCCCACAAAAGCCGGAACCAGGGGGTCATGCATGCCTGCGGCCATGACGGGCACACGGCCATGCTGCTTGGGGCCGCGCGCTATCTGGCCGAGACGCGCAATTTCAAGGGCCGCGTGGCGCTGATCTTTCAGCCCGCCGAAGAAGGCGGCGCCGGTGGCGAGGCCATGGTCAAGGCCGGTATCATGGATGATTTCGCCATCAAACAGGTTTTCGGCATCCACAATTTCCCCGGAATGCCCGAAGGGCTGATCGGCACGCGCCCCGGCCCGCTGCTGGCGGCGGCCGACGAGTTCCAGATCGACATCACCGGCAAGGGCGGACACGCCGCCATGCCCAACACGTCTGTTGATCCGGTGATGATCGCGGTGCAGATCGCCCAAGCCCTGCAAACCATCGTCAGCCGCAATGTGGATCCCATCGACAGCGCGGTGATTTCGGTCACCCGCATCGATGCCGGCACGACGCACAACATCATCCCCGGCACGGCCTTCATGCAGGGCACCGTGCGCACCGTGCGCAAGGAAACCCAGGCGGATATCGTCGCGCGCATGGAAAGGATCGTGACCAATATCGCCACCGCGCTGGGGGGCGAGGCAAAGCTCAACTATCACTATGGCTATCCACCCACGGTCAACCATCCGGCGGAAACCGAATTCGCCCTGAAGGTCGCGCGCGAGGTTGCGGGCGAACAGCTGGTGACCGACGACATCCCCCCCACCATGGGCGCCGAGGATTTCGCCTATATGCTGGAGGCACGGCCGGGAGCGTTCCTGTGCCTTGGCACCGGCGAGGGCGCGGGGCTGCACCACCCCGAATTCGATTTCAACGACGAGGTCTCGCCCATCGGCGCCAGCTTTTTCGTCAGACTCGTGGAAACGGCCCAACCCGTGGGTTAGAGGGGTGAAATCGTAATCCGTATCATTGAATTTGGATTGACCCCACGAGAGACCGCAGCCAGCATCAACAGGCCGACAACATCAAAAGGGGGCCGCAAAGCCCCCTTTTGATGTTGCGCATCTCTGGTGATGTTCTATTCCGGCGCCGGCTTGGCATTGAAGGTGAACAGCTTTTCACCCTTGATCCGATAACCGTTGATCAATTTTGCCGCCTTCGGGCTGGTCAGCCAGTCTTCCAGTTTCAGCGCCAGATCGGTTCTCACGCCGGGATGCGTTTTCGGATTTACCGGAATGAACGTATACTGGTTGAACAGCTTGGGATCGCCGGCAAACAGCAGGGCCAGATCCCGCTTGTTGCCGAATTTCAGCCAGGTGGCGCGGTCGGACATGGTATAGGCGTTCATGCCGGCGGCAACGTTCAGCGTTGCCCCCATGCCGGCCCCTGCAGCCCGATACCACGAGCCCCTGAGATCGGCCTTGTCAAAGCCCGCCTCTTTCCACAGCGCCAGTTCCTTCTTGTTGGTGCCGCTGTCGTCGCCGCGGCTGACAAAGGGAAATTTCGCGGCGGCGATCATCTTCAACGCCTCGGCCGCCGTCCTGGCCTTCTTGATGCCGACCGGGTCTTCGCTCGGGCCGATCAGCACGAAATCATTGTACATGATCAGCCGGCGATGCAGCCCGTGGCCCTGCTTCATGAATTTCAGCTCGGCGCCTTTCGCATGCACCAGAACCGCATCGACATCGCCATTGGCCCCCAGCCGCAGCGCCGCGCCGGTACCAACGACCAGCAGCTTTACATCCAGCCCCAGATCCTTTTTCACCTCGGGCAACAGCACCTTGCCCAGCCCCGAATTTTCGAATGATGTCGTGACCGCCATCTTCATGGTCTCGGCGGGTGCTGTGCCCGCGAACAATGCGGCCGCCATTGATATTGCCAACAGCCTCAGAAAACGTCTCATTCCACGATGTCTCCCTTGATGAAGGCCTGTGCCTCCATGGTTTGCGGTTTGTTGAAAAACGCGGCGGCGGGCGCGGCTTCATGCACCTTGCCGCCATACATGAACAGCACATCGGATGCGAGGCGCCGCGCCTGCCCCATGTCATGGGTCGCCATGACGATGCGGGTGCCGGCCTGTCTGGCCTGCATCAGGATCGATTCGATATCGCGCATGGCGCTGCCGTCGAGATTGGCGCAGGGTTCGTCCAGAAACAGGATATCGGGGCGCCGGATCAGGGCGCGGGCAAGGGCGAGCTTCTGCTTTTCACCGCCCGACAACACCGGTGCCGGCTGGTTCAAAACATGGCCCAGACCGATCCGCCGGGCCCAGTCGGCAGCGCGCGCGCGCGCCTCGGGTTTGGCAACACCGTGCAGGATCAACGGATAGGCAATGCAATCGACAACCGAGCGGCGCATCATGATCGGGGTCTGGAAAACATAGGCCTGGCGCGCCCGCACGGCAGCCTCGGGCAGGCTCCAGCTCACGCGGCCCTTCGAGACCCGTTGCAGCCCGTGCATGAGGCGCAGCAGGGTCGTCTTGCCCGACCCGTTCGGCCCCATGACAATGGTCAGCCCATGATGCCCGATGGTCAGGTCGATGGGCCCAATCAGCGTCTTGCCGCGAATGCGTGCAACCACCCCTTCCAGCCTGAGCGGCAGGATCGACTCGCCCCCGGCCTCGGCAACGGGTGCTACTTCATCGGCGGTCAGAGCTTCCAGAATGCTGGACAATCACTTGTGTTCCTGTTGTTCCGGCATGCCCGTTGCAGGAACGGGCCCCATCAGAAAAATGCCCACAAATACATTGGCCTGCCAAGAAAATTCGCGAGCCGTCACAAAAAATTCACACATCTCGCGCCGGCGCTGGACATTATGTCCATGACCGCGCCCGCGCCCTGCCCTGGGCTGCCCAGAATGTCCCGGCCGCGCCCATACCCCAACCCCGGGGATACAGCGGATGCGACTCACCAGTTGCTGGCGCGCTCGGTCCGGCCCAGCCAGTGGATGCCCAGATTGACCAGCACCGCCAAACCGATCAGCACGATGCCCAGACCCAGCGCAAAGGCCAGATTGCCCTTGCTGGTCTCAAGCGCGATTGCGGTGGTCATCACCCGGGTCGAATATTCGATATTGCCGCCCACGATCATGATCGCCCCCACCTCGCCGATGGCACGACCGAAACCGGCCAGCGTCGCGGTCAGCAAGGCGCGCCGGCCGTCCCACAGCAGGGCCTTGATCCTTTGCACCCGCGTGGCGTTGAGCGAAATCAGCAGGTCATGATACTCGGCCCAAAGATCACGAATTGCCTGATGGGCGATCGAGGCAATCAGCGGCGTGATCAGGATGGCCTGTGCAATGATCATCGCGGTCGGGGTAAACAGCAGCCCCAGCACCCCAAGCGGCCCCGAGCGCGACAGCAGCATGTAGATGAACAGCCCCACGACCACCGGCGGCAGCCCCATGAAGGCGTTGAGCACCGCAATCGTCAGACGCCGATAGCGAAAGCGATTGACCGCCAGCCAGGCCCCCAGCGGCAGGCCGATGGCCGCAGCAATGACGACCGCCGTCAGCGTCACCCGCAGTGACAGGGCCATGATCCGGTAAAGGTCGGGATCCAGTGTCAGAACCAGGCGGAAAGCCTGAAACAGGCCTTGGGAAATGCTGTCCATTATTCAGATGCCCTGTGTTTATTCGTTCGTCAGGGAATGACGCTAACACGCAAGCGCGAGCACTGCCAACCGTCAGTCACCCCGCCCACCCCACAGCCCCGACGGGGATTGCGCACGTCAGACCTGCCCGATACGGTAGGGTTCAAAGGGGCGGCTCAACGCCCCATGGTGCTGTTACGGGGAAATGTTGTCATGCCAGATCGGATCATCCTGAAAATCGGGCTGTTGCTTGTTGCCGCCACCCTTGCGGGATGCGGAACACCGGAATTCAGACAGGAACGCCAGATCTGCAAGGCGAAATGGCTGCAAAAGATCCCCCCTGTATACAAGGATCACGTGGTGATGCGCACGCGCTATGAATCCAGACCGGATGGAAACATCACCTGCACGACCACGGGAAGCACAACGCAATGCACGCAGGGCAAGATACTTGTTCCCGTGCCCTACATGGCCGTCGAAACCTATGACATCAACGCGGAGCGTCGGGCCGGCAAGATCAAGGCCTGCACCGAAAATCGCTGCACCAGCAAATTCGGCAACCCGTCCTGCAAGACATAGGGCCGCCAAACGTTCGTGAACGAAGGCGACCCTGTGGCCTAGGCATTCTGATGGGGCACCCGCCATGACGGATGCCCCGCGACAGTCAGTTCATGTGGCTTTGCCCTTTCAGATCGATCCCTTCGATCTCGGCGGCATTGACCAGCTCGTTGACCAGGTCGCGCGCGGCACTTGCCCATGCGGCCTTTTCCAGGTCTTCGCGGATACGGTCGCGCACGGCCTCAAGGGGCAAGGTCTTGCCGCTGGCCCGCTGATCCAGACGCAGGACGTGGATGCCGAAACGGCTTTCCACCGGCTCGGGCGCGATTTTCCCGACTTCCAGCGTTCTCAGCGCCGCCTCGAATTCGGCCACCGTGTCGCCGGCCCGAAGCTGGCCAAGCTGGCCGCCATTCTGGCCCGAGGGGCAATCCGAATTCTTGCGGGCAAGCTCGGCAAAACGGTCGGGGTTCTCCAGCAGGGTCTGCAACAAGCCCTCGGCCGCCTCGCGCGCGGCTTCACGCGCTTCGGCATCATTGGGCTTGGCCGCCAGCAGGATGTGCGACGCTTCGAAAAGGTCGGGCGAACGATAGCGCGCCGGGTTTGCCTGATAGGCCCGCGTGATATCGGCCTCGGTGATTTCCCGAATTTCCAGCGCCTGTTCCAGCCAGGCGCGGATCAGGGCGTCTTCCTCGGTCTCGATACGGGTTTCGTCCAGTTTCTCGGGCGTGGCGGTGACACCGGCCCTGGTTGCTGCCTGCAACAGCAGCTCGCGCACGACCAGAGCGCGCGCCGCCGCCCGCCAGGCAAGGCCCGGCTTGCCCTTTGGCGCGGCGTGGTTCTGGGCCTCGGCGGCGATTGCCGCCGAGGGGATTTTCTGGCCGTTGACAGTGACGGCCGGCATGAGAGGATTGCCCATGATCGTTACGCCTTCTTGCGCCGTGTGCGCACGATCTGATAGCCGGGCCGCCAGATATAGCGCACCGGCGCCGAGAGCATGTGCACAAGGCGGGTGAACGGGAACAGGATGAAGATGGTCAGACCCAGCACGATGTGCAGCTTGAAGATCAGATCCACATCCTTGATGTAGCTGGCCGCTTTGGGGTCAAAGGTAAAGATGCCGTTGGCCCAGGCCATGAACTTGACCACACCGCCATCGGACAGCTCGGCCAGCGAGAACGGCACCGAGATCAGCCCCAGCGCCAGCTGCACGATCAGCACCAGCAGGATGGCGGTGTCGGCAAAGCTGGAGGTCGCGCGAATACGCGGATCCGTCAGGCGGCGATGCGCCAGGATCAGGGCGCCAATCAGCGCAATCGACCCGAATACACCCCCGGCAACAGCCGCCAGAAGCTGCTTGGCCTCTGCCTCGATGCCAAAGAATTCATAGACCTTGATCGGCACCAGCAGGCCAAAGAAATGGCCGAAGAACACCACAAGCACCCCGACATGGAACAGGATCGAGCCCCACATCAACTGCTTGCGCCGCAGCAGCTGGCTGGAGCTGGATTTCCATGTATAGGGGTCGCGTTCATAGCGGGCGATCGAGCCGACCAGCAACACGGTCAACGCGATATAGGGGTAAGTTCCGAAAAAGAACTGGTTCATTGTCGCCTCCTTATTCCTGGGCGGCAGCCGCGGGCGGCTGGTTGATGACGGGGTCCATTTTGGCCAGCACGTCGCGTGTGACCGGGCATCCTGCATTGGGGTCGGGGCCAAAGGTGATTTCGGCCTCGGCCCAGACGGCATCAAGTGCGGCAAGGTCTTCGGGGTCGTCCTCGTCCACCTTCAGCAGCTCCTGCACCAGCTCGGACGATTTCTCGATCCCGGCAAATTCTGCCAAAGCCGCAAACACCGCCGCGTAAGAGCTTTCACGCCGCTGCAAGCGTTCCGCCAGGGCCGCAATGATGTGGCCTGCATCCAGCAGCATCTCGCGCGCCTCCTCCAGCGGACGGGTGGAAAGATATTCCAGCAGGATCGGCAGATGGTCGGGCAGCTCGGTGCTGACCAGATCGAAACCGCCGGCACGGTAGGTTTCCAGCAGGTCCACCATGGCCGGGCCACGATCGCGGCTTTCGCCATGCACATGCTCGAACAGGTTGAGGCTGAGCGTGCGCGAACGGTCGAACAACAGCACGAAACGTTCCTGCAGATCGTAAAGATCAAGCTCGGCCATCTCTTGCAGAAGCGGCCTCAGCGATGCCCGGGCCGATGGCGAAAGGATCGCCTCGGCCTCCAGTATCGCGCCGATCTCGGGCGCAGCCGCGCGCAGCTCTTCGCTGGGATAGCAGAGCAGCGCGGACAGTGCCTTGAAGGTTTTCACCTGGACAGACATCAGCGTGCCCCCCCGGTCGGAACCACGAACTTGCGGCTGCCAAACAGCTTGCCCCCGCCAGTGCCGGTCGAGCACTGGTTGGTATCGGTAAAGCCGCAGCCGCCGCGCAGGTCATAGGCGTCTTCGGTCAGCTCGCGATGGGTGGTGGGCACGACAAAGCGGTCTTCGTAATCGGCCAGCGCCATGATCTTGTACATCTCGTCGATCTGCGCCGGCGTCAGACCGACCCGTTGGGCGATGCCCAGATCCACCACACCGTCGATGGTTTTCGCCCGCATGTAGCCACGCATTGCCAGCATCCGTTCCAGCGCCTTGACGATGGGTTCCTCGTCGCCGGCTGTCAGCATGTTGGCCAGATAGCGCACCGGGATACGCAGCGATTTGACATCGGGCACCTCGCCATCGACACCGATCTTGCCGGCCTCGGCCGCATTCTGGATTGGCGAAAGCGGCGGAATGTACCAGACCATCGGCAGCGTGCGATATTCGGGGTGCAGCGGAAAGGCGATCTTCCAGTCCATCGCCATCTTCCACACCGGCGAGTTCTTGGCACTGTCGATCCAGTCCTGGGGCACGCCGTCGCGCAGGGCAGCGGCCTGAACCTCGGGGTCGTTGGGGTCGAGGAACACGCCCAGCTGGGCATCATACAGATCCTGTTCGCCTTCGACGGCTGCTGCCTCCTTGATGCGGTCGGCGTCATACAGCATCACGCCCAGATAGCGGATGCGCCCGACGCAGGTTTCCGAACACACCGTCGGCATGCCGCTTTCGATGCGCGGATAGCAGAAGGTGCATTTTTCGGATTTTCCGCTTTCCCAGTTGTAATAGATCTTCTTGTAGGGACAGCCCGAAACACACATGCGCCAGCCGCGGCACGCCTCCTGGTCGATCAGCACGATACCGTCCTCGTCGCGCTTGTAGATCGCACCCGACGGGCACGAGGCCACGCAGGTGGGGTTGAGGCAATGCTCGCACAGGCGTGGCAAATACATCATGAAGGTGTTTTCGTATTCGCCATAGATTTCCTTCTGCACGCCTTCGAAATTGTAGTCCTTGCCACGCTTTTCGAACTCGCCGCCCAGGATTTCCTCCCAGTTGGGGCCGTGGACGATCTTTTCCATGCGCTCACCCGAAATCCTGGAACGCGGCTGCGCTGTCGGAAAGGCCTCCATCTCGGGGGCGGATTTCAGGTGGTCATAGTCGAAATCGAACGGTTCATAGTAATCGTCGATCTCGGGCAGGTTCGGGTTTGCAAAGATATTTGCAAGGATCCGCCATTTCGCCCCCTGACGTGGGACCAGCTTGCCGCCGCGCGTGCGCGTCCAGCCGCCGTTCCAGCGTTTCTGGTTTTCCCAGTCATCGGGATAGCCGATGCCGGGTTTGGTCTCGACGTTGTTGAACCAGGCGTATTCGACCCCGTCGCGCGAGGTCCAGACGTTCTTGCAGGTGACGGAACAGGTGTGACACCCGATGCATTTGTCGAGATTCAGCACCATGCCGATTTGTGCGCGGACTTTCATTCTGCTGCCTCCGTTTTGGCGGGCTTGTCGAGCCAGTCGACCTTGGTCAGTTTTCTGACGATCACGAATTCATCGCGGTTGGACCCGACAGTGCCGTAATAGTTGAACCCGTATGATTGCTGGGCGTAGCCGCCAATCATATGGGTTGGTTTGATGGTCGCCCGGGTGACCGAGTTGTGGATCCCGCCACGCAGGCCGGTCTTTTGCGAGCCCGGCGTGTTCACGATCTTTTCCTGGGCGTGATACATGAACAGGGTGCCTTCCTTCATCCGCTGGCTGACCACCGCGCGTGCGGTCAGGGCACCGTTGATGTTGTAGGCCTCGACCCAGTCGTTGTCCTTGATCCCGGCCTTTTTGGCATCGACCTCGGAAATCCACACGACCGGCCCGCCCCTGTTCAGCGTCAGCATCAACAGGTTGTCGGAATAGGTGGAGTGAATGCCCCATTTCTGGTGCGGCGTGATGAAGTTCAGCACCACATGCGGCTCGTTCGAGGCGGCCGAGCTGTTGACCTCGGTGGTGATGGTCTTGAGATCGACAGGCGGGCGCCATGTCACCAGGCTTTCGCCAAAGGCACGCATCCACAGGTGATCCTGATACAGCTGCTGGCGGCCCGAAAGCGTGCGCCAGGGGATCAATTCATGGACGTTGGTATAGCCGGCGTTATAGCTGACCTCCTCGCTTTCGATTCCCGACCATGTGGGCGAGCTGATGATCTTGCGCGGCTGTGCGGCGATGTCGCGGAAACGGATCTTTTCGTCTTCGCGGGCACGCGCCAGATGGGTGTGATCGCGCCCGGTGTGATCGCCCAGCGCATCCCATGCCTTGACGGCAACCTCGCCATTGGTTTCCGGGGCCAGCATCAATATGACCTCGGTCGCATCGATATCGGTCTCGATCTTGACCAGGCCCTCGCTGACACCCTTTTCGGTCACGACACCGTTCAGTTCCTTCAGGTGCTCGATCTCGACATCGGTGTTCCAGCCGATCCCCTTGCCGCCATTGCCCAGCTTGTTGAGCAGCGGGCCGACCGAGGTGAACCGCTTGTACAGGTTGGGATAGTCGCGGGTGACGGGGATGAAGGCCGGCGCGGTCTTGCCGGGAATCAGATCGCATTCGCCCTTTTTCCAGTCGCGCACCTGATCCTGGGCCAGCTCGGCCGGGCTGTCATGCTGGGCCGGCAATGCGACAATGTCGGTTTCCTCGCCCAGATATCCCGGCACGATTTCCGAAAACTTGCGGGCGATCGCCTTGAAGATCTCCCAGTCGGATTTCGATTCATAGGCCGGATCCACGGCCGCCTGCAGCGGGTGGATGAAGGGGTGCATGTCGCTGGTATTGAGGTCGTTCTTTTCGTACCATGATGCCGTCGGCAGCACGATGTCGGAATAGACCGCCGTGGTGGACATGCGGAAATCGATGCACACCAGAAGGTCCAGCTTGCCCTTGGGCGCCTCGTCATGCCAGCGGGCCTCGATCGGCTTCTGGCGGCCTTCCTCGCCCAGATCCTTGCCCATCACACCGTTGTCGGTCCCCAGCAGGTGCTTGAGGAAATATTCATGCCCCTTGCCGCTGGACCCCAGGATGTTCGAGCGCCACACGAACATGTTGCGCGGCCAGTTGTCGGGTGCGTCCGGATCCTCGCAGGACATTTCCAGATCGCCCGATTTCAGTTGCTGGGCAACATAGTCGGGGATCTCCTTGCCGGCCTCGCTGGCTTCGCGTGCAACCTCGAGCGGGTTTTTCCTCAGTTGGGGTGCGCTTGGCAGCCAGCCCATGCGTTCGGCCCGAATGTTCAGGTCGATCATGCTGGCCTCTTTCCAGTCGCCCTCGGGGGCGATCGGGGAAAGGATTTCCTCGGTCTTCAGGGTTTCGTAACGCCACTGGTCGGTATGCGCATAGAAGAACGACGTGCCGTTCATGTGGCGCGGCGGGCGCGACCAATCCAGCGCAAAGGCCAGCGGGGTCCAGCCGGTCTGCGGGCGCAGTTTCTCCTGGCCCACATAATGCGACCAGCCGCCACCGGATTTGCCGATACAGCCGCACATCACCAGCATGTTGATGATGCCGCGATAGGCCATGTCCATGTGGTACCAGTGGTTCAGACCAGCCCCCAGAATGACCATCGACTTGCCTTCGGTCTTTTCGGCGTTCAGGGCAAATTCGCGGGCGACCGTGATGATGCGGTCGCGCGGCACACCGGTAACCTTTTCGGCCCAGGCCGGGGTAAAGGGCGTGTCGTCGTCATAGCTGCCCGCCACGAAATCGCCGCCAAGGCCACGATCGAGGCCGTAATTGGCGCAGAACAGATCGAACACCGTGGTCACCCAAGCCTCGCCATCAGCCAGCTTCAGCTTTTTCACCGGCAGATTGCGGGTAAGGATCTCGGGGTGGTCCGTCTTGGTGAAGTTTTCCGTCGCGGCGCCGCCGAAATAGGGGAAATCCACGCCGACCACATCGTCATGGTCTTCGTCCAGAACCAGCGACAGCGCCAGCTCGACATCCTTGCCGCCGGATTTCTGTTCAAGGTTCCATTCGCCCTTTTCGCCCCAGCGGAAGCCGATCGAACCATTGGGCGCAACCGGATTGCCGGTCTTGAGGTCAAGGGCGATGGTTTTCCATTCGGGGTTGTTGTCCTGGCCCAGGCTGTCGTCGAAATCGGCCGCGCGCAGCATCCGGCCCGGCACAAGACGGCCGTCGCGCTCTTCCAGGCGCACCAGCATCGGCATGTCGGAATAGCGGCGGATGTAATCGGTGAAATAGTCGGACTGGCGGTCGAGGTGGAACTCGCGCAGGATCACGTGCCCCATGGCCATGGCGAGCGCCGCATCGGTGCCCTGTTTCGGGGCCAGCCAGATATCGCCGAACTTGGCGGCCTCGGAATAGTCGGGGCTGATGACCGCCGATTTGGTGCCGCGATAACGCGCCTCGGTATAGAAATGCGCATCCGGCGTGCGCGTCTGCGGCACGTTGGAGCCCCAGAGCAGCAAGAAGCCCGCATTGTACCAGTCGGCGCTTTCGGGCACGTCGGTCTGTTCGCCCCAGGTCTGGGGGCTGGCCGGCGGCAGGTCGCAATACCAGTCATAGAAGGAAAGGCAGGCCCCGCCCAGCAGGCTGAGATAACGCGCGCCGGCGGCGTAAGACACCATCGACATGGCCGGGATCGGCGAAAAGCCGACCACCCGGTCGGGGCCGTGGTTCTTTACGGTATAGGCGTTAGCGGCGGCGATGATTTCCAGCGCCTCGTCCCATTCGGCCCGCACGAAACCGCCCTTGCCGCGGCTGGACATGTAATCGGCCCGCAGGATCGGATCCGATTGCAGCTTGGCCCAGGCCTCGATCGGGCCGAGTTCCTTGCGCATGCGGCGATAGCTTTTCAGCAGGCGCGAGCGGATCAGGGGTGTCTTTACCCGGTTGGCGGAATACAGATACCAGCTATAGCTGGCGCCGCGGGCACAGCCGCGAGGCTCGTGATTGGGCATGCCGGGGCGTGTGCGGGGATAGTCGGTCTGCTGGGTTTCCCAGGTCACGATGCCCGACTTGACATAGATCTTCCAGCTGCACGACCCGGTGCAGTTCACACCATGGGTCGAGCGCACGATCTTGTCGTGGCGCCAGCGGTTGCGATAGACGTCTTCCCAGTCACGGTTTTCGGTTGTTGTCTGCCCGTGGCCATCGGCAAATGTCCCGACGCGGGTGCTTTTCAGGAAATTCAGTCGATCCAGTAGATGGCTCATCATATGTCTCCGAAGGATTGTGGGTGCCGGCGCGTGTTCGCGCCGGCAGGATGTCTTGTGGCCGTGATCAGGGGTTCTTCACATAGGCGCCGGGGCGCAGGTAGAACCACCAGTTGATGACGATGCACACGGCATAGAAGATGGCGAAACCATAGAGCGCATATTCGGGCGTGGCGGCCTTGAGCTGCTCGCCGAACACCTTGGGAATGATGAATGCGCCATAGGCAGCCACTGCCGAAGTCCAGCCAAGCACGGGGCCGGCCTGCTCCTTGTCGAACACCACCGCGATGGTGCGGAAGGTCGAGCCGTTGCCGATACCCGTTGCGGTGAACAGGATCAGGAACAGGATCATGAAGGGCAGGAAGTAGGTTTCCGGCGTGGCCGAGACATAGGCCTTTTGCAGCAGATAGGCGAGCACCACAGCCGAGATCACCATCACAACCGAGATGATCTGCGTGACCTTCGCGCCACCCATCTTGTCGGCAATCATGCCGCCCACGGGGCGGATCAGGGCACCGATGAAGGGCCCCATCCAGGCATACATCAGCGCCGACGGACCGTTCGGGTTGACTGTATCATGGGTCATCACGCCGTTCACAACGAGGTGCTGGAAGCCGAACACGACCTTGATGGTCAGTGCGAAAGCGGCGGAATAGCCGATGAAGCTGCCGAATGTCATGGTGTAGATGACGGTCATCGCCCAGGTGTGACGGTTGCCGAAAATCCGGTACTGGCGGGTCAGGTTCTGGCCCACCTCGCCGGGGATCATCTTGAGCAGGAACACCGTCAGCGCGATCACGATGGGCAGCACGATCCATTTGCTCAGCATGATGCCGGCGCCGCCAACCTTGGCCGGCAGCAGAAGCCACAGCCCGAAGGTGGCCGTGACCAGCCCGATCAGCAGCATGCCGGTGATGACAGAAAACGCGCCGATCGGCCCCGGAATGTTGGGCGAGACATGCTCGTCACGGATGTTGTTCATGCCGAACCAGGTCAGGAAAGCCAGCGGGATCAGCGGGATCAGCCAGACAAAGCCGGCATTGTGGATATAGGTCAGCGTACCGGCCGGGATCTTGCCGATCAGCGTGCCCGAAGTGTTGATCAACGCGCGCCCGGCACCGCCGAACATCGCAACCGTCATCACCGCCGGGATCACCACCTGCATGGTGGTCACACCGAAATTGCCCAGACCCGCATTCATGCCCAGCGCATAGCCCTGCACCTTTTTCGGGAAGAAAAAGCTGATATTGGACATGGAGGACGCAAAGTTGCCGCCACCGATACCGGAAAGCAGCGCCAGAAGCTGGAACACCCACAGCGGCGTATCGGGGTTCTGCAGCGCGATGCCGGTTCCGGCCGCGGGCAGGATTAACAGCGTCGTGGTCCAGAAGATGGTGTTACGCCCACCCGCGATGCGGATGAAAAAGGTCGAGGGAATGCGCAGCGTTGCGCCGGTCAGACCGGCAATCGCCGAAAGCGTGAAAAGTTCGGATTTCGCGAATGGATAGCCAAGGTTGATCATCTGAACGGTGATGATCCCCCAGTACAGCCACACGGCAAAGCCGCACAACAGGGCGGGAATCGATATCCACAGGTTGCGCTTGGCGATCTTCTTGCCTGTCGATTCCCAGAACTTCTCGTCCTCGACATTCCAGTTTCTTAGGTCTTGTCCCACGGGTATTCTCCTTTCGGGATTGATTGTGGCGGGCAACCATGGCCCGCCACGGTATTTGAGATGTTGATTATTGAGCGGGCTTGCCAACCGGCCCTGCGGGCACGTCCGACAGCGAGGTTTCGCTTGCGATTTCGGGGAATTTCGCGCGCTCCATGCGGCGGATGGCGACATGCATCCAGATGGTGCTGACACCGACCAGCACAAACATCAGCATGAACACGGTCGACCACACCTGTGTCAGGTCAAGCAGCACACCAAAGGCGATCGGCAGCACGAAACCGCCCAGGCCCCCGATCATGCCGACCAGCCCGCCGACAGCGCCCACATGGTGCGGGTAATAGACCGGGATATGCTTGTAGACCGCGGCCTTGCCCAGGCTCATCACGAAACCCAGGATGACCGACAGGAACACGAACAGATACAGCGGGATGCCAAAGCTGAACTTGATCAGATGCGGCGTGCCATCCGGGTTGGGGATGCCCTGCACGATATAGGTCGTCTGCGGGTAGCTCATCACGAACAGCACGACGAGCGAGACGATGAAGGTCAGATACATGACCGAGCGCGCGCCCCAGACATCGGACATCCAGCCGCCCAGCGCCCTGAATACCGAGGCCGGCAGGGAATACAGACCGGCAAAAATGCCTGCAGCCGCCAAGGAAACGCCGTAAGCGCCCACATAATAGCGCGGCAGGAACGAGGCGAACGCCACGAAGCCACCGAAGACAAAGAAATAGTAGGTGGCAAAACGCCAGACCTGGATATTCTTGAGCGGCTCAAGCTGCTGGCGTGCCGACACGGGCTTGCGCCCGGTCTTGCGGTTTTCCTCGATTACCGGGTCGGTCTTGGCAAACAGGTAGAAGATGATCGCCATCGCGACCAGCACCACAGCATAGATCTTGGCCGTGCCCTGCCAGCCATAGGCAAGCACAAGGAAGGGCGCCGCAAAGTTGGTCACAGCCGCGCCGACATTGCCGGCACCAAAGATGCCCAGCGCCGTGCCCTGCTTTTCGGCCGGAAACCAGCGCGAGACATAGGCGATACCGATGATGAACGACCCGCCGGCAAGGCCAAGCCCCAGCGCCGCCAGCAGGAAGACGGCATAGGTGTGCACGGATGCCAGCAGCCAGACGCTGATGGCGGTGATCAGCATCTGCAGCGGCATCATGATCCGGCCACCAAACTGGTCGGTCCAGACGCCAAGGAATATGCGGCTCAACGATCCTGTCAGAACAGGTGTCGCAACCAGCAAACCGAACTGGGTTTCGCTCAGCCCAAGATCCTGTTTGATCTTGACCCCGATGATCGAAAAGATCGTCCAGACAGCGAAACATACGGTAAATGCCAGCGTGCTGAGCCCAAGCGCCCGGTGCTGGTCTGTTTTGGTTACTCCTGCCAGGTCATGCATCTCACATTCTCCGCTTTTTGCGGCCCAAACCCTTCGGGCCGTTTCCGCGGCACATGACACGTTACAGGCGGTTAAGTTTTTGACGCAGGTCAAGAAAATCGCCGAATTTCTTGGGTTTTGGGGAAAGACCCAATGAAAAAAGGGGGGCGCATTTTGACGCAACCCGAAATTGAGGAAAGATTATTCTGCATCACAGAAAACTGTTCAGCACGCTCTTGACAAAATGGCGGTCATGGAATGATTAATGTCATCCCGTCGAGATCGAGAACGCAATGCCGACAGCCAAAATTGAAGAAATCCGCTCACTGCCCCTTTTTGCGGGGGCCAAGGACGAATCATTCCGCGCATTGGTCCGAGGGGCATACATGCAGCATTTCCCGCCGCATATGGAGCTGGCGGTCGAGGGCGAGTCGCCCGATTTCCTTCACATCATCGTTTCGGGCACGGTCGAACTGTTCAGCAACTGGCAGGGGCGCGAAACACGGATGCAGTTTCTGGGCCCAAACGACACGTTCATACTCGCCGCGACGATCAAGGACCGCCCCTATCTGATGTCTGCGCGCACGCTGGAAAAATCGCTGGTCATCCTGATCCCGTCGGAAGACATCCGCGAAGTGTTCCAGAACGACGCCGAATTCGCCAAGTCGATCGTCCTCGAACTGGCCTGCTGTTACCGGCAGGCCATCAAGTCTGCCAAGAACATCAAGCTGCGCAGCTCGCCGGAAAGGGTGGCGAATTATCTGCTGAAACTGTACCACGAGAACGGCAACATCCCCGACTTTACCCTCCCCTTCGAGAAACGCCGCATCGCAGAATTCCTGGGCATGACCCCGGAAAACCTGTCACGCTCCTTTGCCTCTCTAAAATCCAGGGGGGTCTCGGTCAGCAACCAGAAGATCCATATTGACGACATCGAAAAACTGACCGAATTCGCGCACCCCACCCCTTTGATCGACAGCTGAACGCGGGGAACCACCGCGCCCGCGACATTCACAACACAATATAGCGGGTTCGACTTGGGGCATCAGGGGTGGCCTGTACCACAGATTTATAGCGGGTTCGACTTGGGGCATCAGGGGTGGCCTGTACCACAGATTTCGTAAATATGCCCGAACCGTTTACATATCGTCAGGAAGCGGGCCGGAAAACCCGTAGGGAACCACCCCCATTCTGCCCGTCTGTTCAAGCTGAATTGCGCGCGCAACAATCCGCGAGAAAAAATAATATTTGCCATCCCGGTAATCGTATTCCAGACCTGCGACAATGAACCGGAACAAGAGCGCGAGCCCCAGCGCGAATACCGCCAAAACAATCAGAGAAACCTTTGCACGCGTGGTCATGGGGCTCGCTTATCCGCGCCTCTGCGTCTGAAACTGAAAATTGATACCGCTGCCACTCAAGTTGTTGTCTCGTGGCAATAGTTTCAAGGTTTTCAAATCTTAAGGACCGGATGGTGCCCCCACACGGCATCTGAATAGACTTATTAATCAATTAGTTACAGGGTTTTGGTGTAATTTTGGTGTAGTACAATCCGGTCTCGGTGCTGGTGTAATACCGACCCCTTGATCTTCAAGTCTTGGCGCGAGCCATTATACCAAACACCTTACCGAGGGAACAGGCAAAGATCATTGAACCATAGCGCTTCCATCATGGGTGGCTTCCGGCGCCTCTTCCACCTGCCGGATCATGAACTCTTCGACCTCGTTGCCAGGGGCACTGTCGAGGGAATTCACGAAGTGCATGCACTTGGGAACGGGAGTTGAGACGTCCATTCGGTGGGCGACATCGGCGGAATCCGGTTCAGCGCGCCGACAAAGCGACCACAACGTCCCCTTTTGCGAGAACCGTTTCCCATACTGCAGATATGAAAACTGGATAACCCGATCTACCGCGATTACGATGGCTCGGGGCGACAAGGGAAAGGTTACCGGATGCGTTACAGAAGGGCAGGTCAGATCCTGCGGCTTTGCACCATGTTCGCGGCGCGCCATCAGGGTGTTGGCCTGCAAGACATCATGGACCATTTCGAAGTATCGCGCAGCACCGCCGAACGGATGCGAGATGCAGCGATGGACCTGATGGAAGAAGTCGAAGAATTCCGTGATGACAGCGGTCGCAAGCGTTGGCGGGGCAAGGGCGCCGTGGCGCTGGGCTTTGGGATCACGGCCGCCGAGCTTGCCACGCTGAACGCGGCCGCCCGGCTGATGAAACAGGAAAATCGGCTGGAAGAGGCCGAGACCCTGTCGGCCATATCGGACAAGATTCTTGCCGCTCAGCCGCAAAATGCAAGGCGTAGGATCGAACCCGACCTCGAATTGTTGCTTGAATCCGAAGGTCTGGCGCTCAGGCCCGGCCCGAAGGTGGTGACCAGGGCCGAATGTATCGAAACCCTGCGCATGGGCATGCTGATGTCACAGCGGGTTGAACTGATCTACAGCGGCAGGCTTGACCCTACCCCCCGCAAACGGGTGCTGGAACCCTACGGATTTCTCTACGGCCAGCGGCCCTTTCTGGTGGCCCGCAGGAAGGATGGCGACACCCTCCTGCATTACCGTTTGCAAGGCATAACCGAGGCCCGGTTGCTGGAAGAAAGTTTTGTCCGCGATGAGGGGTTCACTCTCGAGGACCACGCGAGGCAATGTTTTGGCACCTTCAGGGAAGAGCCGTTCGATGTTGTCTGGCGCTTTCGTCCCGAAGCAGCAAAGGATGCCGTCGAATATGTATTTCATCCCGACCAGAAAACGGAATTCGATGACGAGGGCGCGTTGATCGTGCGCTTTCGGGCTGGCGGCGCCTTGGAAATGGCGTGGCACCTGATGACCTGGGGCGACTCTGTCGAGGTGGTCGAGCCCACCGATTTCTGGGAACGGGCCAGGGTCAGCCGGGCAAGATTTGCGTGATCTGATGGCGCATCAAAAGAAGCTGGTGATATCAAACCGGTCGTCACCTTCGCTGTGACCTGTTCGTGGAAACCGGGATGACGCCCCGCTGACAGATCAAGTGCCGGTGCGATATGGTTCGCGCCGGCACTTCCATCAGGCAAGAGGTAGGGGGAAACTGACGGCCCCGCGCATCAGGCCGGATGTGGGCCGCTGAAAATACATCCTGCGCCGTATTGCGTTTCGATCAGGGCGCGTGCGTTAAAGAAATTGTCTGCCTCGACGGTGATTTCCTGAATTGCACCGTTTGATACGCGGATGCGTGCTTTCCATTTTCGGGTCATTATTGCGGGATCCTTTTCTTGCTGAAATTGATGTTTCCACAATAGAGAGGGAATACGTCAAAAACGGACATGGCCGCGCCGCCCGGCTATACATCCGATTCTGACGCATGGTGCCCCCATATTGTGTTCCACGACCGCAAGGGAAAGGAGCACATCGATTGGGAACGCTTGACGCACTCGGGTTTACTGCACTGGCGACGCTCGCCTTGGTCGCGCCAGCGGAAGGCGCGGCCCGGCCGGCAACGACGCCGGGCGATCGCGTGGGGCAGGTTTCGTCCGATATTGCAGCTGGCAACCGATCCTTCGGGCCAACCTGTCGCCAGGTTCGCAAGGTTCCCGTGACCGTGACCGAGCCATTCGACAGCATCCTTTCCATCAACGACGCGCGCCATACGGCGATAAGGCGTGCGGGCATGTTGGCCATCAACAGCGTCATCGGCTTCACCTATGCCGCGGCCGAAGAAAGACGGGTCGAGGCGAAAAACACGCTGGTCAGGGATTTCTTCATCTCGACGGAAACCCGCAAGACCGGCGGCCTCGTCAAATACCGTCTGGCACACGAAAACATGCTGGCCCGAAACATTGACGGGCGCAGTATAAACCTGCTGATGCTGGATCTGGAGTTCACGGTCTGCATCCCCAAGACGGCAGATGAGATCCGGAAAGAGCGGCAGATTGCCGTGGAAAAGGCGCGCCCTCCAAGGAAAATCGACAGCCCTCGGCCAGTATTTTTCGACCCGCGCACCGGCAAGCCCCGCCTGTGGTTCTGGAAGGCACCGGACGGCGAGATCCTGCTATATGACAAGGCCGGCTTTTACCCCGAGACTGGGGATGCCTTGCAGCCGGTCACGGCCGAGATTGCATCGGAATGGAAGAAACAGCGCGCAAGGCATGAGGCTGCGCGCAAGCGTGCACTGGACAGCCTGAAGAAATGCGATGCGCTGGCGGCCAATCCGCGTGACCGCCGCAAGCCGGCAAATGTCGCGGGAACGGGTTTTGGTGTGCTGCGCCTGCAGGCCCGGGCGGCTATTTCCGCCTGCGCCAGGGCTGCCGGACTGCGCCCGAATGAACCCCGTTACGCGTATCAGCTTGGCCGGGCGTGGCAGACGCGCAGCCTGGCCAAGGCGCGGCCCTTTCTGGAACGCGCCGCCAAGCGTGGATATGGCGCCGCCTATGACAATCTTGGCTGGATACTGAAACGCCAGAACCGCCCCGAGGCAGCAAGGGCGATATTTGAAAACGGTGTCCGGCTTGGCGATCCATCCTCGATGGTTTCGCTTGGCTGGATCTATGAAGAGATGGACACCCCCTGGTCGCTTGAACGGGCTGCGAACCTGTATGCCCGCGCAGCCGCGCTTGGGGATGAAGTGGCGCAACGCAGCCTTGATGAATTCGATGCCCGGCAAGAGGAACGCGCCCGGCAGGCCGAGGAGCAGGCCGCGATCGAACAGCAGCAGCAGATCGAAGCGGCCGAACGCGCCCGGCTCAGACGCCAGCAGAATGAAATGGCGACGCGCCTGTTTCTGGGCGTTCTGGGGGCCGTCATCCAGCAGCAGCGAACACGACACTGATCACACAAGGAACGGATAACCGATGCGCAAACCTGTCACCGTCTCGACTCTGATTTTCACCCTGGCCCTGTTTTCGCCCCCCCTTGCCCGCGCCGCAACCGATACGGCCTCTGTGCCCGACGGGCCGTTTTCGGCGGTGGTGCCGGCTGCCAGCCCTGCCGGTTTTGTCTCCCCCGAACAATGCTGGCGGGGCTGGCTGGCGCGCAACCATATGCTGGAGGGCATCAACCGCAAGGCAAACGGCGACGTCATCTTTGTGGTCAGGGCATCCGATGTCGTTCAGGTTTCCCCCGGGGCGCCGGAATGGGTCACTGCCCGGAATGCTCTGGCCGGACAGCTCCACCTGAAGGCGCTGGGCAAGATTTCGCGTTTCATCAGACAACGGTTGAGCGGCTCGGCCCGCGCCGACTGGCTCAAGGCCGGGGATACACCGCCGCCGCTGGTCGCCGAGATTGCGGACAGGATTTCGCTGACCGAACGGGCGCGCCATCTGGCAGGGCTGAAGCTAGACGCCGAAATCCGCAAATTCGATCCGACATGGAAAGGCGAAGGCAAGACCGACGCGCAGAAAAGGCAAATTGCGGTCGAACTGTCGCAAAGCTATCGCGAGGCAATCAAGGCCGATTCGGAACTGCTGACCGGCGGCGCCACGACCGTGATCCAGTGCGAAGGCCCTGCGCGCAGCGATGGCACGGCAACGGCCGGAAAATACGAGGTTCTGATCGGGGTCGTGTGGTCGCCTCGTCTGCTGCGTATCGCCCGCATCATCGCCAACCCCGATCTCGGATTGCAGCCGGGCAAGGACCGGCGCTCGCTGACGCGGCGCTTCGCCCAATTCGCCCGGCGCAATCCGAACTGGATGGCCATGACGCTCGGCAGCCGGGTCTGGACCGACGAAAACGGTGAAATGGTCGTTGTTGGGTTTGGCGCCGCGCCCGCAACATCGATCAAGTCGATCGACGAAGGCCGAGCCCGTATCGATGCCGTGGCTGCGATCACCCGTTTTGCCAGCGAATCCATTGCAACCACCGACGTGAAAAGCGGCGCCTTCGCGTTTTCCCGCATGAAGGATGGATCGACCCGTGCGCTGGATGCCACCGCGTTTGAGCAGCACATCAGATCGGTCATGAAATCCATCACCCTGCGTGGGGCTTACAAGATTACCGAATGGCGCGGGAAACACCCGGTCACCGGCGCGCCAATGCATGTTGTTGCCTATGCGTGGAAACCCTCGACAAACCGCTCTGCCACGGATGCGGGAAAACTGTTCCTGCCCAGGTTCTCCGGCGATCAGGCGACAGGGAAGGCGGAAAACCCCGTGCCACAGCTGCTGGGCCCGGCGCGGCCCGGCGCATTCTCTCCGGTGACCGACTATTGACCCGTCCGCGGCATGGAAACAAAAAATAATTCCTTGACACCGACAACCCACCCGTATATTCGGAGCGGCTGTCCGTCGCAGGACATCGACATCGAACGACATTCATCAAGAGCAGGGTCGGCACCCTCGCCAACCTGCCCGACAGGGTAAGGTGG
>WFQE01000070.1 GCA_015487165.1 Paracoccaceae bacterium | reverse complement strand
GTTCGCCGTGGCGCGGCGCGTTCGGCCATTGGCTCAAACGCACCGTGTGTCTGTTTCGTCATGGGCAATGCCCGGAATGTCCGCTGAAGGGCGGCTGCATGTACGTGCGCGTGTTCGATCCGGCGATCGCAAGGGACGACGGTCAGCGCTCCCAACCGGCGCCTTATGCCCTGTTCCCCCGCTGGCGCGAGGATGGTCGGGTGCTGGAGATCGGCCTGACGCTGTTCGGTGAGGAGACAGCGGGCCAGCTTCCCTATTTCGTTCATGCCCTGAAGCAGGCCGGAGCGGACGGCGTGGCCGGCAAGCATTTCGATTTCGAGGGTATCGAGCATTGGCGTGCCGGTGCCTGGGCATGCCTGGATGGCGCGCCCGAAGCGCTGAATCCGGCTTCCGCGCCCGCGCCCTCCGGCAAGCTCCGCGTGCACATGCTGTCGCCATTGCGCTTCAAGCATCGCGGACGCTATGTCGGCGCACGGGAAATCACACTGGACGTCTGGCTGGCATCGCTGCGCCGACGGCTGATCGCGCTGGCGGAGGCGGTTGGCGATGCCGGGGCGATGCGGGCGCTCTGCGCCTCCGTAATCGACGACGAATGGCGTGAAGCTGAATGGCGCTGGCGCGAGTTTCCGCGCTATTCCCGCCGCCAGCGCTCGGAGATGAAGGTCGGCGGGCTCGTCGGTGGCTTCGCGCTGGACGAGGAAACAGCGCAGCGGCTCTGGCCGATGCTCTGGCTCGGCCGGTGGACGCATGCGGGCAAGCTCGCGACGATGGGCCTGGGGCGCTACGAGATGGAGGTGATCGGGGGATGAAGCAGTGGAATCTCAAGGTGTCGTTTGCAACACCGGCTTTCCTTGGGGATGCGAAGCAAAAGGGAGCGTGGCGCACGCCGCCGTTCAAGGCGCTGCTCCGTCACTGGTGGCGCGTCGCGGCGGCCAGAGAGTGCCACTACGATGTCCGCGAGCTGCGCAGGCGGGAGCTGGCACTGTTCGGCGCGGCATCCGACGACGAGAAACAGAAGCTCGGTAAGAGCAAGGTGCGGCTGCGGCTGGGGGAGTGGAGAGAAGGGCGGTTTTCCGGGAAAATGTCTGATCGAAAGGTGAAACACCCCGAAGTAAAGTTTCCGGTCGGAGCCAGTCTCTATCTTGGTTATGGCCCCATTGGTTATCGCAAGGGACAGGGTACGGTTGTCAACATGGAACACGCCATCGCATCGGGCGAGAAGAATCGGCTCCAAATTCGTGGGCCTGAATCCCTCGCTGCTTCCGTACAGCTTGCCGCCTGGTTCGGAACGCTGGGTTCGCGCAGCCGCAACGGCTGGGGTTCGCTGATGGCGGAGGGCGAGGGTATCGATCCGGTGGGCAGGCTACTGGCGGGCGAGGCCGACTTGCGTGACTGCTGCCGACCGCTGGAGCAGTGCCTGCGGCTCGACTGGCCGCATGCCATCGGCTGCGACAATAGTGGCGCACTGGTCTGGAAATCGCGGCAGGGCTTCGGCAAGTGGGAAGATGCGATGAAACATCTGGCCGAGGTGAAGATTGCGTTCAGAACAGCGATCGATATTTCTGATAATCGCGACAAAGCCAATCCTTCGTTCGAGAATCGTCATCTTTTGGCCTATCCGGTTACCAATCACGGAGTCGATGGGTGGGTGGAAAAGAAGGATGGGCAATACAAAACAGATCGACGAGGGAAACTCATCCAGTCTGAGCGCATGGCCAATCAGATCCGGTTCAAGGTGGTGCGCTCGGACGGTCGATTTTATGCGCTGGTCTTCCATCTTCCCTGTGACATTCCGCGCGAGCTGAAACAGAAGCTGGGCAATCAGGCGCCGTCACACGCGCAACAGCTCCGCATCTGGTGCGCGGTGCATCGGGTGCTGGACGACAGAATGCAGCGGCTGGGAGGTCTGGCATGAGCAGCATGGATATCTGGCAGGCGAAGCTCGCGGCCCGCATCCACGACCCGGCCGAGAAGGCCTTGGTGCTGCTGCGCGATCCGGCCGGCCACGAGGGCGGCACGGTGCGCGCGCTGCGAGACGAACTTTTCCCAGGCGATGCCTGGAAGCGGCTGGAGCGCATCGTCATGCAGGCCGATCACTGGGCTTCGGCCGCCGACCGGCCGCAGTTCCCGCAAGACGAGCACAATCGTTTCGCGGGCTGGACGCAGGTGCGCTTCACCGAGCGTCCGGAACTCAAGCATCCGCTCACCGGCGAATCGTTCGACCTCAAGCGCTTGGACGAAATCGACTTCGCGCAGGTGAAGGCGCTCTCCACCGACCATTTCCGCCGGCTGATCCAGCGTGACGGCGAGGCCGTGGAGTGGAAGAAGACGGCGCTCGCCTTCTGGCGCTTCGGTCCCGATCTCGGCGGCGAGGGGTTGAAGCTCCTGTGGCAACTCTTGCCGGCCGACACCCGCGTGCCCGATCACACGATCTGGGCGCATCTCGATCTCGCATCCGCGCTAGCGGGTGCCATCGCGGGCGACGATGAGGGCGCGCCGGCGCTGCTCACGATGAGTTTCGGGCCGGTGCAGTCCTTCATCGCCCAGGCGCGCACCACCTCCGATCTCTGGGCCGGCTCGCACCTGCTCTCGCGTATCGTTTGGGAAGGGCTGAAGGTGGTCTGCGAACGGCTGGGGCCGGATGCGGTGCTCTTTCCGCAGCTTCACGGCCTGCCGCAGGTGGATGCCTGGATCGAGCGGCAGCTGGGTGGCTGGCTGGAAGGGTTTCCGGAACCGGATTGGAAACGGGCGGGCACCGACGCCAACCCGCTGTTCGCGGCGGCGCTGCCCAACCGTTTCGTCGCCATCGTGCCGGCATTGCGGGCACGGGAGATCGCCGAGGCGGTGCAAAGGGCCGCGCGTGACTGGGTGATGCAACAGGGCGAGCGCGCGCTTTCGATGTTGCAGGAAAAGGCAGATATTACGGATGCCGGTTATGCCGTGGAACAGGTGGCGCGGCAGCTTGCGCACTTTCCCGAGTGCCACTGGTGCGCGGTGCCATGGTCGCTGATGGATGGTGATGGTGATGAGATAGACATATCGCGGTTGCGCGACGCGCTGGCCGGCTTTCTTCCCGAGGGTGCGGAGGTCGGCTTCCTCGATTCGAACGCCTGGAAGCTGCTTTCCCGGGAGATCGAGATCGACGGCCAGCGCTTCTATCGCCCCAACGGCGGCGTGCTCTACCCCGCGCTCCACGATCTGCTGGAGCGTTCGCAGGCGGCGGTGAAATCGTTGCGCCCGTTCGCGCAACAGACGGAAGAGGGCTACCGCTGCGCGCTCTGCGGCGAACGGGAGTGGTTGCATGTGGAGCGAGGCGATCCGGAGGCGCGAACGGGTCTTTTCGCTCCGCCGGGTCAACGCAAGGCCGTGCTCTGGCGCCCTTTGCCGGCATCGTGGACTCGCAAGGAGGGCGAACAGCTCTGCGCGCTGTGTACGCTCAAGCGGCTTTGGCCGTCGATATTCGCCGACGAGGCAAAGCGGATCACCGGCAAGGAACAGGTCAGCCGCTTCGTCGTCTCCACGCACACGATGGCGCTGGTCGGCGATTTGGCACGGAAGGCGGATGCCGATGTGCCGGAATCCCTGAAAGAGATGGCTGAAGCAAAGAAGGTGGAGAGGGCGGCGCTGCCCGCCAGGCTGGCCCGCAAGCTGGGGGAAAAGACCAGGGATTTCGCCTTGGTGCCCGGCTTGCTCGATGCCGTGCGTGAGGATGAGCGCGAACGGCGCAAGGTGGAGTCGGCGCTGAAGGAATGGCTGGGGCACAAACCGGAAGCCTATTACGGCTTCATCCTGTTCGACGGCGACAGCATGGGCGCCTGGTTGCAGGGCAATGAACCTTTCACGCAGTTGAAGTTCGAGGATGCCTGGCATGGGCAGGTTCTTGGTGCAGTGCGGGAGGAGGCGCAAGGCAATCCCGCCTTGCAGAAATACCTGAACGAGGTTCGCCCCGTCTCTCCCGCGCGGCATGCGGCGATCTCGGCTGCGCTGAACGGCTTCGCGCTGCATCTGGCGCGCTTCGCGGTCGAGGAGGCGCATCATGGCAAGCTGCTTTATGCCGGCGGCGATGACGTGATGGCGATGGTGCCGGTCTCCGAGCTGCTCTCCTGCATGCGGCTGTTGCGGCTGCTCTATGCCGGTCATCTGCCGGAGGGGGTGGCCTTGCCGGAGGGGGTCGATGATGTGGCGCGCGGTTTTGTCCGCTATCGCAACCGTCTGCTGCGGGTGATGGGCGGGAAGGCCACGGCCAGCGCGGGCGGTGTGGTTGCCCACCACATGATGCCGCTCGGACGGGTGCTGAAGGCGCTGCGCGCGGCGGAATCCGAGGCCAAGGAGAGGGGCGGGCGCGACGCCTTTTCGATCCGCGTGCTCAAGCGCGGCGGCGGAGCGGCGACGGCAACCGCCCGCTGGTTCCGGGAAAGCCCGAGGGATGAGGGCAAGGCGGACGCGGCGCTGCCGGAGCACCCGTCCCGGTTGCTGGAGGAGTTGGCCTGTGCTCTGGGCGGGGCGAACCTCTCCCGCCGCGCGGCCTACCATGTGCAGGCCCAGTTGCGTGAGCTGCCGACGCGCGGGCAACTGGGCGACGGCTTCGATGCGATGCTGGAGGCGACGCTGGCGCGCCAGTTCCGGCAGCAATTCCAGAAGGACAAGAACAAGAGCAAGGAAGAGAACGAGCGGGAAAAAGAAGCCGTGTTGGAGCTTGCCCGGAGGCTTGCGCGGCTGGCCTGCGCGGCGGCACCCGGGCGCGAGGCCGAATGGCTGGAGGGCTTCGTCGCCGTAGCTGAGTTCCTTGGCCGCGAGGGGCGCATGGGAGGTGCGGCATGAACAAGGCGTTGTTTCTGAGGCCGCTGGATGTGCTTTACCTGCGCGGCAACAAGCTCTTCGGCGCAAGCGGAGGCGACGATGCCGGAGCGCAGATGCCGCCCTGGCCGAGCGTGGTGGCGGGCGCGATCCGTTCGCGCATGCTGGTGGATGGAGGTGAAAACCCCGCCGACTTCGCCCGGGACAAGGCACCGGATGATCCGGCGCTGGCCAAGAGCCTCGGAACGCCGGAGAAGCCGGGCGATTTCCGTTTGGCGCGCTTCTGTCTCGCCCGCCGCGATGGGGCGGGCGTGGAACCGCTGCTGCCATTGCCGACCGACTGGCTGGCGACGGGATCGAAGGAGAAGCCCAAGCTCCACCGCCTTGCGCCCGCGCCGTTGCCGGAAGGGGTGAAATCGAGCGCGGCGACGGAAGCGGTGCCAGTTCTGTGCATCGACAAGCAGGCCAAGCCGCTTTCCGGATTCTTCCTGACCGGGGAAGGGCTGGCCGCCTGGCTACGCGATGACGCCCTGAGCAGTGCGCATCTGATCCATACGGAAGCGCTGTGGAAGAACGACCCCCGGCTCGGCATCGGCATGGATACCATCAAGCGCACGGCGGGCGATGGGCGCATCTACACCAGCGATGCGGTGGCCCTGACCGACGGCGTGGGGTTCCTGGCCGAGGTGAGCGGGGCGGACGGGTTGTTGCCGCGATCGGGCCTGGTTCGGCTGGGTGGCGACGGGCGCGGCGCTGAGGTGTCAATCGCCGATGTCGCCTGGCCCGAACCCGACTGGAACGCAATCGAAAGAACCGGCCGCTTCCGGTTGATGCTGACCAGCCCGGGGTTGTTTGAGGCCGGCTGGCGGCCTCCCTTGGAGGGGGCCCGGCTGATTGCTGCGGCGGTGAATCGCGCCGAAACGGTGAGCGGCTGGGATGTGGCGATCCGTGCGCCGAAGCCGGCTGAGTGCGCGGCGCCCGCGGGCTGCGTCTATTGGTTCGAGGGCTTCAATGGTGATGTCGACGGCCTGCGGCGGCTTGTGCGCGACGGTTTGCCCTGCCCCGATGCCGCGCGATGCGCGGAAGGCTTCAATGCCTGTCTGATCGGAAACTGGAACAAGGAGAGAAGTGATGTTTGAGGCACACAAGGCGATGTTCATCTACTGCGCCACGCCGGTGCACGCCGGCGCGGGGCAGGCGTTCGGGTTGGTCGACAATCCCATCCAGCGCGAGAAACACACGGGCCACCCGGTGATCGCCGGCTCCGGCGTCAAGGGGGCGTTGCGCCATCATCTGTGGTGGAAGTGGGGTGTGCGGGACGACAAGGAAAAGAACAAGCTCCTGGAACGCCTCTTCGGCCCTGAGGCCGGAAGCTCCGAGCTGCAAGCCGGCGCGGTCAGCTTCACCGATGTCCAACTGGTCGTCTTCCCGGTGCGTTCGGTCCGGCGCGGCTTCGTCTATGCCACCTCGCCGAACGCGCTGGCGCGGGCGAAGCGGATGCTGGCGTTGTGCGGCAAGGCGGAGGGGTGGCAATGGCCGGACTTGCAGGATGGACAGACGGCGATTCTGGACGGCGGCCTGAAATCGAATGGTCGGCTGCTGCTGGAGGCGCAGGCTTTCGAAGTGACGAGCGAAGGGGATGCCGGCCTGCAAGGCATTGCAAATGACCTCGCCGACTTCGCCATCCCTGGCGGCGGCCATTTCCACGAGAAGCTGAAGAAGGATCTCGTGCTGCTCTCCGACACGGATTTCACTTGGTTCGTCAAGCAGTCCACGGTGGTCGAGGCGCATGTGCGCATCGACGACGACACCGGCACGGCGGCCAAAACCGGGTTGTTCTACACCGAGAACCTGCCGCCGGAGTCGATCCTGCTGTCGCTGGCGATGGCCAGCCGCGAGCGGGTCAAGGGCGATGATGCAAGACCTGCCGAGGTGATGTTGCAGCATGTCGAGGGCGCGCTGAACGGCGAGGCGGTGCAGATCGGCGGTGACGCCACCACCGGCCGCGGACTGGTGGCGCTGAATTTCGTGGGAGGTGGGAATGATGCCTGATCTCGATCAGAAGCGCGCCGCCTTCGCTTGGGAAAGAGTGGAACAGGCGAGATCGCGGCTGAACAACGACTACGAGAGCTACAGAAACCTCGCCAAGGCCGCGCCGGCGCTCATCATGAATAACGGCCTGATGCAGACGCTGGCATTCTTCACCAGCAAGGGTAAGCCATACCATCGGCAGCTCAAGGCGGATATCCTTGAATGGTTGGGTCGGCAGTATGGCATGCCGCGCGACTATTCGGCGATGATGAACGCGATGTTCCGGGCCGAGAGCGAGCAATACCGGCTGGCGACCGAGGAGACGATGCATCTGTTGCGCTGGCTGCGCCAGTTCGCGGACAGCTGAAATGGGTCGCCAACGCAAGTTGCTGGAGCGCATTCTGCTTGGCCGATCCGATGCGAACATTGGATTCGAGGAATTGCGCGGACTGTTGTTGGCTCTGGGATTTCGGGAACGCGTTCGCGGCAGTCATCATCTGTTCACGCGGGCGGATGTGGAAGAGCGCATCAACATCCAGCGGGACGGCTCGAAGGCCAAGCCGTATCAGGTTCGGCAGGTGCGTGCCGTGTTGCTGCGATACAAACTGGAGGTGGAGTGATGCACCGATATGAAATCGTGATCTGGTGGAGCGAGGAGGATGGTTGTTATGTCGCCGAGGCGCCGGAACTGCCCGGCTGCATGGCGCATGGCGAAACCGACACGGAAGCGCTGGAGAACATTCATCAGGCGATGGCGTTGTGGCTGGAGAGCGCGAGAGAGGATGGCGCGCCGGTTCCCAAGCCGCGCGGTCGTCGGTTGATGTATGCCTAGGAGGGCGAGGATGCGCGCTGCCGTTCCCCAATACGTCCCGGAATCCGAAATCGCCCGCACCCCGCCGGGCCATCGCTTCGGGCTCTATTTCCGTGGCTGGACCGATGACTGGAGGCTGGCGGGTCACGACAAGCAGAAAGCGCTGGAAAAGGTCGCCGATGACGGCGCGAGATGGCGTGGCGCGCTGGTCGCACTCGTCGAGCGACAGAAGGCCATGGCCGCGCGTCTGGGCGATGATGCCTTTGCCACCGTCGCCCGATCCACCGCGCCGTTCGTCACCGGCATGGGCTACGAGCACCCGCTGGAAAACGGCTTCGCGTTTCTGAACCCCTACGGGCTGCCCTGTCTGCCCGGATCGTCGATCAAGGGCGTGTTGCGCAACGCAGCGGAAGCGTTGGTGCTTTCCGGCGAGGCCTGTGGGTTCGACATGCTCGATGTCTGGCAGCTGTTCGGCTTCGACGGCAATGCGGCGTTTCTGAAAGACCACGAACAGTTGCGGCACGCCTTCCCCGAACCGAGCAGGCTGGCCGCATGGCTGAAACAGGTACTACCCGATGATTTCAGGAAAAAGGGGCTGGATGAACCGCCGGCATTCCTCGCGGCGCTGCCGGAGAACAAGGCATTGCGTCGCTCGCTGTTCAACATGGGCGCGCTGAGCTTCTGGGATGCCTTCACGCAGGGCAATCTCACCGTCGAGATCATGACGCCGCACCACTCCGGCTATCTGCAACAGAATGGTACGCCGCACGATTCGGAGAAGCCGAACCCGATTCCGTTCCTCGCCGTCGCCCCGGGCGCCAGGTTCCATTTCTTCGTGCAGAGGATCGGCGATGCCGGCGATTGCGATTGGCGTACCGTGCTCGATCAGTGCTTTGCGCATGCCTTCGACTGGCTCGGTTTCGGCGCCAAGACCAGCGTCGGTTACGGCGCGCTCGCTGTAATGAATGACGTAGCCGCGGCCGAAGGGGACGGGGCTGCCGGTGATGACGCCACGAGTTCTTCTTTCTCTTATGGTCCTGTCGATGAGTGGCTGAAAAGCGCAATCGGCGAGATTTCCAGCCAGCCAGGTGTCACGGAGGATCAGGCCTGGCTGGGGAAAGCGCTGGCCGAACGCTGGCAGCAGATCGAGGACGAGGAACTCAAGGCTTCGACGCTTGCGCGCATCCGCGCCTATTGGGAGGAAAAGGGCGTCTGGAATCATCCTTCTGGAAGGTCGGCAAAAAAAGCGAAAGCCATCTACGATGGCGGGTCCGGCTCTTGAGCATCGCGCTGATCTCCTTTCTCGGCAGGCAGCGCCGCCTCGAAGGGGGGTATCGGCCGGCTAGTTATCGTTTCCACGACGGCGAGGTTGTCGAAACCCGCTATTTCGCCCGGGCGCTCAGACGCAAGTTGAATCCGGACCGGGTCGTGCTGCTCGGCACTTCGGGCAGCATGTGGGACGTTCTGGTCGAAGATTGCGAGGCGGACCTGCTCGATGAAGAGACCCGTCTTGCATTGATCGACGCAGTGGATCGGGATGCGGTGGACCAGCCGCTTCTGGATGAGGTGGCAAGGGCGGTGGCGGCAAGCTGGGGATGCGAGGCGCGCCTCGGGCTGATTCCGTTCGGCCTCGACGAGACGGAGCAGGTGGCCATCCTGAACGCGATGGCCGGGGCGGCCGAGGGCATGGCGCGCGTGCATCTCGATGTGACCCACGGCTTCCGCTCGCTGCCGATGCTGGCGCTGATGGCTGCCTTCTACCTCGAAGTGGTCCGCGGCCTGGAAATTGCCGGTATCCATTACGGCATGTTCGAGG
The DNA here is from genome assembly GCA_015487165.1 of Paracoccaceae bacterium. Taxonomy (GTDB): domain Bacteria; phylum Pseudomonadota; class Alphaproteobacteria; order Rhodobacterales; family Rhodobacteraceae; genus UBA5972. The sequence continues at coordinate 843 of WFQE01000070.1, read as the reverse complement.
CCAGGGGCGGCCATGGCGAGGCTCCGGTCGTGCGATTGGATGGCCTGCTCCGCTTCGGCCGCTGGATCGGCGCGCTCAGGCAGTTCGACAAGGACGGCGACTACTCGGTCTTTGCGGCCCTGCTGGAAAATGCCGGTGTTGAAGAGGCCACCCAGCTTGCCGAGGCGGCCTTTTTCGAGCGCACGGGCAATGTGCGCGATGCGGCGCGGCGCATCTCCACGGTTCATCGCTCGCTGGAGGGCATCGATGCGGCACGGTTTCCGGCTGCGGCGATGTTCGCGCCCGCTTTGCGCGAGCGGCTTGCATGGTTCCGCGAGCCGTCGCTTGCGGCCCGCGAATGGGCGCTGGCCGAGGAGTATCTGGAGCGTTGCGACTATTTCCGTGCCCTGCTTTTGGCGCTGGAGGCGGCGCTCACGGCCGAGCTGGAGCGCCGAGACTTGGATGCTGCGGACTTCGAAGCACGCCGGAGGGTGCATGACGAGTTGCGCGAGACCAACGGGCATTACAGGCGGCTCAACAGCCTGCGCAACCAGGTGGCGCACGGATCGCGTGAACGTTCCCGCGATCTGGAACGTGTTTTGCGCGACGAGGCGACGCTGTCGAGCACGCTACGCGGGCTAATGAAGGAGCTGCGCCGTGGCTGAAACGGTCTGGTTCGTCACCCGCCATCCCGGGGCGGTCGAATGGGCCAAGCGCCAGGGCATCAGCGTGGACCGGCGGGTAGCGCACCTGGATGTGAGCGAAGTGCGGCCTGGCGATACGGTCATCGGCACGCTGCCCGTGCATTTGGCCGCCGAGGTCTGCGCGCGCGGCGCGCGGTATCTGCATCTGAGTCTCGATTTG
>WFQE01000069.1 GCA_015487165.1 Paracoccaceae bacterium | reverse complement strand
TAAAGCAGGGGCAGGACGATGATCGCCACCCGCCATGCCAGGGCGGGGCGGCGGTAAAGCTGCCACAGCGTCGACATGAAGGAAACGGTCAGGAACATCAGAAAGGTCATGTCCAGCGCAAACCAGCGCGTCAGGTAATAGCTTTGCCCGGCGCGCGAAAGCGCCGACAGATATTCCCGCGCATCGGCCAGCGAATAGCCAAACGGCCGCAGGTCGAACAGCGGCAGCCCGCCGGTATAGGCGGCCAGCGTCGGCGCAGTTGACAGCAACAGCACGGCGTAAAGCCCGGCCATGATGGCCAGCACGGCCCAGTAAAGCAGCTTCATCATATCCCCCTATCTGTTGGCACGCACAATCTGCGCGCCGAGGTCGGTCATCAACCCCTCGAACACCGGAAAGCTGGTGGCGACCGGCCCGCCATCGTCGATCGACACCGCCTTTTGCGCCGCCATGCCAAGACACAGGAACGACATGGCGATACGGTGGTCCAGATGGGTTGCAACCGTGGCGCCCCCCGGCACGGCATCGGGGCCGGCACCATGCACGACCATGCCATCCTCTTCCTCGTCCACCTTTACACCATTGGCGCGCAGCCCCTCGACCATGGCGGAAATGCGGTCGGATTCCTTGACGCGCAGCTCGTGAATGCCGCGCATGATCGTTTCGCCCTGCGCAAAGGCGGCCACGACCGACAGGATCGGGTATTCGTCGATCATGCTGGCGGCGCGTTCGGACGGCACGGTGATGCCCCGGAGGTCGGGCGAAAACCGCGCGCGCAGATCGGCAACCGGCTCGCCCCCCTCGATACGTTCGTTTTCATAGGTCAGGTCTGCGCCCATCTCGCGCAGGGTGGTGAACAGCCCGGCGCGGGTAGGGTTCAGCCCGATCCCCGGCACCAGCACGTCAGAGTCAGGCACGATCAGCGCCGCGCACACCGGAAACGCAGCCGAGCTGGGGTCGCGCGGCACGACGATGGTCTGCCCGGTCAGTTCCGGCTGGCCGGTCAGGGTGATGACCTGGCCCTGATCGGTGACCTCGGTCGTGATTTCGGCGCCAAAGCCCGCCAGCATCCGTTCGGTGTGGTCGCGGGTCGGGGTCTTTTCGATCACCACCGTCTGCCCCGGCGCGTTCAGCCCGGCCAGCAGCACCGCCGATTTCACCTGGGCCGAGGCCACCGGGGTTTCATAGCGCACCGGCACCGCATCCTGCGCGCCGACCAGCGTCAGCGGCAGCCGCCCGCCACTGCGCCCATGGGCGCGCGCGCCGAACAGCGCCAGCGGGTCGGTGATCCGGCCCATGGGGCGCGAGCGCAGGCTTGCATCGCCCGTAAACGTCGCGCTGATCGGTGTCGTCGCCATCGCCCCCATGATCAGCCGCACGCCTGTGCCCGCATTGCCGCAGTCGATCACGTCTTCGGGTTCGGCAAATCCGCCAACCCCTACGCCATGCACGCGCCATTCGCCATCGCCAAGACGCTCGACCTCGGCACCGAAGGCGGCCATGGCCCTGGCGGTGTCCAGAACGTCCTGGCCTTCCAGCAGGCCGGATATCCGGGTTTCCCCGACGCTGAGCGCGCCGAGAATCAGCGAGCGGTGGCTGATCGACTTGTCGCCGGGGATCTGCGCCACACCTTTCAGGGGGGCTGCGCGGCGCGAAGTCATGGGAATCGGGGTGCCGTGGGCTGACATGATATATTCCTGTTATTGTCCTGCGCACTGCTATAATGTCTGGAACACGGCAAATCCACTTGGGTTTTCCGTGTCCGGCAAACTATCTGGTGGCTTTTCGGCGCCCTGCGCCAGAGAATCCCTTGACGCCAGTCGGCCATGCCCCTAAAGAGGCGTCTCGAAATTCCGTTGTGCCGCGCTGCGGCGCACCTGCAAGCTGTAACCCAAGGATACCCTGGATATGTCTCGCCGTTGTGAACTGACTGGTAAGGGCGTGATGGTTGGCAACAATGTCAGCCACGCCAACAACAAGACCAAGCGTCGTTTTCTGCCCAACCTGAACGAAGTCACGCTTCAGTCCGAGACCCTGGGCCGCTCGTTCAAGTTCCGCATCTCGGCCGCGGCCCTGCGCACCATCGACCACCGCGGTGGTCTGGATGCCTTTCTTGCCAAGGCCAAGGACAGCGAGCTTTCCGAAAAGGCGCTCAAGGTCAAAAAGGAAATCGCCAAGGCGCAGGCAGCTGCCACCGCAGCCTGAGGCGATATCCCGACTGTATTGTTTTGACGGCCTCGTCCCTTGCGGGCGGGGCCGCTTCGTTTTGTCGCGCGGAATATGCAACTGCGCCGGTGACAGATCGGGGCAGCCCGCTAGATTGATGCGGCCATGACCTTGCGAATGATCAGAAACCCGTTGCTGGGCGCAATGGCCATCATCCTGGCCTTTTCCAGCCTGTCGGCTGCCACTGCGCGCGGGCAGCGATATGACGGGCAACAGGTCGTCATCTGCACGGGCGAAATCCTTGTAACGGTCACGATCGACGAAAACGGCCAGCCGGTCAAACATACCCATGTCTGCCCGGATTACGCGCTTTTGCTTGCAGCGGTGCTGATCCCGGCAGGGCCTGTCATTCTTGAACAACTGTCTGCCATACGCCTGCCAAGGGTGTTCGATGCCGGCCAGGCGGAACAGCAGATTCGTTTCCGGCCCAAGGCAAGGGCCCCACCTGTTTCCTGAATTCGCCAAGAACATACCGAATTTCAGCGTTACAGGAGAAAACAGATGAAAACGCTTACACGCAGAACGGCGCTTGTCGCCGCCTTTTCGCTTGCCACCCTCGCACCGTTGGGCGCGCTAAGCGCGGGCGAAGCCGGCCAGACGGCCCCGATCAGGGCCGGAAATTTCGTCATCCATGGCGCCTATGCCCGTGTGATGGGCAAGATGGCCAAGTCAGGTGCAATCTTCATGGGGCTCGAAAACACCGGCCCCGCCGATGACCGGCTTGTCGCGGCAACAACACCCGTGGCCCGCAAGGCATCACTGCACACCAATATCGAAGACGCCAACGGTGTCATGAAAATGTTGCCGATCAAGGGCGGCGTTCCCATCGCCAACGGTCAGATCCACTGGTTCAAGCGCGGTGGCGATCACATCATGCTGATGGGGCTGAAAAAGCCACTTGCCGAGGGTGACACGATCCCGCTGACGCTGGTCTTTGAAAAGGCCGGCACCATCAGCATCGAGGTGCCCGTGGACAACCACCGCAAAGATGGCGGCATGGCAAACATGAAAATGGACGATTGAACCGGAACCAGGCGCAATAACCGTCAACGGGGCGAGATTCGCCCCGTTTTTCATTGTTCAGCTGTTCTTTTCGCAGGATTTTTCCGCGGCATTCCCCCACTCCTTGTAGCGCAGCCAGAACACCTCGTTGCGGGGGTTGTCAGACTGCCGGATAACCTGCGCCTTGTGGGGATTGCGGAAAAAACTGGCCGCCAGACGCTGGTCGCGCCGCTTGGTCAGTACGGTGTCGGCGACCTGCTGGATGCAGACGCATAATTCCTGCGAAGCCGCCGGGCGCCCGGATCTGACACATGCCTTGCGGATCAGATCGCCCGCAGGCGCCGAACTTGCCATGAATGTCAAAAGAAATGTCGAAAGAAGAACCTTCTTCATCTGTCGAAACCTGCCGCCGTGCCTGCCCTGATCAGTCTTTCCCAAAGATTAACACGCTTTGGCGATATGCGACAGGGGCGGCGCGGTGTGCCGACAAACGGGGCGTGGATGGCAGAATACACCGGATTCTTTTGTTGTCGCCCAAGGCCTTGCCCACCCTAGATCGGGCTGTAATGCAGCACGACCCAGATCAACACCGAACACAACAGGGAAAGCCAGACGACATAGTTGGTGATGTTGTGCAGCAGGCGGCGTTCTTCACCCCCAAGGCCGGGAAACAATGCAACCAGCCGCCGGCCGGGCCATAGCAGGATATCCAGAAATTTCTGCCACATGGAATGTCTCCGACAGCGTTGCAACGGCCGTTTCATAGCCCCTGCCGGCCCGATGTTCCAGAGGGGTCGTCACCGCACTGGACCTTGCCCTGCCCCTTGGATATAAGCGCCGGCATGGGACAGGTAGTTGCAATCATCATTCGAATTACCAACCCGGCGCTCGACAGCTGAGTCGCCGGGAACAGGCGTTCGAGTGATCCACGCCGACCTTGCCATATCCCCCTACAGTTTCACGGAGCCGCCCCGAAATGTGCGCCGATACCCCCGACTACAAAGACACCCTCAACCTGCCTGAAACCGATTTCCCCATGCGCGCCGGCCTGCCCAAGCGCGAGCCCGAATGGCTGGCCCGGTGGGAGCGCATCGGCATATATGACCGGCTGCGCGAAAAAGAGGGGCGCGAAAGTTTCGTGCTGCATGACGGCCCTCCCTATGCCAACGGGCATCTGCATATCGGCCACGCCCTGAACAAGGTGCTGAAAGACATGGTCGTGCGCAGCCAGCAGATGATGGGCCGCGACAGCCGCTATGTGCCCGGCTGGGATTGCCACGGCCTGCCGATCGAATGGAAGATCGAGGAACAGTACCGCGCCAGGGGCAAGAACAAGGACGAGGTGCCCATCAACGAGCTGCGCGCCGAATGTCGCAAATTCGCGGCAGGCTGGGTCGATATCCAGCGCGAGGAATTCAAGCGCCTGGGCGTTACCGGCAAGTGGGATGACCCCTATCTGACGATGGACTATCACGCCGAGGCGGTGATCGCGGGCGAGTTCATGAAATTCGTGATGAACGGCTCGCTTTACCGCGGCTCGAAGCCGGTGATGTGGTCGCCCGTCGAAAAGACCGCGCTGGCCGAGGCCGAGGTCGAATATCACGACCACAAGAGCCATACGATCTGGGTGAAATTTCCCTTTACCAATGCCGGCGGCGATCTGGCGGGGGCCAGCGTTGTGATCTGGACGACAACCCCCTGGACGATCCCCTCGAACAAGGCGGTGGCCTATAACCCGAACATCGCCTACGGCCTGTACAAGGTCGAGGAAACGCAAGAGGAAAGCTGGACGAAACCCGGCGATCTGTTCGTGCTGGCCGACGCGCTTGCCGAGGACGCGCTGGAAAAATCCCGCGTCACCCGTTTCACCCGCCTGCGCGATGTCAGCGCGGACGAGTTGGACGGGCTGAGCTGCAAACACCCCTTTGCCGGCCTCGCAGGCGCAAACGGTTTCTGGGACTACGATGTTCCCATGATCGACGGCGATCACGTCACCGACGATGCGGGCACGGGCTTTGTCCATACCGCCCCCAGCCACGGCGCCGATGACTATGAGGCCTTCATCAAGCGCGGCTGGGCCGATCGCATGACCCACAATGTGGGCGAGGAAAGCGAATTCCTGGACCATGTGCCGTTTTTTGCAGGGCTGCGCGTGTTCGACCGCAAGGGGAAAGAGGGCAAGGCCAATGCGGCCGTGATCGACAAGCTGGTCGAATCGGGCGCGCTGATCGCACGCGGGCGCATCACCCACAGCTATCCGCATAGCTGGCGGTCCAAGGCGCCGGTGATCTATCGCAACACGCCGCAATGGTTTGCCGCCATCGACAAGCCCCTCGACGACGGCCTGAACGACTATGGCGACACCATCCGCGAACGCGCCCTGCGCTCGATCGACGAGCTGGTGACATGGACCCCGCCCAGCGGGCGCAACCGTATTCATTCGATGGTCGAGAACCGCCCCGACTGGGTGCTGTCACGCCAGCGCGCCTGGGGCGTGCCGCTGACCTGTTTCATCAAGGAAAAGGGCCAGGGCGAGATCGAGATCCTGCGCGACGAGCGCGTCAATGCCCGCATCATCGAGGCCTTCGACGCCGAGGGCGCCGACGCCTGGTATGCCGAGGGTGCCAAGGAACGTTTCCTTGGCGGCCTGCATGACCCCGATGAATGGGAAAAGGTCGATGACATTCTGGACGTGTGGTTCGATTCCGGCTCGACCCACGCATTCGTGCTGCGCGACCGTCCCGACGGCACGCCGGACGGCATTGCCGATCTGTATCTGGAAGGCACCGACCAGCACCGCGGGTGGTTCCATTCCAGCCTGTTGCAGGCCTGCGGTACCAAGGGCCGCGCGCCCTATCGCGGGGTGCTGACCCACGGGTTTACCCTGGATGAAAAGGGCATGAAGATGTCCAAGTCGCTGGGCAACACGGTCGCGCCCGAGCAGATCATCAAGCAATACGGCGCCGACATCCTTCGCCTGTGGGTGGCGCAATCGGATTACACCGCCGATCTGCGCATCGGCCCCGAGATCCTGAAAAACGTCGCCGACAGCTATCGCCGGCTGCGCAACACCATGCGTTTCATGCTGGGCAACCTGGCGGGCTGGGACGATGGCGAGCGTGTGGACGCCGCCGACATGCCCGAGCTGGAACGCTGGGTGCTGCATCGGCTGGCCGAGCTGGATCACGTGGTGCGCAAGGGCTATGAAGCCTATGATTTCCAGGGTGTATTTCAGGCGCTGTTCCAGTTCTGCACCGTCGATCTGTCAAGCTTCTACTTCGATATCCGCAAGGATTCGCTGTATTGCGACAGCCGCGACGACCTGACCCGCCGCGCCGCGCGCACGGTGCTGGAT
>WFQE01000068.1 GCA_015487165.1 Paracoccaceae bacterium | reverse complement strand
GCATTGCATTGTCGTTGATGCTGGCTATCACCGACGAGGTGGCGGCGGCGGTTTCCTGCAACCGCGAGGGCGCGCTGCTGGGCTTGGTGGAGGCCTATCAACAGCTGGGCCGGCTGGAAGAGGCCATCGCCTGCCTGGAGACCTTGAGGGGCATGCATCCGGACGATCCGGTGATCCGACTGTCGCTGTGCGAGTTGCTATTGGAGCGGGACGGCGACACCAAGGATGCCGCCAAGCGGGTGGTGTATCTGACGCAGGGAATCGAGAACGAATCGGCCATCCATGCGGCGCTGCTGTTGTACAAGGCGCGCGCCCTGCGCAGGCTGGGGCTCAGTGAGGCGGCGAAAGAAGCGCTGACGATGGCTTTGCGGCGCAGGAAGGGGCGCAGCGAGGAGCTGTTGCGGGCGCTAAGATACGAACGCGCCCTGGCCTTCGAGGACCTCGGCCGCAAGGCGCAGGCGCGGCGGGAACTGGAACGCCTCTATGCCGAGGCACCGGATTACCTTGACGTCGCCGAGCGCTTGGGGCTGTAGGGAGGAGTCGTGCATCAGGTGGATCGGGAAGCCGGTTACGAATTGCTGAGCCAGGTAGCGGGTCTGGAGTTGTACGATCTGGCAACGGAATACACGGACAGGTCCGGCGGCATTATGCGCATTAGCTTTCGCATCGACGAGGAGGATGTCGAAACCTCCGCCTTCGGCCTCATCTTCGCGCTGGGGGTGATGTCGTTCCACGATGCCCGCCCACGCGGCGTGTCGGAAATGCATTTCGTGGAGAAGGACGAATGGCATGTCGGCGACATGCTGCGGCACCTGCGATATGAGTACGGCATGTTGCGCTTTTACGCCGACTATGTGCGCGGCCGCATGATGAAGACGAGTATCGAGATTGACCAGGACAGCGTGGTGAAGCTGCAGACCGTCGGCCGCGCCCGCGTGGCAGAAGGGTGGGTGGCCCGCTTGCAGGGAAAGCAGAAGCTGAAGCTGCTGCCGCACGCGGAGTAATGTGACACCATCGATAGTGCGCCGCCCAATGAAAGCAGGATAGCGTCATGCAGGACAGGTATACGGGGGATATCGGCGATTTCGCCAAGCTGGGCTTGTTGCGCCGGCTTAGTGCGGACATGGGGCTGCGGTTGGGTGTGAACTGGTATTTGTATCCGGATGAAGACCATAACCGCGACGGCCGCCACATCGAGTACTTGGACGATGCTGCCTTCGCGGATTGCGATCCGGAACTGTGGCAGCGCCTGCGCGATATCGTAAGGCGCGGAGATCGGCATTGTGCGGCGCTTGAGCAAGGCCTGCTGCCAGCGAACACGCAATTCTACAGGGAGTCATTGGACTTCCATGATGTGGCTGGCGGCAAGGCGCGGGCAGCGGTGCGAATGAGGTGGCACGAATGTGCGCTGGAAGCAATGCAACCGGTGCGCATGGTCTTTCTCGATCCGGATAACGGATTGGCCACAAGGAGCGTCAAGGGGGGTAGCCTAAAGGCAGGAAAGTATGTGTTCTGGCATGAGCTTGTCGATTACGCCTCATGCATGGACGTCGTCATCTTATACCAGCATTTCCACAGGCATGGCACTCATCGCCAACAGATGGAAAGCCTCCTGATGAGGCTAAAGGGTCTTGAGGAGGAATATCAGACCACGATCCTTCGTTTTCGGGCGCGCAGTCCGCGGGCGTTTGTCATCATCTGCCGCAAGGGTTTCTATGATCGGCTGCAAGCCTCGATCCGTGAATTTCTTGCATCCTCATGGCGCAAGCATTGGCGTCTCCATACAAACAGCGGGCGGCAAGATGACAAAGCAGCAAGCATTATTGCCAATCATGGAGGATCGCCCGAGTTGGCGCGAATGGCGAACGCGCCCGGAAGTGACGACAGGCGTGAAGATTGTCTTTGCTGCGCCCATGGCATTCCCTTCGATCTTCCCAGGATCTGCCCTCTGTGTAGAAAGCAGTTCAAGCAGCATTGGCTTGGCATCGATGCGCACTGGCGTGCCTATCATGAACGGGAGACCGCGTTGTCCTACGAGACATTTTTTTCCTCACTCTGCCGGCGCCATCGGCGTTAGACTTTGTAGACCAACAACCGTACTTGATATGCCTGGCTGGCGCGGTACGGAGTCATGCCCGCTGCCGCTTTAGGCAGGCCGGCGTGTCGTTGGCGGGATTGTTGACGATGGGACTGACCGGGTAGGCCTCCAGGGCTTCCGCAGCAGGAGCGCGCAGCAGCTCCTGCAGGCTTGCGGGATCGGCAGCATGTTCGTCCAGCCACAGCGCGTAGGCTTCGGGCGGCAGGATGGCCGGCATGCGCTCGTGCAGCGGCGCGACGATGGCATTGGCCTGGGTGGTGATGACGGTGAAGCTCTCCAGGATCTCGCCGGTCGGGTCGCGCCAGGCCTCCCACAGCCCTGCCATGGTCAGCGGCCTGCCGTCCTTGCGATGGATGAAGTAGGGCTGCTTGCGCCCGTTCATCCGCTTCCACTCGTAGAAGCCGGTGGCGGGCACCAGGCAGCGGCGGCGGCGGAAGGCCTCGCGGAAGGCGGGCTTGACCGCCACCGATTCGGCGCGGGCATTGATCATCCGGTGGCCGATCTTCGCATCCTCGGCCCAGCGGGGGACAAGCCCCCAGCGCAACATGCGGGCAAGGCGCCTGCCGCCCTCAAGGCGCACGACCGGCGCATTCTGGCTGGGTGCGATGTTGTAGCGCGGCGCAAACTCGGGGACGGAGGCGAGATCGAAGTGCGCCTGCAGCTCTGCGGCGGTGATGGTGAACGCGTACCTGCCGCACATGGCTTACGAGGCCCCGATGACGGGATAGCGGAAGCTGGGCGCGGTGCCGTCCTTTTTTCTCAGGGGCAGCTTGGCCGCCGGCACGATCGTGTCCCTGCCATGGGCGCGGTTGGCCTCGTTGACGGCGAGCATCAGCCTTTCTTGGCGCGCATCCTCCCGCATCAGCCCGAACAAGTCATGCGCCGCCTTCTGCCGCCTGCGGATGTGGATGGCGACGATGCCGCAACCGCGGTAGCGGCACCCCCGCCGGTATAGCTGGCGGAGGGCGCTGTCCACCCCTTGGGAGATCCTGCGGAAGCTGTGGGTGGGGCAGGGCAGATGCACCTCCACGCCGGTGACGGCGAAGGACTCCCGGGTGAGGAAGACCTTGATCCGCTCGGCGAGCAGGCCCTTGGCCACCAGCTCCGAGACCAAGCGCAGGGTGTGGTGGGCGAGATGGGCGCGGATTATCTCTCGCTCCGATGTGACTCTACCCATGGAGGCGGTGCGGGCCACGCTCTTGGGCAGGGGTGGCTCGGCCTCGATGGCGAGCACGGGCGTGCCGTTCAGCTCGTGCCGCAGCACCAGGCCGTGGCGGCCGATCAGGCAGCGGATGAGGCCCTCGCCAGCCTCGGCGAATTGCAAGGCGCTGCGGATGCCGAACTTGCGTAGCAAGGCCTCGCGGCTGGCGCCGATGCCGGGGATGTCGCGCACGGGGATCTCGGCGAGGAAGGCGGCGACGGAGGTGCCGGGCACGACGGTGGTGCCGTCCGGCTTGCCCCGGTCCGAGGCGATCTTGGCCAGGGTCTTGCTGTTGGCGACACCGACGGAGACGGTGATGCCCACCTCCTCGCGCACGGCCCGGCGCATGCGGTCGGCCAGGGCCTCGTAGCCGCAGCGGAACAGCCCGCGCAGGCCGTTCATGTCCATGAAGCCCTCGTCGATGGAATAGCGCTCGATCTCGGGCGAGAAACGTTCCAGCACGGCAAACATGCGCCGCGACATCAGACCGTAGTAGCGGAAGTCGGCCGGCAGCAGGAGCAGCTCCGGCATCCGCCGGCGCGCCTCTCAGACGGCCATGCCGGTGGTGATGCCAGCCGCTTGGCCTCGTAGCTCTTGGCCACGACGAAGGCGTTCTGGTTGTACAGCACGCACACCGGCCTGCCCGCAAGCTCGGGCCAGCGCGCCACCTCGCAGGCGGCGTAGAAGGCGTCCGCGTCCACGTGCGCGACGGCGTTGTGCCAGTTGGTGGCAGGCATCATGACGGGTACTTGCGGAACAGCCCTACGACGACGCCGAAGATCTCCAGCGTCGCCTTGGGGCGGATGGTTGGGAAGTGGGGATTGGCCGGGCGCAGGAAGTAGCCTTTGGCGTCGCGGTCCAGGTACTTGACGGTGAACTCGCCGTCGACGATGGCCACGACGATGCTGCCGGGCTCGGCCCGCTCGCGGCGCTCGACCACGACGTAGTCGCCGTCCTGGATGCCGGCGCCGATCATGGAATCGCCGCGTACCAGCACGAGCACGGTGCGGGACGGGTGATCGACCAGGTAGTCGTCGATGGTGATGGCGTCTTCCAAGAGCTCGTCGGCGGGGGAGGGGAAGCCTGCCGGGCTCCGGCCCACCAGTGGCCGCGCGAAGAAGGCTGGCGCGGGCGCCAGCTGGCCGCCCGGCGCCTTGCGCAGCAGGCCGCGATCCACCATGCGCCCGGAGAACTTGGCCACGCCGGCCTTGGAGCGGAAGCCGAGCAGCTCTGCCATGCCGGCATAGGAGGGCAGCACGCCGTGGGCGGCCACATGATCCTGCAGGATGCCCAAGCGTTCCTGATCCCTGTCCATGCCCGAAGCATAGTGAACGAACGTTCACCATGCAATGCGGCGGGCTAGGTCATGTGCGGAGAAAGGATAAGCCAAAAGCAGTTGAACTACACTCGGCGCTCCAACGGTCGGCAAAGCGAAGAATGGCGACCAGCGGGCTGCGCGGCTGGCGGATGCCCGTCCAGCGCGGCGCCGGTCTGGCGGTGAGCAGGTGCAAGAGCATCAGGCGCTTCGGATGCCCTGCCGACCATATGCCGTCAGCCACCGGGGCGAGCTTCTCCAGCAGTGTCACCTCGTGCCCGAGAAGTTCCCCGCGGCGGGACAGGCAACGCCCCCTCCAGGCATACTCGTATGCCTTGCCGGCGTCGTGGAGCAGGCAGGCGGCCGCAAGCAAATCCCGGTCGGCCTGGCTCAGGCCGCTGGCAGCCCGGCAGGCCATGTCCACCACCTCGGCCGTGTGCGCCGCGAGCCCTCCGGGCCAGGCATGGTGATGGCGCAGGCTTGCAGGAGCGGACATAAAGGCGCGCAGCAATGATCGATCGGAGAAGAGTATCTCCACCAGTCGACGTAGCTCGTCATCCTGGATGTCCTCCACTTGGGCATACAGCGTTCTGGCAACGCCATGGCCGGGAAGGTCGGGTTCAACGAAGGCAAAGGGATTGCCGTTCCAGCGGGCGACCGGCAATGCGGTGACGGCCTCCTGCTCGTGATTGCCGTTCGGCCTCGCGCTGACCCAGGCCAGGCCGCGGCCAGCGATATCCGTATCTCTACCCAGTCTGACCGACATGCAGCCGCTGCTGTCGGCGATGGTCAGCCGCCCGCCGTTTTGCTTCCGTGTCAGAAAGAATCCGGCAAACGGTGCATCCGGCCGGATCTCGTTGACCCATGCACCCTTGCTACACATGGAAGCTGCCGGGTGAGAGGTCGGCAAGCAGCATGCGCAGGTCGCGTTCCAAGTCGTTGATGAGCGCATGCACCTCGTCGGCGGGCAGCGGCCAGCACTCGATGTGGCCGAGTCTGTCCAGTACCCAGTGCTCCAGCGCCTCATGGTTCCCTGGCTCATCGCCCCTGCCAAGGATGAAGACCAGGTTTCTGGCGTCGGGAATGTTCAGAGCGAAGGCCAGGTGCCCGGCCAGTGCTCGGGCTGCCCGCTTGCGCTGCTGTTGCGTGCTGGACGAGGGAGCTGGCGAACGCGGACGGCCGCAGGCCGGACAGATATTCGTGACAGGTTTCATGATTGGTCCTCGTTGTCGAGTGATTGCTGCAGCAGGGCTTCGAACGCTGAACCGTCCCGGCGGGTCAGGTTCGGCACATAACGCGCATACACGCGGAACAGCATCTGGCTGTTGGCGTGACCGAGCTGGCGGGAGATCCATTCCGGGTTTTCCCCTGCCGCCAGCCAGAGCGTGGCCGCAGTGTGTCGTGTCTGGTATGGACGACGCACTTTCAAGCCGAGGTGGCGAAGCAGCGGATACCAGACCCGCTTGGTCACGTTTCGGTGGTCCAGCGGTTTTCCGTTCCGATTGCAGAAGACGTATTCGCTGATCCCGGCAGTTACTTCCCGCTGTGCCAGCAAGGCGTCATATACCAGCGAGCACACCTGGATATCCCGGATGGATGAGCGAGTCTTAGGCTCCTCTACCCGTCCATCCACGATGGTTTCGCGCACCAGAATCAACCGTCGCTCGAAGTCCACGTACTTCCATTTCAGGCCATCGACCTCCCCGGTTCGCATTCCGGTAAAGAAACGAACGATGTAATAATTCCTGAAGTCCGGCCGCACGGTGCGGATGATCTGTTGAACCTCTTCCAGCGAGAATGGATCCACTTCGCTGTGGCGCACCTTCAGTGGTTCGATATCCACGAAGGGCGTCGGGAATTGAAACCGATACGAGGCTTCCTTCATGATCTGACGCAAGGGTGTCATGATGTGATTGATGCGGTCGTTGGAGATCCGCTTTCCGGAGTCCGGATTTCCCAGCGAGGCCCGAAACCGCAGAATGTCTTCACGTGTGATCTGACATACGTCCCTGTTTCCGAAATAAGGAATCAGGTATTTCCGCAACGTGCATTGGACAGTATACGCCATGCTTCGCTTCCACCGCACTTTGGCAATCTCGAACCAATCCCATGCGAAGTCCTCGAATCGGGCGGTAGGCTGGTTGCCTGGATGCGGTCCTTGTGCGCTGGCCTCGAATTTCGCGGCGTTCGGACTCTCTGGGAAATAGCTTCGGTAGTTGAAGGTTCCCAGCGTGATTTCCGCTTCGATCCGCTCCAGCACCCGCTGCATCCTGCGGCGGTTTGCAGGCGTATCCCTGAGCTTCGTGTATTCCCGACAGCGAACATTCCGATATCGAAAATCGAAATACAGATACCCTGATTCCCTTGCCCTAATGCTACCCACGGATGTGCCCCCCTGCGCGCAGTGGAATTGTGGGCGCCTCCTCTCGGGACTGCTCGGTCATGGCCTCCTCAATTGCCTCCCAGATGAAGAGGATTTTCCTGCGGCCAAAGGGCCGGATGTAATGGACTCCTTCCAGAAAGACCGAGTCCTTTAGCCGCTCACGGATATACCGCGGGTCGTACTTGATGCGCTCTGCCAGTTCATCGGTTGTTAGATATGTACACATGTTGCGCACTCCCTTCTTTTGTAGCGTATGAGCATCATACGATGCGCCTGTAGTCCTGTCAATACTTTTGTTGCATACTCGCATCAAAAGAGACTCGACATCACACCCGTGCTCCTTTACGGTTGAGAACTTGAGCCATGGAGGGGTGGTCATGCTTCGTTTTCGACTCAAGGAACTGATCGCCGAACGAGAATTTCAAACTGGAAAGCGTGTAACGATGGAAGAGATTGCCAAGGCGACCGGGATTCACCGAACAACGCTTTCGAAGATTGCCAATCAGCGCGGGTACAACACCACGACAGATAACCTCGACAAGCTTTGCGCTTTTTTCGACTGCTCGATCGATAAGCTTGTTGAATACATCCCCGACGAGGCATTGGGGCGCCAGTAAGTGTCCTGAGTGCAATCTGCACCTGATCAGGATCTTGGGCTACAGACTGGAAATAGAACTGGATAGTGAGCACACTTATTCATCGAGTTGGGGCAGTGGTCGAAAATCGCGACCCTTGCCCTTCATGACTGTGGTCAGGTGTTTTATCAGGCCCATTTTGGGCCCACAAAACAGGCAAGCCGCCCGGAAGGGCGGCTTTCCGATCGATTTTTCTCTTTTTTTCAAAGAGTTAAGATGGTGGGCGATGCTGGGATCGAACCAGCGACCCCTGCCGTGTGAAGGCAGTGCTCTCCCGCTGAGCTAATCGCCCGCTGTCAAGGCGGCGCATCATTGCAAAGCGATGCGCAACTTGCAAGCGTCGGACTTGACTTTATCGGTCTGGCTT
>WFQE01000067.1 GCA_015487165.1 Paracoccaceae bacterium | reverse complement strand
CATCGAGGAAGAGATAGCGAACCTCCCCGAGGGGGCGGCTTCGCCAGGCCTCCAGTTCCTCGTCCAGCAGCCTGGTGGCACGGCTGACCTGGCTTGACGACAGGCTCTCGATGCCGAACTGGTGCATCACCGCCTCGGCCTCGCGGGTGGGTTCGTCGGGCAAACGATTCACTGGATCGTTTGCTGATCCTCCTCACCCCTTGATGTACATCTCGGCCACCGCCAGCATCACCGCGCGCACAGACCGACGGCCGTGCAGAGCTTCGATTTTTCCTGTGACATTTATACACTGCTATACACTGTAGGGTTGAATGTTTCCAGAATTCAGGAAACGCTGGCATTTCATGCGCAATCGAGGTGCAGACTACAGATCTGCGGGCAGGGTTGTGCGAACAAGTATGGATGGGGCTGCCATGTGTGGCCTGGGGAGGTGGTTCATGACACTGGAAACGACTCCGCTCATGTTTGATGGGCACAATGATGTTTTGTTGAAACTATTCAGCGCAGGCACACTCGATGCCCAACAGGGTTTCATCAACGGCCTTGATGGCCATATCGACCTGCCAAAGGCCCGGCGTGGAGGATTCGGTGGAGGGTTTTTCGCGATTTACGTGCCTTCGCCCCGCCCCGACGGTGATATTGCCAAACAGATGAGTGGTGCCTCATATGATCTGCCTTTACCCGAGCCGATCAACCAGACAGATGCGCTGTCCGTCGTCATGGCACAGGCCGCGATCCTTTCACGGCTTGAGCAGGAAGGCGCCCTGACAATCTGCACCCGCGCCGCAGATATTCGGGCCAGCCTTGACAATGGCAGGATAGCGGCGGTGATGCACATGGAGGGCGCCGAGGCGATTGATGAAAATTTCGACGTTCTTGAGGTGCTGTATCGCGCCGGATTGCGCTCGATCGGACCGGTCTGGAGCCGACCGACCTTGTTTGCCCATGGCGTGCCATTCCGGTTTCCCTCGACCGGGGATACCGGACCGGGGCTGAGTGATGAAGGCAAGGCGCTGGTTCGTGAATGCAATCGCTTGCGTATCATGCTGGATATGTCCCATCTGAACGAGGCCGGGTTCTGGGATGTGGTCAACCTTAGTGATGCGCCGATTGTCGCCACCCATTCGAATGTCCACGCCATTTGCCCGACCGCGCGAAACCTGAGCGACCGGCAGCTTGATGCAATCCGCGACAGCGACGGCATGGTGGGGTTGAATTTTGCGACTGCCTTCTTGCGTCCTGACGGGCAGATGCGTGCCGATACCGACCTTGAAGTCATATTGCGCCACCTCGACTACCTGATCTCGCGTATTGGCGAAGATCGGGTAGGATTTGGTTCGGATTTCGACGGGGCGATGGTGCCTGAGAAGATCGGTGATGCCGCAGGCCTTCCGGTCTTGCGCCAAGAGATGTCGGCGCACGGCTTTGACGATGCCCTGATGGCAAAGCTGTTTCATGAAAACTGGTTGCGGGTGCTGACACTGACATGGGGCGACTGAGAGCCCGGCATATTAACGGCTGGAAACACCCCTAATTGGTGCCATGCGGTTGACTATGCAACCAAAACAGGAGTTAATCACTCCTGTCGGGTTCAATTCGTCCGACAACAACAGGGAGAAATATCATGAAGCCAATCCGCCATATATTATTTGGCACAGCGATCGCCCTTGCGACCGGCCTGACCAGTGTCGCAACGATCGCTGCAACGCCGTCAAACATGCTGGTGATTGCCAACCGGATCGACGACATCACGACGCTGGACCCGGCACAATCTTTTGAATTCGCTGGCGGCGATGTCAGCCACAACATCTATAACAAGTTGGTAAATTTTGATCCAAACAATTTGGATGCCGGCTACGTCGCGGATCTTGCCGAAAGCTGGACTGTATCCGACGATGGTAAGACCATCACCTTCAAGATGCGTCCCGGAGTCAAGTTTGCCTCGGGCAATCCCGTCACTGCCAAGGATGCAGAATACAGCCTGCGGCGCGCGGTGATCCTGAAAAAGACGCCCTCATTCATCCTGACTCAGTTCGGTTTCACGCCGGAAAACGTCAAGGATACCATCGTTGCAATCGATGACATGACTCTGAAAATCACCACCGACAAGCGCTATGCGACCTCGTTCGTGCTGAACAGCATGACCGCCACGATTGGTGGCATCGTTGACAGCAAGGTGGTCCAGTCCCATGCCAAGGGCGATGATATGGGTAACGAGTGGCTGCGCACGCACACTGCCGGCTCTGGTCCCTATATGCTGGGCAGCTGGAAGCCGAATGAATCGATCACGCTTGTCGCCAATCCAAACTATTATGGTAAGGCCCCAGCGATGAAAAAGGTTGTCGTGCGCCATATCCAGGAAAGTTCGACCCAGCGGCTGTTACTGGAACGTGGCGATATCGACGTTGCTCGCAACCTGAACCCCGAGGATATCGCTGGTATTCGTGGCAAGCCCGGACTGGCCGTTGATAGCGAGCTGCGTGGGCGCATCATGTATATTGCCTTTAACCAAAAGAACAAAATTCTGGCCAATCCGAAGGTGCAGGAAGCCCTGAAATACCTGATTGACTACAAGGGAATGCAGGACAGCTTTCTCAAGGGGCAGTATGTCATCCATCAGGCATTTCTGCCGGCAACCTTCCTTGGCGCAATCAAGGATACGCCCTATTCTCTGAATATAGCGAAGGCGAAAAAGCTGTTGGCTGAAGCCGGTTATGAAAACGGCTTTGAGGTTGGAATCATCGTACGCGAGGCACAGGAACGCCTTGAGATGGCGCAGTCGATCCAGAACACGTTTGCCAAGGCTGGCATCAAGGTCAAGTTGACGGTTGGCACCGGCAAGCAGATTTTGGGCATCTACCGTGCGCGCAAGCACGATATCTATCTCGGCGCCTGGGGGCCCGACTATCCGGATCCCAACACCAATGCCAGCACGTTCGCCTGGAATGGCGACAATTCGGATGAGGCCGGCCTGACCGGCGTTCTGGCGTGGCGCAACTCCTGGGACAATCCAAAGATCACCAAGGAAACCGAGGCCGCGATGGTCGAGGGCAATCGCGACAAGCGGGCCCGGATGTATGAGGCAACCCAGCGCGAGTTCCAGAAGGTTGCTCCCTTCGCGATAATGTTCCAGAAGATCGAGCAGACGGGACGTTCTGACAAGGTCAAGCATCTGAACCTTGGCGGTGCGATTACAGCGGTCTCTTACTGGCCAGTGACCAAGTAATTGACGGACGCTGTCAGAAATAAACCATTGAGGGGGCGGCGCAAGTCGCCCTTTCGCGCTGTTCTGAGCAAGACCGCCAGGACGGTCGTAACCGTTGCCGTGACCATGCTGGGCCTGCTGTTCATCACGTTTTTCATCGGGCGCGTCATGCCGGTTGATCCGGTTCTGTCAATCGTGGGCGAGCGCGCAACCAAAGAGGTATATGAGGCCGCCTACAAGGCGCTCGGCCTGGATAAACCGCTTATCGTGCAGTTCTTCTATTACATACGCGATGTTGTTCAGGGCAATTTCGGTATCTCGCTGCGCACCGGTTTCCCGGTTTCCGACGACATACGCCGCGTGTTCCCCGCAACGATGGAACTGGCAACCCTTGGCACGGTCTTTGGTGTCATTCTTGGCGTGCCACTGGGGGTGCTGGCGGCCGTGAAACGCGGCACCTGGATAGACCAAGTCGCACGGGTTGTGGCGCTGATCGGCTATTCAATGCCGGTTTTCTGGTTGGGATTGATCGGGCTGCTGCTGTTTTACGGTATCCTTGGCTGGGTCGGGGGGCCGGGGCGGCTTGATATCTTCTTTCAGGACGAGGTGCCGCAAGTGACCGGCATGATCTTGGTCGATAGCCTGCTTGCCGGCAATATCGAGGTCTTTCGCAATGCTCTGACCCATATCATCCTGCCTGCCTCGCTGCTGGGCTACTACTCGCTGGCCTATATCAGCCGGATGACGCGGTCGTTCATGCTCGAGCAGTTGAACTCCGAATACATCATTACCGCGCGGGTCAAGGGCCTGTCTGAACGCGCCGTGATATGGAAGCACGCGTTCGGCAACATAAAAGTGCAACTGATCACGGTGGTCGCACTGTCTTATGCCGGATTGCTCGAGGGTTCGGTCCTGACCGAGATCATTTTTGCCTGGCCTGGAATCGGTTCCTACATCACCACATCGCTGCTGTCGGCTGATATGAATGCTGTCATGGGTGGCACCGTGGTGGTCGGGCTGGTGTTTATGTTGCTGAACATACTGGCGGACCTACTTTATCAATTCTTTGACCCGAGGGCGAAATGACAATCGAACACCAGCCCCCGCAGGGGCTGCGCAACTGGCTGCTTACCGACACCCCGACCTCGCGCAATCATGCGCGGATGGCCGCCCTATATCAATCGTGGTTGTCGTTTCGCGGAAACCATATGGCCATGGTCGGACTGGGCATTCTTGTCGTGCTGGCACTTGTCGCCGCTTTCGCACCGCTACTTGCACCGCATGACCCACTGTCACAGGACCTGATGGCGCGATTGAAACCCCCAGGCACACCAGGTTACTTGCTCGGCTCCGACAGTCTTGGGCGCGATATCCTCAGCCGGTTGATCTATGGTGCACGCATCACCCTCTATATCGTGACACTGGTGGCTGTTATAGCACCTGTCGTCGGGTTGTTCGTCGGCACCGTCGCGGGCTATGCAGGCGGTTGGCTCGATGTGATCCTGATGCGCATCACCGACATTTTTCTGGCTTTTCCACGCCTGGTTCTGGCGCTGGCCTTTGTGGCTGCGCTGGGCGCCGGAATCGAAAACGCGGTACTTGCAATCAGCCTGACTGCCTGGCCTCCCTATGCACGCATCGCGCGCGCCGAAACACTGACCATGCGCAACTCGGATTTCATCCATGCGGTTCGCCTTCAGGGGGCGGGGCCGTTGCGCATCATCATCCGACATATCTGGCCCCTGTGCGTTTCCTCGCTGGTGGTGCGGGTGACATTGGATATGGCGGGGATCATTCTGGCCGCCGCCGGCCTTGGCTTTCTGGGGCTTGGCGCACAACCCCCGACGCCGGAATGGGGCGCGATGATCTCGGACGGCAGACGGTTTATCTTGGATCACTGGTGGGTCGCGACCATGCCGGGTCTTGCCATTTTTACTGTGTCGCTAGCGTTCAATCTGCTGGGAGATGGGTTGCGCGACGTACTTGACCCAAAGGAAGGTGCGCAATGACCAATGGCGCCGACAACAACCTTTTGGAGATTCAGGATCTCTGGGTCAAGTTTCCCACCCGCAGTGGCATTTTTGATGCTGTGCGGGGAATCAGCTTCTCGTTGGGGCGTGAACGGCTTGGCATCGTCGGCGAATCCGGCTCGGGAAAATCCATGACGGGACGGGCCATTTTGCGCTTGATCCGTCCACCGGGGATAGTGAGCGCTGCGCGGATCGATCTGGAAGGCGAAAACCTGATGGAGCTTTCCGAGCGCCAGATGCGCAGCGTCAGGGGGCAGCGCATTTCGATGATCATGCAGGACCCGAAATTTTCGCTGAACCCGGTAATGCGTGTTGGAGAGCAGATCAGCGAAGCCTATCGCCTGCACGCCAACACCTCGAAAGCAGCGGCGAAACGAAAGTCTCTGGAGATGCTGGAGGCGGTCAAGATCCGCGACCCGGAACGGGTCTATTCCCTGTTCCCACACGAGGTTTCCGGAGGCATGGGCCAACGGATCATGATTGCGATGATGATGATCCCCGACCCGAAGATCCTGATCGCGGATGAACCAACCTCGGCTCTTGACGTGTCGGTACAGATGCAGGTGCTTGAGATCATGGATAATCTTGTCAGAGACCGCGGGATGGGGTTGATTTTTATCAGCCACGATTTGAACCTTGTGTCGGCCTTTTGCGACCGGGTTCTGATCATGTATGCCGGACGCGTGATCGAAACCTGTCGGGCCGATCGGCTACATGAGGCAAAACATCCATATACGCGTGGGCTTCTCAACTCGTTGCCCCGGCTGGATGCCCCGGTAGAGCGCCTCGAGGTTCTGAAACGCGATCCCGCCTGGCGTGACGAAGACAGCATAAGCGGGCAAACATGAGCGGGATTCTGATCGACGGGCTGAACGTTTGGTTCGGCGAACACGAGATGCGTGTTGATGCGGTCAAGGGCGCCAGTATCAGCGTGCCGGAAGGCGGCAGCTTCGGGCTCGTGGGGGAATCGGGCTCGGGCAAATCGACCATCCTGCGCGCGCTGACAGGTCTTGTCCCAACATGGAACGGGTATATGGAGGTGCTTGGTACGCCGCTTGGCGCAAAGCGCGACCGCAGTTTCTATCGCAAGGTTCAGATGGTGTTTCAGGATCCCTACGCGTCACTGCACCCCCGTCACTCGGTCGATCAGGTCTTGGGCGAAACACTGTCGCTGCACGGATTCCGCGACATCGACGCGCGGATCTCAAAACTGCTCGATGACGTTGGCCTAGGGGCGTCTTTTCGCTTTCGCTATCCACATCAACTGTCGGGTGGACAGCGCCAACGGGTCGCAATCGCCCGCGCACTGGCCCCTGAGCCTCAAATTCTTTTATTGGATGAACCAACATCGGCGCTGGATGTTTCGGTGCAGGCGGAAATCCTGAACCTGTTGAGCGACCTACGCAAAGAACGAAACCTGACCTATCTGATGGTCAGCCACAATCTGGCTGTAGTTGGACATATATGCAGCAGTATCGCGGTGATGCAGTTGGGCGAAATCGTCGAAACCCTCAGTGTCGAGCAGATGCGCGCGCAGGAAACACAACATCCCTACACAAAACATCTTCTTGCAAGCAGTCTTGGAGCTATCAAGGGCGACGGTTCCGGCGCGGACCGTGCCCATGGGTAGTTGCTGACCTGTGGGGTTCGCCCCCGCATCGGGAGAAGTTGGCATGATTGAAGTTCGTGGCCCCAATATTTTCAAGGGATACTGGCAAATGCCGGAAAAGACTGCCAAAGAATTCCCGGATGCCAGCTTCTTCATTGTTGGCGACCTGGGCAGGATCAGCTCAACGCCGTCGAGCCCCACGCCTGGCTGACCAAAACTCTCACTGCAATCGCAACTGGCCACAAACAGGCCCAGATCGAACAACTCCTGTCCTGGAAATGCAAAGCTGATGTGTGTCGGGGCAACGTTTACGGAAAATCGACCCAGGACTTTCGAGGGCGTGCAAGCCTGGGATCTGGTTGGCCGCCTCGCGGGCAACTGCACAGGGTGTCGCGATTTGCGAACTGCTGCCCGCGATCGAGGCGGTGATGGTGGACAAGCTGAACGAGCGGATCCCCGAAAATACCGGAGATTGCGTCAGCCCCTGACCTTCTCGATCAGGGTCACGCCGGGCAGGCCCTGGAAATGACCGTCACAGGTCACAAGCTTCGCGTCGTGCGCGCGGGCCGTGGCGAAGATGATCGCATCGGCCGTGGCCAGCCTGTGTTCGCGGCAGGTATCCGCTGCCGCTAGCGCGATCTCGGTAGTGAGCGCCACCACATGGCAGACCTGGGTGAAGGCAATGACCTGATCGGCCTTGTCCTCGCCCACTTCTCGCGTCAGCCATTTGGCAAGCTCCAGCTGGACCATGGTCGGCACCAGCCAGTCGGATTGCTCGGGCAAATGGACCTCGACCTTTTCACCGGTGGCCGAGCCGATCAGCCATTCGACCCAGGCCGAGGTGTCGATCAGCACCATCAGAAGCGATCCACGTGATCGCGGTAAGCCACAGGGTTGGCGCCCTTCGCCAGCCCCTTGAGATCATCCTTTTTTGGCACAGGTACCAGCAACACGCCGGTTCCCTTGGGGATAAAGGCGAAGGTCAGCCCGGCTTCCCAATGCTGGGCGGTGCGGATTGCCTTGGGGATGGAGATCTGGAACTTGGAAGACAGTTTGGCGGTTTCGGGCATGATCTTACCTGTGGTTGATCGTTGAGTATAACGTAAGATGAATGCCCCGATAATTCAAGGAAGCTGGAGGATCGTGGAGAACAATGGATGCGCGCTTGCACAACTTGGACCTGTCAAGAAGTGTGAAACGCGTCGATGCCGCGCCCAATCCACGCCTGATGGATCACTGCACAAAAAGGCCTGCTCGGACATCTTGCGCAGCTCAAGAAAGCCCGGGAAGCAGCTGCCCAACCGCAGCTTCGGCACCGTGTGTGCCAAGGTCGGTCCCGGCTGTAATAACTGTTGGGTCCAGCGTGCCTTCGATATCAGACACCCGGCACAAGGAGGAAAGTCATTTCCCGGAACGGGGGCGAAATCCGGCGCTCTTTCCGCGTAACGCTGTCTCGCCTGCGCCCCGCATCAACGCCACCAACCCCTTCATGATTGCAGCGGGTTCCGGCGGGCAGCCCGGGATGGTCAGATCTACGGGGATAACCGCATTGCAGCCGTCAAGCACCGCATAGCTGCCTGCAAAGCACCCCCCGTCAATGGCACAGTCACCCGCGGCGACGACCCATTTCGGGTTGGGCATCGCGTCGTATGTGCGCCTGAGGGCGACCTCCATGTTGCGGGTCACCGGCCCTGTGACCAGCAGGATATCGGCATGCCGGGGCGAGGCCACGAAATGCAGGCCGAAACGGTCGAGATCGTAATAGGGGTTGCTGGTCGCCTGTATTTCCAGCTCGCAGGCGTTACAGGATCCGGCATCGACCTGACGGATGGCAAGGCTGCGGCCAAGCCGGCGCCGGGTTTCCTGTTCCAGTGTCCTGCCGAGTTCCGCAAGATCGCCGCCGGCAGGGGCGGCCTCGGTCAGTGGCTTGCGGATCAGCGCCTTCAGCAACAGGTTCTTCATGGCAGCCCCTTACAGATCGACGCCCGAATACGAGCAGTTGAAAGATTTGTTGCACAGCGGGAAATCGGCGATGATGTTGTCCTCGATCACGGCCTCCAGCAGCGGCCATTGGAACCAGCTCGGATCGCGCATGTGGCAGCGGCTGATGCGGCCACGTGCATCCAGCGCCACCCACACAAGAACATCGCCGCGAAAGCCCTCGACAATACCCAGCCCCTCGCGCTGCTCTTTCATGGGGGAAACCGGGACAAGAACATCCCCCTCGGGCAGGGATCTCAGCAATTCGCCCAGCAGATTCAGGCTTTGGCGGGTTTCCTCGATGCGGATCCAGATGCGGGCGTTGACGTCGCCATCGCTGCGCAGTGGCACCTTGAATACCAGCTTGTCATAGGGCGCATAGGGCAGATCGCGACGGGTATCGAAATCGCGTCCCGAGGCGCGCCCGATATAGCCGCCTGCCCCGAATTGAGCCGCCAGATCGACGGGCAGGATTCCGGCACCAACGGTGCGCGCCAGCAGCGAGGGCGTGTTGTCGTAAAGCTCGACCAGCGGCTCGAAATCACGGGCGATATCGTGAACCAACCCTTCCAGCATCCCGCGCCCGGCCGAGTCGATATCGCGCGCAACCCCGCCAGGCACGATCACGTCACGCATGAAACGGTGGCCGAATACCGCATGGGCGGCGCGCATGACCTGCTCGCGCAGCGTCCCGCACTGGGCCAGCATCAGGGCGAATGCCGCATCGTTGCAGATCGCGCCGATATCATTCAGGTGGTTTGCCAGGCGTTCAAGCTCGGCCATGATGGCGCGCAGCCACACGGCCCGGGGCGGAGGCGTCACACCCAGCGCCGCCTCGACGGCCTGCGCATAGGCCCAGCCATAGGCCACCGTGCTGTCGCCCGATGTCCGTTGCGCCAGCTCGGCCCCGCGTGCGATTGACGCGCCGCGCATGAGGTGGTCGATCCCCTTGTGGGTATAGCCAAGGCGCTCTTCCAGGCGGACCACGGTTTCGCCCTGCGCGGTGAACCGGAAATGTCCCGGTTCGATGATGCCGGCATGAACCGGGCCGACCGGCACCTGATGCAGGCCGTCGCCAATGACCGGCAGGAAATCATAGTCGGGCGCGTCACCTTCCCTGGGTGCTGCCTTTGCAAGGGGCGTGGTGATCTTCCATGCGCCGTGATCCAGCCAGGGGCGGCTGTCCTCGGCCCCCTCGGCGCGCATGCCGAACAGGTCGGTGATGCTGCGCTCAAGCCGCTGCGCTGGCGGGTGCAGGCGCGCAACCGAAGGAAACCCCTTGCGCCGGTTTTCAAGGCTGAAGACGCCAACCGCATGGCTGTTCGGGTCCATCAGCGCCATGTGCACCGCCCCGCGCGTGGCCCAGAGGCCGAGCAGGCTCACATGCCCGCGCGCCGCATCGTCCGCCGCCTGTTCCCATTGCGCCTTGGTGAGCTTGTGGCGCGGCATGGGTGTCGTGCGAAAATCTGTCTGCCCTGCGGCGATCATCTCAAGAATTTCGACCATGTTCCGCCCCTATCCCAACAGCCTGGCGACGGCCTGAAACCAGGCGACCATCGGCCCCGGCAGATAGATCCCCGCCAGCAGCACCAGCCCCATGTGAATGTATAGCGGTGCCATCGAGGCCTTGACCGGTTGCAGGTTTCCGGTCGGCTCGCCAAAGGCAAAGCCTGTCAGCCGCATCAACAGCGCCCCGAAGGCCAGCAACAGCCCGGCCACGAAAATCAGCGCCAGAAACGGCGCGCGCGAAAATGTCGAGCTGATGATCAGGAATTCGCTCATGAACACGCCAAAGGGCGGCATGCCGGCAATCGCCAGCACCCCCACGACCAGCGCCCAGCCCAGCGCCGGGTGGCTGTGGGTCAGGCCGCGGATCTCGGCGGTTTTCTGGCTGCCCTTGATCTGCGCGATATGGCCAACCGAAAAGAAGATCGCCGATTTCGTCAGGCTGTGCATCACCATGTGCAGCAGCCCCGCGAAATTGGCCAGCGGGCCGCCCATGCCAAAGGCAAAGACGATGATGCCCATATGCTCGATCGAGGAATAGGCAAACAGCCGCTTGATGTCGCGCCGACGATACAGCATGAGCGCGGCAAAGATCAGCGAAACCAGCCCCATCGTGATCATCAGCGGCCCCGGCGCCAGCGTTTCGGGATTGGCCGTCATCAGCATCTTGAATCGCAGCACCGCATAAAGCGCCACATTCAGCAGCAGCCCCGACAGCACCGCCGAAATGGGCGTCGGGCCCTCGGCATGGGCGTCGGGCAGCCAGGCGTGCAGCGGCGCAAGCCCAACCTTGGTGCCATATCCCAGGATCAGAAAGACAAAGGCCAGGTTCAGGATCATCGGGTCGAATTCGGCCGCGCGCGGCAGCAGGTTGGTAAACACCATGGCCGCCGCCCCTTCGCCCAGAACGGGCTGTGCCGCCAGATAGACAAGGATCGTGCCAAACAGCGCCAACGCGATTCCGACCGAGCCGAGGATGAAATATTTCCACGCCGCCTCGAGCGCCTCGGGCGTGCGATAGATCCCCACCATCAGCACCGTCGAAAGGGTCGCCAGCTCGATCGCGACCCACATCAGGCCGATATTGTTGGTGACCAGAACCAGGTTCATGCCGAACATCATCACCTGATACATGGCGTGATAGAAACGCAGATAAACAGGCGTCAGGCGCCCGGTTTCCAGCTCATGCGCAATGTAGGCCGCGCTGAAACAGGCCGCGGTGAACCCGACAAAGGTGTTCAGGACGACAAAGACGATGTTCAGCTCGTCAATCAGGAAAAACGCGCTCGGCGCGGGCCGCCCCACAACAAGCAACGCGGCCGCGGCCAGAAAACTTGCAAGGCTGGCCCCGACATTCAGCCAAGAGGTCAGACGATACCCCGGCAATACCGCCAGCAGAACCGCCGCGACTGCCGGGATGCCAAGGATCAGTTCGACCGGCCCGAAGGGAAAGCTCATCTCTTTTCCCCCCGGAAATCATCCATGACCGTGACATCGACGGAATCGAAGCGTTCGCGAATGCGAAACAGGAACACGCCGATCACGATAAAGGCGACCAGCACCGAAAAGGCGACGCTTATTTCCACCACCAGCGGCATGCCCTGCGCCCCTGCGGCGGCCAGGATCAACCCGTTTTCCAACGACATGAAGCCGACAACCTGGGACACCGCATTGCGCCGCGTGATCATCATCAGAAAACCCAGCAGCACGATCGACAGGGCAAAGGCCAGGTCTTCGCGGGCCAGCGCATCCGATCCGCTGGTGAGCTTCAGCATCAAGACGGTGGACAGGGCAACCAGACCCATGCCCAGCAACATGGTCGCGCCGGTTCCGACGACCTGTTCCACCTGCCGGTGAATTCCCATCCGCTGGATGATCCTGTGCAAGGCGCCGGGGATCAGGATCGCCTTGAAGAACAGGGCAATCGCCGCGGTGACATAAAGATGCGGCGCATCCTGCACCACGGCCTGCCAGGCAACCGACAGGGCCAGCATCACCGCATGCAGCGCAAACACGTTCAGCAGCGCATAAAGCCGGGTCTGATAGATCATCATGAAGCTGACCAGCAGCATGCCACCGGCCAGAAGATGCGCGATGTCAAAGGAAAGGGTGCTCATCACAGGCTCCGGGAAACGAACAGCAGCAAGGTGCCCAGCAGCGACAGCATCAGCGCCGCGCCCAGCAGCTCGGGGATGCGGAATACCCGCATCTTGGCAATCGACAGCTCAAAGGTGGCCAGGGCCACCGCCCCCACCAGCATTTTCACAAGATAATAGAGCAGGCCCAGCAGATGCGGCCCGACACCCTGCCCCGGCGCGGCAATACCAAAGGGCACGAAAAGCGCGGCGATCAGCGAAAGATACAGCACCAGTTTTAGCGCCGCGGCAAGTTCGATCATTGCAAGATGGCGGCCGGAATATTCCAGCACCATCGCCTCGTGAACCATGGTCAGTTCAAGATGGGTCGAGGGGTTGTCAACCGGGATGCGGGCGTTTTCGGCAAGTGCCACGATGACCAGCGCCACCAGCGCCATGCCCAATGAAACCCTCAGCCCGACGCCGGGGCCGGCCAGATATTCGACCACGGTCGAAAGCTGGGTCGAGCCCGCCAGCAGCGCCAGCGAAAACACCGTCAGCATCATGGCGGGTTCGGCAAGCGCCGCGATCATCATTTCGCGGCTGGACCCCAGCCCCCCGAAAGGCGTGCCCACATCCATGCCGGCGAGCGCCAGAAAAAAACGTGCGCTGCCCAGTAACGCGACAATGGCGATCAGATCCGCGCTCCAGCTGAATTGCAGCCCGGTCGCGAATGTCGGGATCAGGGCCGCCGCAACCCAGGTAGCGGCAAATACCAGATAGGGAACAGCCCGAAACAGCCACGAGGCATTTTCCGCAAGAACCACCTCTTTGCGCATCAGCCGCAGCAGATCGCGATAGGGCTGCCAGATCGAAGCGCCCTTCTTGCGCAACAGGCGCGCACGCATCCTGTGGGTGACACCCGCCACAAGTGGCGCGATGGCGACCACCAGAAACATCTGAAGGCCCTGAACCAGAAGGTTGAAGATCAGTTCCATAGCGTTAGCACCAGCAGCAGAAGAACAAGCAGGGTAAACACCACACTCAGATATTTCCTGATGGTCAGAAACTGCAGGCGGTTCGCCTTGTCAGCCAGCCAACCCACGCCGCCCCCTATCCGAACAAAGAAACCGTCCCAGACGGGATCGCGCATGGTGACCCTGAATTTCGCCGGCGCAGTTGATCCGGGTCGGGGCATGGAAACATGCTCGACCACGCGAAAAACCGCGGTTCCAAAAGTCCGGCGGATGGGCTGGGCAAAACTGGCCGCCCCGTATTGGGTGTTCGGCGCATCCAGCACAAAGCCGCAATCCCAGGCGGGCGCCCGGCGCAACCCGCGCGAGGCAAAGCGGTGAATCGCCCAGGCGGCAAACGAGGCCGAGCCGGCGATGAACAGCAACACCAGCAACCCGTTATACGAGCTGCGCCCTGACGCAACCGGCGTGATGGTCAGCCACGGATCAGTCGTCTGCACCGGCATCGAGGACTGCACCAGCGCATGGGAAACCGGCGACAGCGCGTCAATGACAAAGCCGGGAAAGATGCCCGCCAACAGACAGACAACCGCAAGAACAGCCATGGCCGCCAGCGACCAGCGATCGACCTCTTGCGCGGTCTTGGCCTGCGAACTGCGGGCGCGCCCGAGAAACACCACGCCATAAACCTTGACAAAACAGGCCGCGGCAAGCGCCGCCGCAAGGGCCAGCATACCCCCCACCCCCGGCGTCAGGATCCTGAGGCCCCAGTCGGGCAGATCCGGGCTGAGCAGGATCGCCTGAAAAGTCAGCCACTCGGACACGAACCCGTTGAACGGCGGCAGGGCCGAGATCGCGATGCTGCCGACAAGAAACACAACGCTGGTTACCGGCATGCGGTGGATCAGGCCGCCCATTTCCTCCATGTCGCGGCTGCCGGTGGCATTCTGGACGGCGCCGGCGCCCAGAAACAGCAGGCTCTTGAAGACCGAGTGGTTCAGGATGTGAAACAGCGCCGCCACCATCGCCAGAGCGGCGGCCGCATTCATGTCATAGTGGCGAAAGGCCATCGCCAGCCCCAGACCGATAAAGATGATGCCGATGTTTTCGACCGTGTGATAGGCCAGCAGGCGTTTCAGATCGTGCTGCATCAACGCATACAGAACCCCCATGACGGCGGTGACGGCGCCCACGGCCAGCACGATCTCGGGCATCCACCAGGCCGCGCCGCCCAGCAGATCAAAGGTCACACGGATAAAGCCATAGATCGCAACCTTGGTCATGATTCCGCTCATCATCGCCGAAACCTGGCTGGGGGCTGCCGGGTGCGCCTGCGGCAGCCAGACATGCAGCGGGACGATCCCCGCCTTTGATCCTGCGCCCACAAGCATCAGGATCACCACGATTGCGCCCAGCAATGGCGACTCGGCTACGCTGCGCATATGGTCGAAATCATACCCTCCCACGGGACCGGCCAGCAGGCCAAAGGCCAGAATCAGGGCCATCGTTCCCATCGCCGCCATGATCAGATAAACCAGGGACGCGCTGCGCACGGCTTGTTCGCGGTGATGCGCCAGAACCAGCGCCCAGGACAGCAGCGACATCACCTCCCATGACAGCAGAAAGGTAAAGGCATCATCTGCAATGACCACCAGCAGCATGGCCCCGATAAAAGAGGGATAGAAGGGCAGCACCCGCCAGGGCTCGGCCTCGTGGCGGCCATAACCGATGGAATAGATGCTGATGATCGCGCTGCCAAACCCCACGACAATCACGAAAAACGCCGCCAGCGCATCAAGCCGGAAATGCGCCCCGATCCAGGGCAGGCCGATGGGCAGGATCAGCGTGCTTGAGGGCGCCAGTGAAAGCAAAAAGACAAGCCCGACCACGGCGACAAGCGCCGACAGCAGCGCCGACGCCCCGTAAACGATCTTCGACGCCCCGGCCCGCCCGGCAAGCACTACCGACGCCAGCCCCAGCATCATCAACAACAGGGCACCACCAAGAACAAGATTGACCATGGTCACTGCGCCCCATCTTCGGCCGGGGGTGCAGGCCAGCGCATATCCGGCCCTGCGCCCGCTTTCAACCGGACACCCCGCCCGCCCGACATGCTGGGCGCGCCCTCGGCCAGCAGTTCAACACCCGCCGCCTCGAGCGCCTCGACAACACGGGTCAGGCTTTCGACGACACCCCGCACCTGGCCTTGGCTTGCCTCCATGCGCTGGATGGTCGGCACCGACACCCCCGCCAGTTTCGCAAGGGTTTTCTGGTCAATTCCAAGCAACGCACGCGCGGCGCGCATCTGGGCCGATGTTATCATGGGACAGGATCTCGTATGAAATATCCAGATCGGCGGATATACCCGTCAGATTGATATGTCAAACATCAATTATCATATCCACACATGGCATGGGAACCCGCCTCAGATCACTTCCGCAATCGCCTCCCTGACGGCATCGACCACGATACCAACCTCGGCCTGCGTGATGCACAGCGGCGGGGCAAAGCCGATGATGTCGGGGCGTTGGATCGGCGCAGCCGATCTTGGTCGGGCCAGTGGTGATCCGGTGATACCCCGGCCCGTCCCGCGACCGCCCGTCCCCGCATCCTCGTCTTTGCTCAAATACTCCGGGGGAGTCGCGCCTGAGCGACGGGGGCAGCGCCCCTTTTCCCACCTCATCCCCATCCCCGGTCACATGTCTCCCGGCCCTCACACATACGGCCCTCACACATACAGGTAACGCGCCGACTGTCCCAGGCGGTCGCGGCGTTCGCGCAGCTCCAGCCGGCCGATGGTGCGCAGGTGTACCTCGTCCGGGCCATCGACGATGCGCAGCGCCCGGCCCCAGGTATAGATGTCGCCCAGCGGTGTGTCGGGGCTGATGCCCATGGCGCCAAAGACCTGGATCGCCCGGTCGGACACCTCGCATTGCAGCTGTGGCACCAGGGTCTTGATCATCGAGATTTCCTTGCGCGCGGCCCGCGCCCCGTGCCGGTCGATCAGCCAGGCGGTTTTCAGCACCAGCAGGCGCGCCTGTTCGATCATCACCCGCGAGCGCGCGATGCCCTCAAGCACATTGTCGCGCTCGCGGGTGATGAT
>WFQE01000066.1 GCA_015487165.1 Paracoccaceae bacterium | reverse complement strand
GTTCGGACACGCCGTGTAATAGGGAGGGTCGGAGAGGTTCAGGATGTCTTCAATCTCGCCGTGGGGGAAGCCGACCTGGTCTTTCCAGAGTTGAAGCAAATCTTTATCTGGCTCTTTGCGATGGCCTTCGCGCATGCGCTCGGCGAGCTCACGGAGGCGCGTCTCATCCCCCATCGGCCACTTCTCGACCGACTTCATCCGTTCCACGGCGTCTTCCACCGTGGTGAAGGGCACACCGCCGAGCTTGGTGTGGAGTTCCGTAAGCATATCGCGCAAGAGGCCGAGGGAGTGCTCCCGCCGTGCCTCGTCGGAGTCGAATGTCAGCCCAATACATTCGACCGGTTCCTGGTTCCTGGTTATGGGCTCCTGGTTTGCAAAAAGGTTGTCTTGGCGGTTCATGCGAACTCCACCCATTTTTGGCTGGATAAGGCGGAATGAGGCCGTCCTATTCTCGCCTTATTCATCGCCTTATTCATGGTCAGGCCTCACCAGCGACCAGGCGGCTCCCCAGCCATGCCCCGACGACAACACTAAGCCCAGCTTCTTCAGGTGCAAAAGCTCTTCACGAAGCCTGCGGTCAGACGGCGGATTCTCCAACCTGGAACGAATCTCACGCAGGGGCATGGACGGTTTTTTGGACAAGACATGCAGGATCTCCCGCTGTCGCTCAGTGAGGTTATGGGCTACGCGATGCGGAGCGATGTAACCGCTGGACAGAAAGCGCACCCAGACGCTCCCTGCCTGCTCGCCGAACTCGGGTTCCGGGTGGCCGGCTTTGACGCACAACTCGACGATCTTTTGTGTCCCGCGCCCCCAGCGTTCGATGATACCCCGAAGGTAGAAGACCTTGGCGATCAGCGGGTTGCGCGGTTTCGATGGATGGTCCCGCTTGAGAGCCTCGGGGGTAAGCCCGAAGGGTAGCGTTCCATCGCTCCAAATCTCCAAGCGGTCGTCGTAGATTGCGAGACTCACCGCTCCACCTACAATGGTATA
This sequence comes from Paracoccaceae bacterium, assembly GCA_015487165.1. Classification (GTDB taxonomy): domain Bacteria; phylum Pseudomonadota; class Alphaproteobacteria; order Rhodobacterales; family Rhodobacteraceae; genus UBA5972. The sequence continues at coordinate 2,906 of WFQE01000066.1, read as the reverse complement.
GTCCCGGTGGCAGAAGGCATTGACCAGCGCCTCCCGAAGGGCCTCCAGCGGAAACAGCGGCTCGTCCTCCCGCTCAAACAGGCCGGGTACGATCCGGCCCGCCACCGGCAGGTGACGACGCAGAAAAAGCATCGCCTCTTCAAGAAGCATAAACGCATGCCCCCTCAATCTGGCGCTGGTCGAGAAACTCCAATTTGTCCACGCCGCGGAATCGGGCCATACGCAGTTGACATTGAGGATAGTCGGGCAGGAAACGGGTGCCGAATAGAACGACGGCTGCATTGTTCAGCCTGCCGTCTTTGAGCAATCCCAGGCGATGCAGGATGTCGGGAATGTCGCTGCCCGTGGATTCCGGCAGCCGCCCGGCGGCAATGCCCAAGCGCACGGTGCGTAGGAGTTCCTCTTGGTCGAGGTCGGCCAAGCCATATCCCTCGGCTTGAAGCGTTTCCCAGCGGGTGCTGCTGTCGGGGCGTTCTACCAAAAGCCGATGGTAGGTTTCCTGGGGCATCACAGATGTGGTGGAACCCACCCGCTGATAAGGTCGACCATCGAAGACGTAGGGGCGCTGGGAAAAATCCGGCTGCGCCTCCAGCACCAGCACCTCCTTGTCATCACCGAGGTCAATGCGTGTCTGGGCAATAGTTGCGGGAGGCTCGAAGCAGCGGAGCATCTCAGCAACCTTGCGCAAGGTGTCGTCGGAAATCTGCTGGCCAACGATACGCCCTTGCGGCGTAACGCCGATGAGCACGCGACCACCGCTGCCATTGAGCATGCCACACAATGTTTCCATGGCCCGGCGAATCTGTGCCGTGGATTTCTTGAACTCCAGGGTTTCAGACTCTCCTTGCTGCACCAACTGTTCAAGCTCGTTCCAATTCACGCCTCACTCCGGGCAGTTCCGGGGTTCTCCATCGTCGGCGAAGGCAAGACCGAGGCGTTCCTCCGGACCTTGCGGCTTGGCGGGCGTCTTCAGATTGAACAGGCTCTGATTTTCGCCCCTGCTTGTCATGGTTCGCTCCATTTCTTTATGCGACATTCTATGCTCATGTGCGCATAGATGCGCTTCTATGCGCATTTCTATGCGCGATCACATAGCGTATGTATAACGGGTCCATCTCCGTTCTCCAGTCTTCTTGATTTGCGGATTCTCTTTCATCAGCTCCTGCATAAGCCGGCGTGCCTGGTTGCGATCCAGATGGGTGATGCGCCGGATCTCCTCGTTGGACAGTCCGGGTTCGCCACGTTTCGCCCGGTCCATGAGAACACTCAAGACCCGGGTCTTGGCGGCCTCCCAGTCGATCCGGCGGTCTCGTTCTGGATGGCCGGGAGCGGAGAGGCGCCGGTGCAAGTCGGGACGCAGGTTCCAGTAGGTGCCCCGTCCTGTGCCGCCACGCTCCAGATAGCCCAGGTGGAGTTCCATGCGGCTCAGGGTTTCCCTGGCATCGCTTTCCGTCTGCTGGGTAATGTGGGCTGCGGTGGTCGTATCGATTTCCGGATGCCTCAAGAGATACTGAAGGATCAGGAGATCCTCGACTGTCAGGATGCGGCCCTTGTCGGCTTCTTCCGCGACGAAGAGCCGAAAGGGAACAGAGAGATCGCTGGCGCGGAAGATGACCCGAACCGCCTCTCCCTCATCAATGATCTCGGGAGGCTCCTTGCCCTCGATGAGCAGGGCCTGGTACATCCGGCGTACGCCCAGGTTGCTGCGGTTGACGAGACGCAGGCGAGTTAGGGTGTCCACCAGGGCCGGGTTCCTGGGAACTGGCTCGTGGCGCAGGATGTTGTTCGGCGTAATGCCGCCCGGGAGCCCGCCGGGATTGCTGATTTCGAGACGGTCGCGAAACTGCTTGACCAGGATGGGGCCGTGGATTCGGTAATCGGCATGGACGAAGGCGTTGAGCAGGGCCTCGCGCAGGGCGATTTCGGGATAGGTCCGGATCTCGAAATGGAACAGCCCCTGGGAAACGGTGGTAATCGGGTTGTCGGCCATGATCCGGTCGAGGATGCGCTCTAAGGCGATCGGGAGCGCATCGTACCCGTCTGCGCGATCGGAATAGTCCGTGTCGGACACCATGCGCAGATGCGTCCAAACGTAGCCGGGGAAATGTTCTCGAATGGCGTTCTCCGTGCCGGTCAGCAAGACGCCCGCTCTTAGCAGGCGTCCGTCCCGGATGAGCCCTAGGGTGGAAAGCAGTTCCCGATCGGGTCGGCGCAGGAGATCGTCCGGGACGTTCTCGCGGCGAGCTGCTTCACGCAACCGTTCCATCGCTGCCGCAGAGATCAGGGATTCGGGCCTGCCGGAAACCGGAGTGGCGGTAAAATCGGTCTCGCCGGTCTCCACCATGACCCGGCGCCGCAGGGTGCCCGTAAGCGGCTGACAATCCTTCCCAATGCGGATCTTGCCGCGCCCCTGTGTGTCCGTATAGGGTGGCAGGCCGGGATAGATCTGCATGACGATAAGGCGCCCCGTCCCTTCCGGGACCGAAAGCTCCTGGAAGACGGGGGTCAGCTTGGGGTCCGTGGCGTCGTAGACCGCCTTTTTCAGGCGGTTGATGTCGATCTCTGGTGGCACGCCCAAGATGGCGTTGGATCGTCCAACCGCTTTGTCGTTCACACCGAAAACGACCGTGCCCCCGCCGCCATTGGCCATGCAGACGGCCATCTCCACGACCAAAGCTACAGCATCCCGAATGCTGCGGGTATTCCATTCCTTGAAATCGAGATCCTGCCCCTCCAAAGCGCCGGCGGGATGACGCTCGAGCTTGTCAAGGAGCAGGCGGATTTCCGAAAGATCCCGCATAGCTACTCCAATACAATCCGAACCTTGGCCGGCTCATGGCCCTTGGTGATTTCATCAAGGTATTCCTCAAAGCGTTTCTTCATCTCCGCGGGCGTCGCGGGTGAGC
>WFQE01000065.1 GCA_015487165.1 Paracoccaceae bacterium | reverse complement strand
CCCAGATACCCATGAGCCCGTAAGCGCAGCACGCGGTTACACCACCGGGTGCAATGTGCCTTGGTGTTCAGGTGTTAGGGGGTGTGATGAAGTGGCAGCCATCTTATGCAACGGGTGACGCCGAAATAGACCGCCAGCACAGGGCGCTGTTCGAAACCACTGAAGATTATCGCGAGGTTCTTTCCGAAGGCGCCGGAAAAAACACCTATGACGGGGTTCTCGAATTTTTGATGGCTTATGTCGAGGCCCATTTCGGATATGAAGAAAACTGCATGCATGCCGCCCGTTGCCCAGTGGCGGGGCGCAACAAGAAGGAACATGCGGCCTTTATCAAGATGCTTGAAAAAGAGGTCGAGGTTCAGGCGCGCGACGGGTTTTCCCACGCCCGCGCGATGGTTCTTGTGGACAGTATCGACAATTGGCTGGCCAGCCATATCTGCCGCATAGATGTTCAGTTGAGGAATTTCATCAGCCCCAAGAAATGAAATACCGGGTCAGAATGAAGCACGGCCTGGGCGATTGATTATCTCCACGACAATGTTACTATTAGATCAACAAAAAGTTGCATATACTGAAATTGGTCACGACTGGTTATTGGTATCAGGATTACGGGAACGGGCTGTATATAGGGGGTAGTGTCATGTTGTGGCAGGTCGAGCACTCCACAGGAATTGTCGAAATAGACCGTCAGCACAGGGCGCTGTGCGAATTGATCGAGGAATTTCGCGAGGTCATCGCAAATGGCTCTGGCGAGGCCAGCTATGACGGTTTTCTCGAATTTCTAGCCACCTATTCCGGCGCCCATTTCGAATATGAACGCGCGCATCATCTGACAGGTAGCGGGCAGGGTGTAGATGCCGACGAAGACCAGCATTCCTTTACCCGCGCCCTCAGGGCCGAGATGGCGATATTCCACGATCAGGGATATTCCGAAATCCGGGTGCTGGGTTTTCTTGATATCCTAGATGGCTGGCTTGGCAGTCATATTCACGCGGTCAAGGACCGTCACGAGCAGCGCGCGCGTAACACGGGTTGACTCAACCGGCCTTTTCCAGCGCGCGGGACAGTGCGCAGAAACCCTCGATCGACACATTTTCCGCCCGTTCCGTGGGTCTGATGCCCGCGTTTTCCAGCAGCGTCTCGATATCCGGGTGCAGGCCGCGCAGGCTGGCGCGCAGCATCTTGCGGCGCTGGCCGAATGCGGCGGCGACCACGCGGGTCAGGATCGCCTCGTCGGCCGGAAACAGCATTTCATCGCGCCGCTCGATCTGCACCACGCTTGATGTCACCTTGGGCGGCGGGGTGAACGCGGCGGGCGGGATCTCCATCCTGATCTGCGCCCGCGCCCGCCACTGTGTCAGGATCGACAGCCGCCCATAGGCCTTGGAGCCCGGCTGCGCGGTAATCCTTTGGGCGACCTCTTTCTGAAACATCAATGTCAGGCTGTCCCAGAAGGGCGGCCAGGTTTCCGGCGTCAGCCAGCGGATCAACAGCTCGGTTCCCACATTATAGGGCAGGTTGGCCACCACCCGCACGGGCGGGCGCAGATATTGCGTGACATCGATTTTCAGCGCATCGCCCTCGACCACCGTCAGGCGGCCGGGGTAACGCGCACCGATTTCCGCCAGCGCGGGCAGGCAGCGGGGATCCTTTTCCACCGCCAGCACATGGCGCGCGCCCTCGTGCAGCAGCGCCCGCGTCAGCCCGCCGGGGCCGGGGCCGACCTCGAGCACGTCGCAGGCACTCAGATCTCCGGCCTGGCGCGCAATGCGGGCGGTCAGGTTCAGATCCATCAGGAAATTCTGGCCAAGTGATTTTCGCGCGCGCAGATCATGGCGCCTGATGACCTCGCGCAGGGGCGGCAGGCCGTCGATCGTGGCCATCAGGCGGCACCCCCGCGCCGCGCCACCAGTTCCGCCGCCTGGCGTAGCGCGGCAATCAGGCTGGAGGGGTTCGCGCGCCCACTGCCCGCGATGCCAAAGGCGGTGCCGTGGTCGGGCGATGTGCGAATGAAGGGCAGGCCCAGCGTGACATTGGTGCCGCCATGAAAATCAAGCGTCTTGATCGGGGCCAGCGCCTGGTCGTGATACATGCACACAGCGGCGTCATAGGTTTCGCGGGCCTCGGCATGAAACATGGTGTCGGCGGGCAGGGGGCCCAGCAGGTTCATGCCGCTTGCACGCAGGTTGTCCAGCAAGGGTGCGATCAGGGTGATTTCCTCGTCCCCCATGGCGCCGCCTTCGCCCGCATGTGGGTTGAGGCCGGCAACCGCGATACGCGGGCAGTTGATGCCGAAATCCTGCCGCAAGGCGCGGTCGGTGATCGTCAGGGTATCGCGTAGCAGATCAGCGGTCAGCGCGCGGGGCACGTCGCGCAGGGCGATGTGAATGGTGGTCGGCACGACCCGCAGCCCCGGCGCCGTCAGCATCATCACGACGCGCCGGATGCCGGCCAGATGGGCCAGAAACTCGGTATGGCCCGGAAAGGCGAAATCCGCGCCCTTGTGCAGCATTTCCTTGGAAATCGGGTTGGTGCACAGCGCGCCGGCCTGATTTTTGCGCACCAGATCCACGGCGCGCTCGATGACCTCGACCACCGCAGGCGCGTTGGCCTGATCGGGCTGTCCCGCGATTGCCGGCACGGGAAAGGGGTGGTGCAGCACCGGCAGGCCCCTGGCCACCGCATCAGCGGCCTCGGGCGGGGCCTTGATTTCAACCACCGGAACATCCCCGTCCAGCGCGCGAAAATGGCCGATATCCCCGATCACGAAGAACGGCAGATCGCGGCCAAGCGCGCGCCAGGCGGCAAGGGTAATCTCGGGGCCGATCCCCGCCGGATCACCGCAGGTCAGGGCAACGGGTGCGGTCATTTCCGTGTGATGATGGCGTCGGCACGCAGTTCCTGCAGATAGCCGTTGCCAAAGGCCTCGAGTCGCTGAGAGAACAATGTCTGACGCACCTGTTCGCGGTCGCCCTCGCTGATGCTGTTGACGCGCCTGCACAGCATCAGGACGACCAGATTGGCGCCATTGCCCCGGGTAAGTTTTGTGGAAATCTCGAACTTGTCGAGGTTTTCCAGCTCGGCCCTGATGTCTCGCGGAACCTTTGCGACCGGCTGGGTCTGACGTTTCCAGGCGTTTTCGGGAAAATTCTGCGCCTCGGCCAGCAGGTCGTTGCAGGTATCGACACGGGCCTCGATATCATGTGCCAGCTTGAGCGTTTCTTGCGAGCGTCCGCCGGGTAGCAGCAGCGTTGCATAGTCATAGGCGATGGTTTTGGCCGCGACGGCCCGGTTGTCGCGGATGCCGCGCAACATGAAGATGGCATAGGCACCGGTGATCTTGATGGGGGGGGTGACCTGACCGACGGCCATGTTCAGCAGCATCTTGGAAACATCGGGCGCCAGATTGGTGGCGGGCATCCAGTCCATCTTGCCGCCATCTGCGCGGTCAGGTGCGGCAGAATATGTCAATGCCGCATCGGAAAAGTCCTGGGCGTTGCGGATCGAGCTGCGCACCTTGTTCAACAGTTCGACAACCTGCGCTTCGGTTTCAGGGGTGTAGGGGATGACGATTTCCGACAGCAAAAGGGACGCCCCTGTCACCGTGGTTCCCAGCTCCATCGCAGTGTCCAGCTCGGCCTCGGATACGAATGCCTTGGACTGGAACTTGCCGATGACCACCTTGCGCCACAACAGGCCGACGCGCACGAAATCATTGAAGGTTTCGGGATAGACACCAACCTTGGCCAGTTCCTGATAGAATTCGTCCGGCGTCAGATTTGCCCTGGCGGTGTATTCCTCAAGGCCCTTCTGGAATTCCTGATCGCCCACGGTCAGCTTCATTTGCCGGGCAGCAAAGTTGCGCAGCTGGTCATCGATCAGCTCGTCTTCGGCCTGTTTCATCACGTCGCCTGACTCGGCAAGGCCAAGCGCCGTCAACAGCCTGGCCCGTTGTTCGATCTCGAACTGCGTGATGCCGACCCCGTTGACCTTGATCACGGGGGTATAGGGGCTCTGGGCCGATGCCAGGCCGGGGGCCAGCAGCAGAACCAAGGTGAACAAGATGGTCGTCAGTTTCATTCGTCCCGATCCGTTTCCCGTGTCATCCGTCAGAAGTCGGCGCAAGCGCGCCCATTGCCCGTGTTCAAGGATCGCATTCCGAAACCTTCCAGCGCGACCTTGACGGCGATATTCGTCGATGCCGTCACATTAGAGGAGGACACGAACTGACGCGAGAGGGAAAGATCAACTTTCAGACATTCGTTGCGATAAGACAGCGATACCCCGGCATTCACCGGGCCGCTCGCCGCCAGATCATAGCGCCAGTCGGCCTGCGCGCGCCAGTTTCCAAACACATTCCAGCCGGTCTGCATCTGCCATTCAGACCTGTTCGTGGTGTTGCCGGCGGCATTGGCGGCAAGCCACGTGTAAGACGTATCGAAATCGACCTTCCCGGCGGCAAGGGCAAGGCGGGTTTCACTGCGCGAGATCCCTGTTCCGGCCCCCGCCACCATGCGGTGGACGAGGCGGAGCTTGTCGGCCCTGCTCACCTGCACGGCCATCACGACGCTGGACGCGGTTCCCGAAAGGCCAGAGGCCGCCGTGAACTGCCCCTCGTCGCGCAGGCGCAGGACCTGCCCGAGCATGGCATCAAAGTTCCAACCCGACTGCGAGCGCCGGCCATAGGTGACGCCGATATTTGCCCGCAACCCTTTTTCGACCAGATCCGCGCCGGTGAAATGGTCAAGGCTGAACAGGTTGCCAACCCCGAATTCGACCAGCCGGCTGGTTTCGTTTGGCACCGCGACAGTGCTGCCCGGAGACCAGACCAGTTGCAGACGCGGCTCAAGCACCTCTTGCGTGTCGCCCCTGCTGCGGCCAAGGGGCAGGCGCCAGTCGGCGGCAAGGATCGGAACACCCCGATTGATCGTCGAGGCAAAGCTGCTGTCCTGCTGCACGCCATAGCTGTCGGCGCGCAACAGGGCCGTGGTTTGAAGCACGGAACCCGCGCGCCCTGTCCATTGTCGTTGCCAGTCGATTTTGAGGCCGACGCGGCGCCCGTCGCGACCAAGAATGTCGGTTGTCGAACGGCGCAGATAGCTGGTGGCCTCCAGCGTCAGGCCCAGGCGCCCGCCAAGCACGGGATTTCCCCACTGTCGTTGCAGTGATGCATCCCCCATCAGCATGGGTATCTGGTTGACGGTCGTGATTCCCGTCAGATCCCGATAGGCGGTGAAATCGGCCGAAAAGCGGCTGTCGCGGGTTGTTCGGTCGAGCCCCAGCGAATTTTCAAGCCTCGGCCCATCGAAAATGCTGTGTTCGCGCATATACGCGCTGTCCGAGGTCAGCTGCAGTTTCATCCGCGCCTTGAAGCGGTTTCCAAGGCGCCAGTCACCATTGGCAAAAAGATATGCGCGCCGGTCATGTGTTGAAACGGTATCGCGCGTCAGCGCCGCCTTGATGTTCAGGTCGCCGCGGTGGAAACGCTTGCGGAATTCGATCCCCAATGTGGCGGTCCCGCTGGTAAACAGGGTCGGTGTCAGGGTGACGTCGGCATAGTCCCCCAAAGTAAGGAAATACGGGATACCCGCGCTGGAACCGAGGCTGCTGGAATTATTGAACTCGGGCACCAGAAAGCCGTTTGCCCTGTGCACGCTTGGGTCGGGCAGCTTCAATCGGGGGATCCACGCAACCGGAACCTTGCCGAAGCGCAGCTGGGCATCGACGAACAGAAGTTGCTTTTTCTGTTCGTCATGAAGGATGCGCGAGGCCCTGATCTGCCACAGCGGGGTCGGGCTGGCCCTTGTCACGGTGCATGACGAGGCGGCGGCCTTCAGCAATTCGGTATGGCGCCCTCCACTGCGAACTATTCTTGCCGCGGTCAGCTGTATCTGCTTGTTCAGAACCATGCGCGCGCTTTTCAGAATGCCTTGCTTGAGGTCATCCGAAAGCTCGGCGAAATCGGCCAGAAACATGACCCTGTCCCCGTCGATCAGGCGCAGCGGGCCCTCGGCCCTGATCATGTTGTTGCGGGCGTCATAGGTCAGTGCGCTGGCCGTCAGCACCGTGTTTCCCTTGGTGATCACGACGTGACCGCTTGCGCGAAGCACCTTGTAGCCGCTTGCATAGGTGATGCGGTCCGCCTTGAGAGCCGCGGGAAGCGGACGCGAGGTTTGCGCTGCTGCCGTCAGGGCGCCGCTCAATGCAAGGGTCAGGGCAAAGATGGGGGGCAGTAGCACACGAAAGCCCATTCAACCGTCCTCCAGATGCAATATCAGTCCGGCTGCCAGCAATATGGCTGCCACCGGTGTGCCCCAGGCCGCGGCAAATACCGAAATGGAGCCCTTGGCGCCGAGGATGGTCGCAAAGTTCTGGACGATATAGACGGCCAGCCCGGCAAGAACGGCGCCAAGGATCATTGTCTTGCCACCACCCGCGCGACGGTGGCGCATGGAAAATGCCGCCCCGATCATTACCATCCCGGCCAAGAGAAACGGCAGCGCCAATTGGCTTTGGAAATGAACCCTGTGCCGGGTCGTTGAGAAGCCCGAGCGCTCAAGTTTGCGTATGAAGGATGGCGTTTCCCATATGGATATGGTGGTTGGATCGCCAAAACTGTTGAGGATCTGGTTGGCCGTCAACTCGGATGCGATCGTCATGCTGTCGAAACGTACCGCGGTTCTGTCGGGCACCTGGCCGGGCTTGTTGATTTCCCACAATTTTCCCGGTCCCAGATGCCATGCACCATCATAGAGTTCGGCATAGGATGCCTCGATCCTGCGTCGGGCTATACCCTTGTTGGTCAGATCCCAGAAGGTCACGCCTTTCAGATGCGTAACCTCGAAATTTGCGCGTTCCGCAAAAATCACCGTCTGGCCATTGTCGCTGCCCTGCCGCAGCCACAGCCCCTTGCGCGCAAGGGAAAAGGCAGACACCGACCCGCTTTTGTAGCGGCCGGTTTCCGTTTCAAACTTGCGCAGGCTGGCGGCGGAAAGGGGGTTGAAGGCCATTACCCCGATGGCCCCGATCAACAGGGCCGAAATAACCGGTGGTGCCAGAACGCGGTAAACCGAGATCCCCGCCGCGCGGGTTGCGACCAGTTCACCACTCTTGTTGAGGTTGTGAAACATCGACAGCGATGCCAGCACGGCAATGATCGACAGCATCTGGTATACCCCGTTCGGGGACTCCAGAAGGGCAAGGCGCATGACATTCAGGGCGCCAATCTTTTGATATTCCGTCTGCCCGAACAGGTTTGTGGCATGAATCAGCAGGGTCAAAAGGAACATGGCCCCGAAAAAAGTTGCAAAGCGGCGGGAAAACAGGCGCGATATGTACAAAAACAGGGTCATGTCGCGGCCCCGACAGGCAGGCGCATCAGACGCCGAAAGCGCAGGTTCTGCATCGGGCCGAGCATGAGGAACACCATCAAGATACCTGCCAGATCCGGCAGGTACAGAAGTGCCCAAAGGGATGGATCCCGCTGCACGTCCCCCCGCAAGGTGATTGCCGATGCGGCGATGACCAACACCAGTGCAACAGCCGCGAACCCTTGCTTGAGCTGGCCAAAGCGGCTGAACCCGCCCAACATGAAGGCTGCCATGCCGATCAGGGGATAGATCAGCGACTGCAGCGGCTGCTCGATCCGCTTGTTTGCTTCAAACAGGAATTCGTCTCGGCTGATCCCGGATTCGGCAATCATTTCCGGGGTTGGAAACAGTGTCTGCCAGGTCGAATATTGCGAAATGATCGGCTTGTTCTGTTCTTGCGCGGTGGTCAGCGCGCCGGGGTCGATCACGAACTCGTCGAACTGGATCTTGCTCAGAAGCTGAAGCTTTCTGTCAAAGGTCTGGATCAACCCGTCAAACATTATCAGGCGGGCCTGCTGGCCGTTCTTTACCAGCAGTGCCCGGCTTGCCGTATAGGTGACGTCCCGATCATCATCCCTTTGATCGTGCAGGAAAATATCGATCAGGCTGCCGTCGGGGCGGATTTCGCGCACGAAAAAAGTCGTGTTCTCCGACGGATGCAGGAACTTGCCCCCCACAATCAGCCTTGTGGCAATGTCCTGGGCCATGGCCTGCCGGTGTTCCCTGAGCTTGACGAAACTTGCCGGCACCAGATAGTGGCTTAGCGCCGATGCGAGGATCGCCACCAGAAGGCCAAAGATCACATATGGCCGCAACAGGCGGAAGGGCGAGATGCCGGCAGACTGAAGCACGACCATCTCGCTGTCGGAATGCAGGCTTTGGGATGCAACCAGCGCCGCCACGAAGGAAACAACCGGCAGGACGATGGCGACCACCTGCGGCAGGAATAACAGGATGAAGGTCATGAAACGGCTGACCGGCTGCCCGTCGCCGATGATCTCGTCAAACAGGCTGACGGCTCGGCCGACCCAGTAGATTCCGATAAGCACCAGCGCAGAAACGGCGAAGGGCCCCGCCAGCCGCGACAGGATGTATCTGTCAAGCCTTGCCAAAAGATGCCCCCATGCGCCGTTTCTGCCCCGCCCGGATTATCTGCCCGTTTTGAAAGTAAATTAGACCAAGAAGCTGGCCGACAACAGTGGTATCTGGATATTTTGCCGCGACAGCGTTACCTGTTTGCACAGTCGTTCCTTTCAAACCGGATGAAACCCCAGATGACAAGCCCAGCAAAGATAGATTTTCAACCTTCTGACGCAGCTGCCCTCAAGGACATGCCGGGCCGCATTGCCCTGCTGGCGGCCCCGGATGGCAAGCTCGACACCCTTGCCCGCAAGATCAACAGCCTGACCCGCGGCGCTGTCCGGCGTCTTCTCGACAGCGACCAGTTTGACAAGCTCAAGCCAGGCGAGGGGCATGTGATCTGGTTTCCTGCAGGTCTTGCCGCCGAGGCGGTGCAGGTGGTCAAGCTGGCACGCAATTGCGATGTTGTGAGCGCGCGCAAGGCGGGTGCGGTGATGGCGAAATTCGCTGGCGAGGCGGCGCTGACCGTTCTGGCCCCCACGCATCCCAGGGCGGCCGAGATTTCCTTTGGCCTGGCACTGCGTGGATATGATTTCGATATCCACAAATCGAAACCCGGCAAGGGGGCGGGCAAGGTTTCGTTCATGGTCAACAATCCCGAAAAGGTGGCCGCCGAGGCCGCCCCGCTGGCGGCGCTGGCCGAGGGGGTGTTCTTTACCCGCGACCTTGTGAACGAACCGTCCAACATCCTGACCACCACCGATTTTGCCGCGCGCCTTGCCGCCATGCAGGAGCTGGGCGTCGATGTCACCATCCTGGAAGAGGACCAGCTGGAAAAGCTGGGCATGCGGGCGCTTCTGGCCGTGGGGCAGGGATCCGAAAGCCCGTCCAAGGTTGTCGTCATGCGGTGGAATCGGGGTCGCCCCGGCGAGGCCCCGCTGGCCCTGGTGGGCAAGGGTGTCGTGTTCGATTCGGGGGGCATCTCGATCAAGCCGGCGGGCGGCATGGAAGACATGACCATGGACATGGGCGGTGCTGCCGTGGTGTCGGGGGTGATGCGCACGCTGGCCCTGCGCAAGGCGCGCGCCAATGTGGTGGGCGTGGTCGGGCTGGTTGAAAACATGCCCGACGGGCGTGCCCAGCGGCCCGGTGACGTTGTGAAATCCATGAAGGGCGATACCATCGAGGTCATCAACACCGATGCCGAGGGGCGCCTCGTCCTGGCCGATATCCTGTGGTATGCGCAGCAGGAATTCAAACCCGCGGGCGTGATCGATCTGGCCACGCTGACCGGCGCCATCATCATTGGGCTGGGCCATGAAAATGCGGGCGTCTTTTCCAATGACGATGCCTTGTGCGACGCCTTCCTGCGCGCCGCCCGCACCGAGGGCGAGGGTGCCTGGCGCATGCCGCTGGGGGATGCCTATGACAAGCTGATCAAGTCGCGCATCGCCGACATCAAGAACACCGGCGGTCGGCCGGCGGGCTCGATCACCGCGGCGCAGTTCCTCAAGCGCTTCATCAAGGACGAAATGCCGTGGATCCATCTCGATATCGCCGGCGTCGCCCTGCGCAAGGTGGCCACCGACCTCGCCCCCAAGGGCGCAACCGGCTGGGGTGTGCTGGCGCTTGACCGCCTGATCCGCGACCGGTTCGAGGGCTGATGGCCGAGGTTCTGTTCTACCACCTGACCCGCAGCCCGCTCGAGGCCACCTTGCCCGAGCTGCTGGAAAAGACGCTGGCACGCGGCTGGCGGGCGCTGGTGCGCGGCCGGCGGCAGGACCATCTTGAATGGCTGGACGAGCGGCTGTGGGTCGCCTCCGACGACGGCTTTCTGCCGCATGGTCTGGCGGGCGGTGCGCATGACGCCGTCCAGCCGGTGCTGCTGACGTCCGGCACCGACAACCCCAACAATGCCGAGCTGCTGTTTCTGGTGGACGGGGCGGCGGCCACAACGGACGAGCTGGGCGATTTCACCCGCGCCTGCATCCTGTTTGACGGCAATGACGAGGCCGCGCTGAATGACGCCCGCGCGCTTTGGAAACAGGTGGTGGCCGCAGGCCTGCCCGCGAAATACTGGTCACAGGAAAGCGGCCGCTGGCAGCAAAAGGCCAGCTCTGGCTGAAGGCGATCGGATCTTCTTCTTTGCTCAAATACGCATTTTCCCAGGGTGGTTGTAACAGGCGCAACTACCCGAAATCATTGCCGATATTCTGCTGATAGGCCTTCACCAGATTGCCGAAGCGGGTGAACTTGCCCTCGAAGCTCAGTTCGATGGTGCCGATCGGGCCGTGGCGCTGCTTGCCGATGATGACCTCGGCCTTGCCGTGCAGGCGTTCCATTTCTTCCTGCCACTTCATCATTGCCTCGACATCGTGATCGCCGGGCTTTTCGCGTTCCTTGTAGTATTCCTCGCGGTAGACGAACATCACCACATCGGCGTCCTGCTCGATCGACCCCGATTCCCGCAGGTCCGACAGTTGCGGGCGCTTGTCGTCGCGGTTTTCCACCTGGCGCGACAGCTGCGACAGCGCCACCACGGGAATGTCCAGCTCCTTGGCGATGGCCTTCAGGCCCTGGGTGATTTCGCTGACCTCGTTCACGCGGCTGTCCTTGGCACTGGCAGGGCGCACCAGCTGCAGATAGTCCACGATCAGCACATCCAGCCCGTGGGTGCGCTTCAGGCGCCGGGCGCGGGCTGCCAGCTGGCTGATGGGCAGGGCAGGCGTGTCGTCAATGAACAGCGGGCAGGATTCCAGCGTCTTGGCGGCCTCGACAAAGCGGCGGAATTCGGCCTCGGTCATGTCACCGCGGCGGATCTGTTCGCTGGGCACCTCGGCGGCCTCGGACAGGATGCGCGCGGCCAGCTGCTCGGCACTCATTTCAAGGCTGAAAAAGCCGACAACCCCGCCCTCGACCGCGCCTTCGCTGCCATCGGGCAGCTTGCCCTTCTTGTAGGCGCGCGCGATGTTGTAGGCGATGTTGGTCGCAAGCGAGGTCTTGCCCATAGACGGGCGCCCGGCAAGGATCAACAGGTCGGATTTGTGCAGGCCGCCCAGCTTGCGGTCCATGTCGATAAGGCCGGTGGAAATGCCCGCCAGCCCGCCATCGCGCATATAGGCGGCGTTTGCCACCTGAACCGCATCGGTTACCGCCTTGAGAAAACTTTGAAACCCGGTGTCCGACTGCCCCTGTTCGCCCAGTTGATACAGGCGCTGTTCGGCCTCGACGATCTGTTCCTCGGGTTCGGATTCCACATCCATCCGTGCGGCCTTGCCGGCGATTTCATGGCCGATTTCAATAAGTTCCCGACGAATGGCCAGATCGTGGATCAACTGCGCATAATCACGCGCCGCAAAGACTGAAATCGCCGCCCCCGCCAGGCGCGCCAGATAGGCCGGCCCGCCAAGTTCGGCAAGGCCGGGGTCGTCTTCCAGAAAGGCCTTGAGCGTGACGGGCGAGGCCAGCGCATTTTTCTGGATGCGCTGCTCGGCCACCGAAAAGATGCGCGCGTGAACGGGATCAAAGAAGTGATGCGCCTGAATGATATTGGCAATGCGGTCATAAACATCGTTATTGACCAGCAGCGCCCCCAGCAGGGCCTGTTCTGCCTCGATATTATGGGGCAGCGTCTGTGCCTCGTCCGCCGATGTGTCGCTCGACGGCTGGCTGTCATTCAGTGCGGTGAGTCCGCTCATTTCCGTTTCCCTCTGGCCTGCAAAAGCCGAATTCCTGCCGCAAGACCCACATGCATTTCACCGCACTCGGTGGGTATCCTGTGGATAAGCTGTGGGCGAATCCCCCGTCTGTCACGAGGGCGTGTCTTGTCCATTCAGTTTACCAATTGTTGAGGTTCGCGAACAGCCACCTTTGGCCCTTTGCACGAGAATCAGCAGCTTTCTGCCGACCGGGGCTGTCATGCAGTCCGGCCAGGCCCGTTTACCGGATTCTTGGCGGCAATCCTGCCCTGCAGAATGACGCGGTATGCGTTCAGAAACCATGGGAAGATGCAGATCCTTGACCAGACGGCCTGCGACAGGTCTCGCGCCGGGGCCATAGTGTCGCCACCACGGATTCAGCCAGAAATACGGCCCGCATCCAGGTGGCGCCAGGTGGCGAACGTCATCAATTGCACCTTCTTTCGTGGATTTGTGCACAGGATAGAACAGTTTTCGCGTGAACCAAGGGAAATGCGGCTTTCCGGCTGCGCCCGGCCCTTGCCCATCCTGGCCCCGACCGTCAGAATGGCGCAGACGAGTCGCCTGTCGACGCGTCAAGGGAACCTTGAAAATGGGGGCGTATGTTCCCATTTCAAGGTTTAAGAGAACGGAGAGGCCCATAGCCGCCGGATGAACCGGGGCAGGCGCCTCTTGCCAGACAGAGGAACGCATATGACCGAAACGAGCAGCAACATTTACCCTGTCCTTCCCCTGCGCGAGATCGTGGTTTTCCCCCACATGATCGTGCCCCTTTTTGTCGGGCGCGAGAAATCCGTCCGCGCACTGGAAGAGGTGATGGGCGAGGACAAGGAGATCCTGCTGTCGTCGCAGATCGACCCGGCTGTCGATGACCCAACCCCTGAAGGCATCTACAAGACCGGCGTCATCGCATCCGTGCTGCAACTGCTGAAACTGCCCGACGGCACCGTGAAGGTGCTGGTCGAGGGGCGGCAGCGGGTGCGCATTGTCGAGTTTCTGGACAATGACGAATTCTTTGAAGCCCGCACCGAACTGTTGAGCGAAACCTTGGGCGACCCCGTGTCCGTCAAGGCGCTCAGCCGCTCGGTCACGCGTGAATTCGAGCGCTATGCCAAGCTGAACAAGAACGTCCCAGAAGAGGCGCTTGCCGCGATTGCCGAAATCGAGGATCCCGCCAAGCTTGCCGATACCGTTGCCGGCCATCTGAGCGTAAGCGTCGAGGACAAGCAGAACCTGCTTGAAACCCTGGACGTGGCCGAGCGCCTGGAGCGCGTCTTTGGCCTGATGGAAGGGGAAATGTCCGTCCTGCAGGTCGAGAAAAAGATCAAGTCGCGCGTCAAGACCCAGATGGAGCGTACCCAGCGCGAATATTATCTGAACGAGCAGATGAAGGCCATTCAGAAGGAACTGGGCGACGGCGACAGCGGCCAGGACGAGATCAACGAATACGAAGAAAAGATCCAGAAGACCAAGCTTTCCAAAGAGGCCCGCGAAAAGGCCGAGGCCGAGCTGAAAAAGCTGAAATCCATGTCGCCCATGTCGGCCGAGGCCACCGTCGTGCGCAACTATCTCGACTGGATCCTGTCGATCCCGTGGGGCAAGAAGACCCGCGTGAAAAAGGATCTCAAGCGCGCGCAGGAAATCCTCGACAAGGATCACTACGGCCTTGAGAAGGTCAAGGAACGGATCATCGAATATCTTGCGGTGCAGCAGCGTTCAAGCAAGCTGCGCGGCCCGATCCTGTGCCTGGTCGGCCCGCCGGGCGTGGGCAAGACCAGCCTTGGCAAGTCGGTGGCGCGTGCCACGGGGCGCGAATTCATCCGTATCTCGCTGGGCGGTGTGCGCGACGAAAGCGAAATCCGCGGTCACCGGCGCACCTATATCGGGTCGATGCCGGGCAAGATCATCCAGTCGATGAAAAAGGCAAAAACGGTCAACCCGCTCATCATGTTCGACGAGATCGACAAGATGGGCCAGGATTTCCGCGGCGACCCGGCCAGCGCCATGCTTGAGGTTCTCGACCCCGAGCAGAATTCGACCTTTACCGACCATTACCTCGAGGTCGAATACGATCTGTCCAACGTGATGTTCATCACCACGGCCAACAGCTACAACATGCCGGGGCCGCTGCTCGACCGGATGGAGATCATCTCGCTTGCCGGCTATACCGAGGACGAAAAGCGCGAGATCGCCAAGCAGTATCTGCTGCCCAAGCAGCTGAAGGGCCACGGCCTCAAGGCGGGCGAGTTCGAGCTGACCGACGAGGCGCTGACCGACATCATCCGCTATTACACCCGCGAGGCGGGCGTGCGGAACCTGGAACGCGAGATTGCCAAGCTGTGCCGCAAGGCGGTGACCCGCATCATCCGGGGTGAGGCCGAAAAGGTGGTCATCACGCCAGATCAGCTTGAGGAATTCCTCGGCGTGCGCCGCTTCAAATACGGCTTGGCTGAAGACGAAGATCAGGTCGGCGTGGTCACGGGCCTTGCCTGGACCAGTGTCGGCGGCGATCTGCTGCATATCGAGGCGCTGAAACTGCCCGGCAAGGGCCGGATGAAGACCACCGGCAAGCTGGGCGACGTGATGAAGGAATCGATCGACGCGGCAAGCTCTTTCGTGCGCTCCATCGCGCCGGAAATCGGCGTCAAGCCGACCGTGTTCGAGCATATCGACATCCACGTGCATGTACCCGAAGGTGCAACCCCCAAGGACGGCCCCAGCGCCGGCGTGGGGATGGTGACGTCGATCGTGTCTGTGCTGACCGGCATCAAGGTGCGCAAGGACATCGCCATGACCGGCGAGGTCACGCTGCGCGGCAATGTGCTGCCCATCGGCGGGCTCAAGGAAAAGCTGCTTGCGGCGCTGCGCGGCGGCATCAAGACGGTGCTGATCCCGGCCGACAACGAAAAGGATCTGGCCGAGATCCCGGACAACGTCAAGGAAGGGCTGAAAATCATCCCCGTGTCGAATGTCCGCGAGGTGCTGAAATATGCGCTGGTAGAACAGCCCGAGCCCATCGAATGGGACGAGGCCGCCGAAGAGGCCGCTACCGCTGCGGCCATGGCGCGCAGTTCGGCCGCGGATGTGTCCAAGGTCGCCCACTGATATTGACGAAAGGGCAGGGTTGCGGCCTTGCCCTTTCACACCCCCTTGCAGAACATGAAATCCGGCGCTAAATAGCATGCCGGTTCAGGGTGATTAGCTCAGTGGTAGAGCGCTTCGTTCACATCGAAGATGTCGGGAGTTCAAATCTCTCATCACCCACCACCCACCTGAAAATATCACCGGAAAAAGGCCGCTTTTACACTTGCAAAGCGCGGCGGGCAAAGGGTAAGACCCCCCTCAGCGCGGGTCGTTAGCTCAGTTGGTAGAGCGCTTCGTTTACACCGAAGATGTCGGGAGTTCGAGTCTCTCACGACCCACCATGATTTCAGATAATGCCCGGCTGTTTTTCCAGGCGCGCCATTGGCCCCCGTTTCACGCTTGATTTGCGCTTGCCCTGCAAGTGTCTATAACCATCCACAGGGTTTCGGATAGCAACGGAAAAGGGGCGCATGGCGGACCGGCTGAACATTCTTGCCATCGTGCAGGGCGGGCGCCTGCAATACGAGGCGGTGTTGTTGGCGGCGTCCTTGCAGAAATTCAGCGCCGGGCGCGTGCGCCTTGTTCTGGCCGAACCTCAACCCGGCCCTCTGTGGCAACAAGACCCAAGGATCGACAATCCCGAGGTGCGGGAGCTGCTTGAATCCCTCGGCGCCGAAATCCGGCCGTTCGAATCCCGGCATTTCGGTCAATCATACCCCTATGGCAACAAGATCGAGGGTCTCAAGGTTCTGGAGCCCGGCGAGCCCTTTGTCTTTTTCGACAGTGATACCCTGTTTCTGGATGACATCACGCAGGTGCCGTTAGATTTCTCGCGGCCCTCGGCCTCGATGCGGCGCGAGGGGACATGGCCCGTGATCGAACTTTACGGCCCCGGATATACCGAAACCTGGAAGGCCCTGTATGCGCGCTTTGGGCTGGATTTCGAAAGCTCGCTGGATCTGTCCCAGCCCGATGAATACTGGGAACGCTATCTTTATTTCAATGCCGGCTGGTTCTTTGGCGCGGATGCGGCCGAATTCGGTCGGCGTTTCACGGAATATGCCGTCGCAATCCGCGACGATCCGCCGGCCGAGCTGGTTTGCCAAACGCTGGATCCGTGGCTTGACCAGGTTGCCCTGCCGCTGGTGATTCATTCCCTTGGCGGCGGCCGTCCGGGGCCCGAACTGGACGGGCTGGACGGCGATGTCACCTGCCACTGGCGGTTGCTGCCTTTGCTCTATGCGCGTGAAAGCGACCGCGTCGTGCAGGTGCTAGAGGAAATCAGCGCGCCCAACCGGATCAAGAAAGTCCTCAAGCAATATGATGCGTTCAAGCGGATGATCTACCACGGTCGCGGGCACAAGGTGCGCGCGCTGTTCGACCGCGATGACCTGCCGCGCAAGGAACAGAAGATCAGGAATATCATCAGGCGCAACGGGCTGTGGATGCGCTGAGGCGAATGTGATCACATATTCCTGCGGTGAAAGTGCTGGACATTATCCACATTAACAAGACAGCATAACTGTACTGAAAATCATATATTATGTAGACTTATAAACATCCACCACGTTGGGTTGTCCACAGTCAGACCTGCATTTCCTTGACCGCGCTCAGTGTCAATTCGGGATAGTCGCGTTCAATCCGGTCGATATCCCATTGCAGGCGGGTCAGATAGACAAGATCGCCGTCATTGTCATAGGAAATATGCCCCTTGTTGGCGTTGACGAACCTGTCAACCTCGTCCTTGGGGCCGGTGATCCAGCGGGCCGAGGTAAACTGGCTGGGCTCGAATCGCACGGGCAGCGAATATTCCTGCTCGATCCGGCTGGCCAGCACCTCGAATTGCAGCGCGCCCACGACGCCGACGATAAATCCCGAGCCGACCATCGGCTTGAAAACCTTGGCGGCGCCTTCCTCGGCAAACTGCATCAGGGCCTTTTCAAGATGCTTGGCCTTCATGGGATCGCCTGCGCGCACGTTTTGCAGCAATTCCGGTGCGAAAGAGGGGATGCCGGTGACGCGCAGCATCTCGCCTTCGGTCAGCGTGTCGCCGATGCGCAGCTGGCCGTGATTCGGGATGCCGATGATGTCGCCGGCCCAGGCCTCTTCGGTCAGTTCGCGGTCAGACGCCAGAAACATCACCGGGTTGGAAATCGCCATGGGTTTCTTGCTGCGCACATGGGTCAGCTTCATGCCCCGCCTGAAATGGCCGGAACACAGGCGCAGAAATGCTACCCGGTCGCGGTGTTTCGGGTCCATATTGGCCTGCACCTTGAAGACAAAGCCGGCGACCTTGGGCTCGGAGGGCAAGATCTGGCGCGGCTCGGCAGCGCAGGGCTGGGGTGGGGGGCCGAATTCGCCGATGCCCAGCATCAGTTCCTGCACGCCGAACGAGTTGATCGCACTGCCGAACCAGATGGGCGACATGGTGCCCTCATGCACCGCCTGCTGGTCGAATTCCGGCAGCAAGCCGCGGGCCATTTCGACCTCGTCGCGCAGTTTTTCCAGCAGGCCGGCGGGGACGTGCTGTTCCAGCTGCGGGTCATCAAGGCCGTTGATCTCGATGGTTTCGGCAACGCGATTCCGGTCGGCGCGATCCATCAGCAACAGGCGGTCGCGCAGCAGATCGTAACATCCGATAAAGTCGCGCCCCATGCCGATGGGCCAGCTGGCCGGCGTTACGTCGATCGCAAGGTTTTCCTGTATTTCATCAATTATATCGAATGTATCGCGGCTTTCTCGATCCATCTTGTTGCAAAAGGTCAAAATCGGAAGGTCGCGCAGACGGCAGACCTCGAACAGTTTCCGGGTCTGGCTCTCCACGCCTTTGGCCCCGTCGATCACCATCACCGCCGCATCGACTGCTGTCAGGGTGCGGTAGGTGTCTTCGGAAAAATCGGCGTGGCCGGGGGTGTCGACAAGGTTGAACCACCAGTCCCCGAACGGGAACGACATGGCGGATGCGGAAACCGAAATCCCGCGATCCTGTTCCATCTTCATATAGTCGGATCGCGTGCGCCTTGCCTCGCCCTTGGCGCGCACCTGTCCGGCCATCTGGATGGCGCCGCCATAGAGCAGGAACTTTTCCGTCAGCGTTGTCTTGCCAGCATCAGGGTGGCTGATGATGGCAAAGGTCCGGCGGCGGGCGATTTCGGGCGGCAGGGCGGGCATGTTTGTGGGGCGATCAGGCATGTCGGGCGATATAGGCGAGGTGCAGGCAAAGGGCAAGCGGTGCGAACGCGGGGGCCTGTCCCGGGTCTGGTTTTCAT
>WFQE01000064.1 GCA_015487165.1 Paracoccaceae bacterium | reverse complement strand
TCAGAACATCCTGCGCGCCCGCCGGCAAGGCGGGTTGCACGACAATGGCCAGACCAACAAGGCCAGCCCTGATAAAGCTGCTCGAACGCATGTGATCCTGCCTCTCTGATCACGTTATATATGCGGGTCTTGATTGCCCGTTGCGCACAGTTTGGCCCAGATCCCGTTTTTTTTCAAGAATCAAATGGTTGTCTAGCACAACTTGTGCGTCATGTGCGCAACCGTTGTGGGTGTGGCGTCACGAGGCGGGTCTAGTTTTGGGGGCAGGGGATGGGACTTTCCACAATATCTGCACCCTTGCGCAGCTTGATCGTGCATTTCTTCTTTTCCTGCACTGTCTTGGCAACTTCCTTTTTGATTCCAAGCAGCTGGTTCTGGTCGATCTCGATCTGTCCGGCCTTGGAATTGTCGTTGGCCCCGCGCAGCGACAGCAGCAATCGCCCGGTCGCCTGGGCCTGGACCAGGGCGGCGACTATTTCGGGGGACACCTCAACGGTAACGGTGCGGGCGACGATCGGCTTGTTCTGGTCGCCATTGGCGATCTGATCCACGGCGATCAACTTGATGTTTTCAAGGATCAGCTTGGTCACATCGCGTTGGGCGATCCGCCCGCTCCAGTAGACATCGACGCGGTCACCGGGTCTGAGAAAGCCAGAAACGCCGGATGCAACGTCGACCCTGATCGTGAAGGCTCGCATGCCGGGTGCCAGGCGTGCGGCAACGCTGGCGTCCTCGCCCGGTTTGGTGACCTTGACGGCAAGGATGGCCTCGTCCTTTTCCATGGCGCGCAACACAGTTCGCAGCTTGCCATTGTCGGGGAAAAGTTTTTTCGGATCAGTGAACGCGCCTTCTGGGATGGCATTCGCAGGCCAGGCTACGATCCGTACGTCTTTCTTTGTCAGTTTTTCACCATAGCGAAGGGGGTGGGTGCTGACGAATACCCGTTTCAGGGGAACATTCTGCTTGAGGGCCTGCTGCTGTTTGGCCAGCTCGGTCTGGTACTGGCTGAACCGGCCTTGCGCCATGTACACGGCAAAGCCCGCAAGCCCCATGCCCACGATCAGGATCAGCGCGAAAATGATACGCATAACATGCCTCTGGAAGAACTGCCTGCAAGTTGTTTGTTTTTGTCTTCTTCCCCGCAGAATACACGTTTTGCGGAAAAACCCAATTCAAAAACCTTGGGAACCGGAAACAATTCCGCGAAGATCAGGAATAGTGTTTTCCGCATTCGGAGAAATGGCCGAAACGATGGACAATGCCAGGGCGATGACGAACCCCGTGATGACAACCCATTCCACCGACACCGATCCGTCCGTGTCTGCCAGGCAAGTATATTTCGGCTTTCTATACCGCATTGGGGTTCTCTGCGTTCGGGTTGCTTCAGAGTACGTGTTCTGGACCACACTAACGCGAGAAAGTGGACGGATCGTGAAAGGATAACCATGCCGATTGCCGGGTAATACGAATGAAAGCCGCGCTTGTTGGCGCGGCTTTCTTGTCGATAGTCGTTCCGGGTTATCAGAACTTGGTCGAAATACCTTGGCCCGACAGCTGTTTGTTGATGTCACCGGACAGGTTCTGCACGCCACCCGACACGGTTGCCAGAACGGCAATGCCGAGGCCAACGATGGCGGCGGTCAGGACAACCCAGTCAACGGTTACGGCGCCGGATTCGTCATTCTTGAAGTTTTTTGCAAGCTTGAACATGTTAGGTCCCTCCATAGGTTTGCTTGTTCGTTTCCACGCTTTGGTGCTGATCGGCGTATAAGTGCTGGTTTTGCCTCTGTTTTCGACCAGCCCGCCGTTTCAACATGTTCTTATATAGCCGCCTAATTTGGGCGAGAGTTTGGCGCAAAAATGCAAAAAATGAAAAAAATGACGGGCAATTAAGATTTTTTGAAAATCATGTAAAAACAACGTGTTGAGGATGTGGGCGTGTGACGACAATGCTTCGAATAATAACTCTTTGGCAAGTTTATGGCGGTCTCGTCACAATAATTCGTGCCAATATCTGGCCCTGACTGGGAATCTCGTGCAAATTGAAGACAATAAGTCTGCGGGGCACGGTGTGCGACAAACCGTATTGTTCCGCCAAAACAATACAAACCGGGAATACAGGCAAGATGAACACAGATGAAAAGCGCGGCAAACCGCTGGTTCTGGATGTGGATGGGACATTTCTGAAAACCGATCTGCTGTTCGAAAGCTTCTGGGCGGCGCTGGGCCGCAAACCTGTCGCATGCCTGAAGGCGGTGCTGCACAGTCTCGGCAATCGCGCGGCGCTCAAGCGCGAACTGGCCGAACTGTCCTCGCTGCGTGTCGAGCTGCTGCCGGTCAACGAACAGGTCGCGGAACTCGCGCGCCGGTCGCGACGGCGGGGGCGCAAGGTGGTGCTTGCATCCGGCTCCGACAAGCGACTGGTGCAGGCGCTGGCGCAGGAGCACGGGATTACCGAGCCTGTATTGGCCTCGGACGGCAAGACAAATCTTACAGGTCGGCGCAAGGCCGAGGCGCTGGTCAGAGCGTTTGGCGAACGCGGTTTCGACTATGCCGGCGACAGTGTGGTTGACATGCCGGTGTGGGAACACGCCGAAAACGCGATCATCGTCGGGCACCTGCCCAAACTTGCCCGCCGGCTGGCTGCCAAGGGCGTCAATGTCGAGGAAATCCGCCAGACATGGAACGCACGCGACCTGCTGCGCGCGCTCAGGCCGCATCAATGGGTCAAGAATATCCTTCTTTTCCTGCCTCTGATCGCGGCCCATCAGGTGCATTACGCGCCGATGATGATCGTTTTCTTTGCGGCGTTGGCCTTCAGCCTGGCCGCCTCGACCATCTATATCGTCAACGACCTGCTGGATCTCGAGGCGGATCGGCTGCATCCGACCAAGAAGAACCGCCCCTTTGCCGCGGGCAAGGTACCGATAAAGGGGGGGATGCTGATGGCTGCGGGGCTGGGGATCTATTCCCTTGTGCTGGCGGCGATCATCAGCCCGATGATGCTGGGGGTTCTGGCGTTATACATGGTCTTGTCGCTGGCCTATTCGCTGCGGCTCAAACGGATGAGGTGGATAGACATCGCCATGCTGGCCGCGCTTTACACGCTGCGTGTCGTGGCCGGGGCGGTTGCCGCCCATGTGCTTGCCTCGGGTTTTCTGATCGCCTTCATCTATCCGGTCTTTCTGACGCTCGGCTGCGTCAAGCGGTTGACCGAGTTGACGCTTGCAAAGGGGGATGCGCGCCTGCCGGGGCGGGGCTATGGGCGTCGGGATCGGGGCGATCTGCTGAACATTGCGGTTATTGGCATGGCCGGGGCGCTGCTGGTGTTTTTCCTGTACAGTTTTTCCGACATGGCGGGGATCCTGTATCCCAGCCGCTGGCAGCTGTGGCTGGCCATGATCCCGATGGGCGGCTGGCTGTTTCGCATGGTGTTGCTGGGCTGGAAGGGCAAGCAGGACTATGACCCGATCGTTTTTGCCCTGCGCGACAAATACGGATTGGCCCTGATTGCCCTGACGCTTGCCCTGATGTTCTTGGCGGCCGGTCACTAAGCCGCCGGGCTGCATCAGATCGACATCTTCTTGAACATGCGTTCTGGGATCGAACGGATGATCAGCATGATCCAGCGCCAGAAAAAGGGCGTATAGATCACGTCGCGCCGCTTGTCGGTTGCGCGCAGCAGGTCGCGCGCCACGGATTCGGGGCTGGCGACCAGAAACATGCCCGGCAGCCCCCAGGTCATGGCGGTATCCACGAAACCCGGCTTGACCGTCACCACATGGCCGCCCGCGCGTGTCAGCCGGTTGCGCAACCCCGACAGATAGGTCGCAAAACCCGCCTTGGCCGCGCCATAGATATAGTTTCCGATCCTCCCCCGGTCGCCGGCGACCGATGCAATGCCGATCACGGTGCCGCCGCCGCGTTCTTCCATCAAGGGCACGAAACCCTGAAGAAAGCGGGCAGGGCCGGTAAAGCTGTCGGTCACGGTGCCGTCGATCAGGGCGGGGTCGGCGTCAATGGCGGCCTGTTCGGGCATCGAGCCGACGAATACCGCCACGTTCAGCATGCCGTCCTGTTCGGCCAGCCGGTCGTTGATCGCGTCAAAACTTTTCGGCTTGCGCGCGTCGAATTTCAGCGCCTCGGCACAGGGTGCACCCCGCAGGCGGCAATCATCGGCGATGCGCTGCAGGTCGTCCATGTCGCGCCCGGCCAGAAAGACATCGGCGCCGCGCTCGGCCACCGCGCGGGCGAATGCGCGTGCCATCGAGGAACTTGCCCCAAGGATCAGCCAGCTCTGTTTCATGCCTCGCTCCTCAGTTTCAGGCGTCGCACCAGATC
>WFQE01000063.1 GCA_015487165.1 Paracoccaceae bacterium | reverse complement strand
TGGTGAGTGGCAGCCCCCAGGCGCCGGTGTAATAGCGCGGCAGGAACGAGGCCAGCGCGACAAAGCCGCCAAAGACAAAGAAGTAATAGGCTGAAAAACGCCAGACCTGCATGTTCTTCAGCGGGGCCAGCTGCTGCCTGACCGTCGGCAGGTCGCCGCCGCTTGCCTGATGGGCCGCTTGCCTGGGATCGGGCCGCGCCAGCAGCCAGAACAGAACGGCGGTCGCGGCCAGAACCAGCGCATAAAGACGCGCAGTATTTTCCCATCCCAGCGCGACAACCAGAAAGGGCGCGCCAAGATTGGTGACGGCGGCCCCGATATTGCCGACGCCATAGATCCCCAGCGCCGTGCCTTGGCGCGCGGCCGGATACCAGCGCGAAACATAGGAAACGCCCACGATGAACGACCCGCCGGCCAGCCCCAGCCCCAGCGCCGCCAGCAGAAAGACGGGATAGCTGGTGGCCCATGTCAGCAGCCAGACCGCAATCGCGGTGGTGAGCATCTGCAAGGGAAAGACGATGCGGCCGCCCAATCGCTCGGTCCAGAGGCCAAGAAACAGGCGGCTGACCGATCCGGTCAATACGGGGGTTGCCACCAGCAGGCCGAACTGCGTGTCCGAAAGCCCCAGCTGCTGCTTGATCGACAGGCCGATGATGGAAAACAGGGTCCACACGGCGAAACAGACAGCAAAGGCAAAGGTCGCCAGTGCCAGCGCACGGTTTCGGTCCTGGGCTGAGGGGAAAAGCGTGTCGGTCATCGTCATTCCGGTCTATTCGGCAGCGGTCTGCATGAGGGTGGTCGTGATCAGGGCGTCGAGTTCGGGCTTGCACGCGCCGCAATTGGTGCCGGCCGCCGTGGCGCGCCCGAGTGCGGCGGCGATCCTGGCGGGGGCCCATGACGCCGCCCGCAGCGTGTTGACGCCGACATTGAAACAGGCACAGACCTTGCGCCCCGGATCGGGCCGATCGGCTGCCGGATGGCCCGCCAGCGCCTCGCCCGCAGGCGTGTCCGAGCCGATCAACGAGATCGCATATGCGCGCGCCAGCTCCACCGGGGTGGGGGCGGCAAAGAACAATCCCACCAGACGCCTGCCCTGATGAAAGGCGATGCGCGCGGTGCCGCGGGCCATGTCCTGCAGGACGCTGGCCGTTGCGCCATTGCTGTTCATCAGCTGGCGCGCCAGTGTCTGCCAGTCGTCGGGGGTGTCTGTTCCGGCCAGCTCGATTGCGTGGCCGGTTTCGGTGCGGATGATCGTGCCATAGGGGAATTCGGGCCCGCGCGGCGGGGCGAGAGGCGTCAATGACGCGGCAAAGCCATACCACGCCGCCTTGAAATGCGTGGCGTTGACGCTGCCATGCTTGAGCGCGGGTTGTCCCGATACCGGATCTGTGGCGGCATTGATCAGCGGGTTGACCTTGCCGTTGCGGCTGTTCTCGGCGCTCCAGTGCATGGGAACGAACAACTGCCCCACTGGGATGCGATCCGAGATCAGAGCCCGCAGCACCGCGCTGGCCCCATTGCCCTGCACCGAGACGAGATCACCGGCCACAACCCCCATTTCGGCGGCGTCATCGGGGTGGATCTCGGCAAAGGGCTCGGCCAGGTGCTGGCCCAGACGGGGTGATTTTCCGGTCCGTGTCATCGTATGCCACTGGTCGCGAATGCGTCCGGTGTTCAGGTGGAAGCGCCCGGTTGCATGCCTGCCGGTTTCTGCTGCGGTGACCGGCACCATTCTTGCCTTGCCATCAGGATGGAAAAACCGGCCCTGTGCAAAAAATCGGCCATCTGTTGTGGCACCTTCGCGTGGCGGCGCGGGATACGGCCATTGCACGGGCGAAAGATTGGCGTATTCGTTGGCGGTCAGTTCGAAAAGGCCCGAGATATCGAAATTACGCCCAAGCGCGGCCGCGACACCGGAAAGGGCGGCATGTTCGGTGAATATCTCATGCGGCCCGGTGTAGGAAAAGCTGTCGCCCCAGCCCATGCGGGCGGCCACGTCGCAGATGATCTGCCAGTCGGCGCGTGCCTCGCCGGGTGCAGGCAGAAAGGCACGCTGGCGCGAGATGCGGCGCTCGGAACTGGTGACGGTGCCGGATTTCTCGCCCCAGCCAAGGGCGGGCAGCACCACATCGGCAAGGCGCGTGGTGTCGGTACGGGTGACGTCCGACACCACCGTAAAGGGGACATGGCGGATCGCCGCGGCCACCTTGTCGGCGCGTGGCATCGACACCGCCGGGTTTGTGCCGATAATCCACAGGGCCTTGATGTCGCCGCGTGCGCAGGCGTCAAACAGTTCCACGGCCTTGAGGCCGGGGCGCGTGCAGATGGTGGGCGCGCGCCAGGCCTCTTGCACGGCGTGGCGGTGTTCGGGGTTTTCGATATCCAGATGGCAGGCCAGCATGTTGGCAAGTCCGCCAACCTCGCGCCCGCCCATGGCATTGGGCTGGCCGGTGACCGAAAACGGCCCCATGCCGGGGCGTCCGATGCGCCCGGTGGCGAGGTGGCAGTTGATGATCGCATTGACCTTGTCGGTGCCATGAGCGGATTGGTTGACCCCCTGCGACCAGATGGTCACGACCTTGTCGGTGTTGATCCAGAGGTCGAGGAAGGCCTTGATGGCGTCACCCTCCAGCCCGGTCATGGCCGGTGATGCCTTGCGCGCGGCGGCAAGGGTGGCATCAAACCCGTTGACATTGCTGGCAACAAAATCGCCGTCGATCGCGCCGCGCGCTTCGATCTCGGCCAGCAGCAGGTTGAACAGCGCGCTGTCGCCATCCGGGCGGATCGGCAGATGCAGATCTGCCCCTTGCGCGCTGGCCGTGCGGCGCGGGTCGATCACGACCAGCTTCATTTCGGGGCGCGCCTTGCGTGCGGCCATGATC
>WFQE01000062.1 GCA_015487165.1 Paracoccaceae bacterium | reverse complement strand
GTTCCACTGATACGCGCTGGCATAAGTCTGGCCGCCCATCTCGTGCATCAGCCGCGCCGGCTGGACGCGAAACACACGCGCAACATCCTCGACCACACGCTTGCGCGCCGCGTCGACCTGCAATTCCTCTGGCGTCAGGGCCAGACGCACAAGCTCGGCCTTGTTCACATCCACCGGCACAAGACCGCCTTCGCCGCCAGGGCCGAATCGCTTGGCGATCCGCTCCATGAAAGTGCGTGCGGCATCCTGCGACGAAAACGCTTCGGTCACCAGCAGGCCCGAAGGCCGACCGGCCCGGTCCGCAAGCGTGGTCAGCATCCTGTCCAGCCCGCGCGCGACCTTCACGGCCGCGCCAACGGCGCCAAGCGGAGACGTTCCCATCAGCGGCCCGCGCAACACCAGCAGCTCGGATCGATCGACCGGGCGGAAATCGCGCCGATCATTGGTGCGGATACGCCAGAAATATCCGACACCGTCGCGATATTCCCGCTGCCACTGTTCGCGGCGCAACGGTACGATTTCCAATGCCTTGCCGTTCAGCCGGTTTATCCAGGCGACCCCAATTCCATGCAGCGAAGCCTCGCCGACAATGACCTCGATCCATTCCTGTGCGCTGATTCCATCAAGGCCATCGCCAGGCATGCGCCCGGCACGCGACAGCAGCAGATGTTCACGGCGATCGGTGGCGGTCACATCGCCAGCCTTGGTTTTCTGCCGCAGCCGCGCTGGCAGCTTTGCGACATCCTCGGCAATGACGCGCTGAGCGGCGAATACTGCGGCCACTGCAACCGCCTCTCGCGGGCTGACCAGATTGCCAGCCCCTCTTTCTAGGCGCTCGAGTATATCATTCAGGTTCGAGCCGCTGGCGGCCTTGCGCTCGCCGAATGGCCACAGCTTCCACCTCACAGCACGATCTCCTCCATGGCCAGCAATTGTGGTTCGGCCGGCGTCTCGACCGGGTCATCAACCCTGATGACGCCCCAAAGCGCGGTGCATAGCGCAACCACGCCATCGATCTTGTCATGCGGTGACAGCCTGGCCGGGTAGATGTAGTCGCCACCGGCGACCTGTTTTTTCAGGGTGTTTGCGGCCATCCAGCGCAGAACCGGATCGCCGTCGTGCACCAGCCGCCTGTCATCAACCAGCGCCAGCGCCTTGTTGAACGGCTCGTTAAGGTTGGCTGCGCGCGACCGAACCTCGACGGTCACAAGCCCGGCCTCTGACCACGAAGCGGCCATCTGCGCGGCAAACATTGCGTCGTAACAAACCATCTGCAGGTCGAAGGTGGGAACATCGAATTGCCACCCGTCAACGGGAATACCCGCCAGCTGAAGCACCAATGCCTCAACCGCGCGCAGATCAAGTTCGGCTCCAGGCGTTGATATGATCCGGCCTTGCCTGCGCCATCCCCAGAAATGATCATTTCCCGGTCGTTCGACCACGCGCTCCGGCAGGAAATGCCACGCCCGGACGATCACGTTGTCACCGTCAGGGATCGCCAGCACCACCGAGCTGAAATCTTCGCGTGTTGCCAGATCGACCCCGATGAATGCCGAGCGCCCTTCATATGCCGTCAGGTCCAGTACCGGATCTGCGCAGCCATCCCAGGCCTCGAGGTCAAAGGCAGATGCCCCGACCGATGTCCAGATATCCAGATGCTTGCGCAGGAATTCACCCATGGCCTGCGGGCTGGCCTCGGCACGCCCCCATTCGCTGCGCAGATACTCGATCGACTTGGCGCTGCCGAGCGACGGGTTCGCCTTGAACCATGTCGCCTCGTCGCCTGGCTCATCCCCTTCATCCGCCTCGTATATCAAGCCGAAATACCGATCATCATCGCGATGCCCGGACAGGATCGACGACAGATAGCGCCGCTGTTCAAAGCAGATGCCGCCAACGTTCCAACCGGCTGTGGTGATCGCTATCAGCAATGGCTGTTCGCGCGCGCCCATGGCCGATGCCAGGGCATCCCACACATCGCGTTTTTCATGCTCGTGCAGCTCGTCAACAATCGCCAGGTGCGGGTTCTTGCCATCCTGCGATTTCGTCTGCGCCGCGATCGGCTGAAAAACTGCCGCTGGATCCTGCGTCTTGATCCGGTGCTGCTCGATCGTCAGACCAATCAGTTCGGCGAGGGGCTTGCCGTCCACCACGGCCGTTTGCGCCATTGCGCGCGCGATCTCGAACACGATGCGCGCCTGGTGCGTGGCCGATGCAGCCGAATAGACCTTTGCCCCCGGCTCGCCGTCCACCGACAGGAAATACAGGCCAAGCCCGGCCAGCAGCGTCGATTTTCCGTTCTTGCGCGGCACCTCGACATAGCAGGTGCGAAACCGCCGCGCACCAGTTGTCACATGGCGCCACCCATTCAGCGATCCCAGCAGGAATACCTGCCAAGGCAAGAGCTGAATGTTCTCGCCACGTGCCGCCGCCGGCCCCTCAACATGCGGCAGGCTTTCGACAAACTGGCAGATGTGATTGACCGCATCGCGATCCAGCACATACGGAAAGCCGTCACTCCCCTGCCGCTTGATGTCCGCCACATGCCGCTCGACCGCCTGCCTGATTTTCGCGCATGCAGGAACGTCGCCCGAAATCACACCGGCGACGTATTCCTCGAGCTGGGCCACAAACATCTATGCGCGCGCACCTCGGCGCGGGAGCGGGCGAAACGCCGTGACATTCCCGGCCTTGCCGGAGGCCGTTTCATCCAGCAGATCCATGAAGCTGGTCTGAGCGGAACCAACGGTCTTGACCCTGGCATATGGCGTGGCAAACAGCTCGCGCTCGATCTGGCGGGATCTGTTTTCGTGAAATGCGCGCTTCTGTTCGGCCGCCGACATGAAATGTCCGTCGCTGTCGCGCTGATCTTCCTCGCGCGAAATCTCGTCATGCAGGCGATCGCATTCGGCCCGGTGATGCGCCCAGTCCAGCGCCAGCCCCCAAACGACCTCATCCAGCGTGCGATCACGCACCAGCTGCGCAACAACCGCATCCAGATAGGCACGCTCTTCCGGCCCATAGCTTTCCGGGATGCCCGGCAGCCGTTTCATCACCTGTTCCAGCCTGGACACTGATGCCCCCTTCCAAAGCAAGGCCCCCCTACCAAAAAAGGGGCGCGGAAATTTTTGACTACCTGCGCCGGTTTTCGTTTGAGGGCATTTTCAAGATTTGATGCCCCCCGGTCCCCATTTGCGCGCGCCGTTCAGCCCGTTGCTTCTTGCTGTCATGGCAATGCTTGCACAGGCTCTGCAGCTCACCGAACCAGAACAGTCCGGCATCGCCACGGTGCGGGATCACATGATCGACTACAGTCGCCGGGCGCTTTGCATCATCGGGGCACATCCGGCACAGAGGTTCGGTCTGCAACTGGCGCAACCGCCGACGCTTCCATCGTGCTGTTGCATACCATTTGCGCCATGGTCGTGACTTGTGCCGCAGGTCCGGCTTGCGAGATTGCTCCACGGTTTCGTGCACTTTGCACCGTGATCGGCCTATCTCGACCAGCTGATGGCAGCCAGCCACTGAACAGGGCTTCAATGGACCACCTCGCATCAGGAAACCGACAGCACCAACGAAAAACGCCCGGAAGCATTCTCCGGGCGTTCTTGTTGATGATGCCTATTTGTGAATCCTGCACGGACCTAAGTCAAGATGAATTCTGAACACGCCGTAATCGGCCCACATGATCGGGGTCTTCTTCAAAGCCGAGTTCGCCAGGCGATGGCCCAAGGACTGCCGACTGAAGCCTTTGACCAACCACCGGTCCCGCCATCCTGTCGAGGCAATCGGCCAATGCCTGTCGCAGCGCCCTGCGCGTCTGGCCCTTCTCGCACCAGCCATGTGCCCGCAGCACCTCGCTGATCGTCCTGTCCTCGAGGCAGACCATATCGACAAGCCTTCGATCCATGATGGTCACCCGCGACCCGCGGCTGGACGGCCTGACACGCCGAACGGCCATGGCGGCACCGGTTCCAATTCGGTCATGGATCACACGGATTTTCTCTCGATCCCTCAGCACCGCGTCAATGAATGACCCCTGACCACTGCCACCGCTTCGCACCGCTTCAATCGATGAACAGCGCACACCTGCCGAAGCGTGACGTTCGACCAGATCACGGTAATGGCGACCCATCGCCACCTGGGCAGGCGTCAACTGATCATGCATCCGATCGAATACATCCAGCCTGCGCACAGGGCGCAGACCATGAACGCCGGCATCGATTGTCTCGACCTCACCGTCCGCGTTCACATAGGTGTCTCGCAACTCGACCGGAACGACCGCACCACGCGCCGGCGCGAATTCGACGATCTCCGGGCTGGCTCCCGGTGGTCGATGCCCGGCTTCAATCCGCTTTACCAGCCTGCGCTCGTTGTTCATGCCGCCTCTTCCTCATCTTTTGCCGCGATGATTTCGAGGCAGGTTTCATATGCTTTCCGGTATGCATCGAGCCAGGCGCGATCCTCTTCCCTGGCGGTTCCGGCCGCGATCGCTTCCTCGATCCGCATGCGCCGTCGCATGTTTTCGTCCGCCTTTTCGCGCACGAGGCTCAACGTGTAGGCATTGGTCGGCCTGCGATGTTTGCGCAGCCAGGCCCGCAGCTCGACAATGTAACCGCCGTCGAGTGCCTTCCTCCCCTCGATCGACCGGAGCCAGGACGTGACCAGCCGTGGCTCATCTTCCGGCGGTGCCTGAATGTCGGCTGCCCATTTCAGGATGGTGATGACGGCTGGCCAGCGGTCGCCCTGCGGCCCTGCCGGGTTGGCCTCGATCACCTCGCGCAGAACCTCGAGATTTTCGCTGCTCATATAGGCAAGCCGATCCTTCAACCGATCCAGCTGCTGATCATGCGCGGCCTTGGTAACCCCGCTTGGTCGGACCAGTCCGATATTTGTCAACGGATCAATCAGCAGTTCCTGCACTGCCGATCTGCCTGTCTTTTCACCTGCATGCCCCATGTCCCCATTCCTCTTCTCAGCATTCCACCATGTCAGCGCAGTGCTGCGTTTCGTGATTTCGGGCGCCGGTCGGAATTTTCTTCTTTTCTCATTTCTTCTCTTTTCTTCTTAGAGAGGACGGAATTGTCCCGGAATTGGCGGAAACATGGCGAATTCCTTCCTCATTCCTTCCGATTTCTTTCCGTTTCCTTCCTAATTCCTTCCGCCGGAAAGAATGCGGAAAGAATTTCAGCGCGCCCTCGAGGCGATTTCGAGCGCCTCCATAGCCTCGCGCACGCGCGGAGGCGTCCGGTTGCCCGAGCAGTTTTCCAGCAGCCAGGCATCAAGCCTGGCGACGTAATCGGGGTTGTTCGCCAGCGTCGAATGGCCGCCAGCCTCACGAATCTGGTGCCGCAGAGCGGCCAGCCGCTTGCGTTCGCGTTCGCGTTCGCGGGAGGCGAGATTGTGCCGTTTCTTCGCCACCGCGTGCAGCACCTGCTCGGTGACGACCGGGTGCATCAGGCGTATTTCCTCGCCGCAGCGGCAGCGCGTCCATTTGTAGAGAGGATTGATTTCACGCTTGAGCAGCGATTTCCACGTCGCCAGATCGATCATCAACAGCTTTGCCAGCAGCGCATCATCCGCTGGCAACGTCCCGACTGGCGACTGGTTCTGTGCGATGAAAAACAGGTCCAGCGCATATCCGCGAACATCGGCCTCGGCCTTCAGGCGGAACTCGGAATTCAGCCAACGCTGATGCCAGAAGGTCACGAAGAAATGGACCTCGAGGCGCTCTGACGCTGGCAGCGGATATTCCGGCAGGTCGGCATCAACGACGCGAAACTTATGGGCGCTGCTCATTGGTCTCACCCCCATTATCATTCTGCAACAGCCAGACCTGCCGCGATGTCGCAAGCGCCTCGATCGCCTCGCGCCAGACGCCAACGCTGGCCTGCCATCCCCGAATTGGCGGCACAACCACCGCATCTGCCTTTGCAAGCAGCGGCCGGCACCACTTTTCCCAGAATTCGGCGTCCAGCGGGTCAGGTTCGGTCGGCGCGCCACAATGGACCATTTCGACCGCCTGGACGATCGGCGATACAGCCGTAACGCCCAACCCGGCAAACCTGCGCGCCCACATGGCCGCCCGAATGCCGAACTCGGTCGATCTGACCGGGCACCAGCGCCCGTCGCTTCCGATGACCTCGCGGCTGTAGGGCGTTGCCAGATAGACCAGCCGCCCCCTCAGCCGCCTCGCCGCGTCCGCCAGCGGCACATCCACATACAGCAGCCCGCCCCATTTTTCGCGCATATGCGGCGCCAGCAAGGTGTCCCAATCCGGCAGGCTGTCGGGGAAATCCTTCATTTCCACCCCCTGGAATACAGATACCTATTCGCCAATAAGAAGACGGTTTTGGGGTGAAACGCACTTTGTTCACAACATGTAGCGTGTGAAAATAAGGTGCTGGACGGGTGATTCGCGGTCACCCGCCCAGCGGAGAAACCCGCACGCTCCGAAATTGTGCGGATCATTGCGACCACGGGCATCACTACCACTCCGCCCAACGCGGTCGCACCTGCCACAAAAAGGAGACTTTTATGGCAACACGCAAACACCCGCTTACGGGTGTTGAACTTAACACGATTGAAGTCGAGCGCATTTCTCTCGACTTCAACGCAGCTGTTACCGCGCATATCCTCAGATGCAAAGGGGAAAAATACAATGTAATTGCGCAAAAGCTGGGCACCAACCCGCACAGGATTGGTGAAGTGTTCAGGGGGGAAGTTCACCCCGCAGCGGCGATGAAGGCATTGGAACTTCTGACCCGATAAAACGCGTGGCAGGGAGGGATACGCAAGGGTGGCGGCGAATGCTGCCACCCTTCGCAATTTGTTCAGGTATCCATAGCCGCCCCCGCCAGACAAAATCGAAAAAAAGCGGGTGCAGGGCCGCAGCCCCGCACCCAGTTCCAACAGGGAGGTAGGAGGCACGCCCGGCATCAGCCGCCCCCCAAGGCTGCACGTCCGGGGATCTCGCCCCTCATGCCGGGAAATTTCTGCGGCCGGGGTCATTCGTCCACCCCCTCGGCCGCCGCGATAATGTCGTTAATCAACCCGCGCGCCTCGCGCATCCGCGTGATAATCTCGGCCCGCTCATGGGGCAGCGCGCGGGTCGGGTCCGGGCTTTCATCGGAAAACGCCTTGATGACCGCCGCCACTGCCTCGGCCGAGGCGACCGTCGTGCGCGCAGCCAGGGCGCGCAGGTCACCGGCGCGGCGGCGCTCGCTTTCCGATACACGCTCGAACAGCATCATGGTGATCGGGTAGGAACCGAGCGCATCCTCGAGCGCCCGCACATGCTCGATCGAGACCATGGCCTGGCCGGATATCTCTTTCGAGATGGTGCTCTTCGAACATGCCCCCATCCGCGCCTCGATCAGCGCCGCCGAGGCCTCGACCCCGCCGAACCTGCGCACGAGCGCGCCGAACATTGCCGCGATGGTGGGATCACACATTGGCATACCTCCTTGACCGCAAGGCAACCTGAGAGAATTGACTTACCCCCTCAACGAACCGAACATTCGCCGGAAGAATCGAAAAAGCGGATTTCCTGCCATGATTGACCGAGCGTTCCAACGCGACATCCTTGATCGCCTCAAGCAACTTTACCCGCACGGCATGACGGACCCGGTGAAGGAGTTTGAAGACATCTCTGAACGCAAGATATGGGCAAATATCGTGTATCTGATGGAGCACGGTTTGGTTGATGGTATCAGCGCGGCAACCGAAAGTTCTCCGGTTCGATACATGAACGTCAGGATTACTGCCCGTGGGATCGATTTCATGGAAGACGATGGCGGTCTTTCCGCTGTTCTTGGCACTGTTACCGTGCGGTTTGCCGAAGATCAGTTCAAGGAAATGCTTGCCTCCCACATCAAATCCATCGCCGGTCCAAGTAGCGTCAAGGACCGATTGGTATCCACACTGAGGGCCCTTCCAGCGAACGCCCTGAACGTAGTTGCACTTCGGGCACTTGAGGCTGGTCTGAGCAGTCTTGCGACCACCGACGCCGTTCAAACACTGCTTTACGGTTGATGACACCGACCAGGCTGAACAGGTCAAGATCGCCCGTATCGCCCCACCGAACCAGAAACTCGGTTTG
Source organism: Paracoccaceae bacterium (assembly GCA_015487165.1). Taxonomy (GTDB): domain Bacteria; phylum Pseudomonadota; class Alphaproteobacteria; order Rhodobacterales; family Rhodobacteraceae; genus UBA5972. The sequence continues at coordinate 616 of WFQE01000062.1, read as the reverse complement.
GCCCTGCCCCTGAAACAATATCCGCAGCCGGGGATCGTCCTCGGGCAAGGCGATCCGCAGTCGTGATCCACCAGGCTGGTGATCAATGAAAACCTTCGAAAAAAGCTGCATTGGAGATTTCCCCCTTTCATCAACCCTCCGGCCTGGATCGGCACCAGCTTGACGGAAACACCCTTCGCTTCGCCCATCCGTGGGCCTGCCCCATGATCGTGATATGAAGAAACGGATTTCATCATGCGGCCTCAGATTTGGTGGCTTCGGGAACCGGCGGCGGGTTGTCGGACATATAGCGACGAACCTTCTCTATGGTGTCCGGCCACGCCCTGCGCCCTTCTTTCAGGCGCCGGTAAAAGAGGCCGCCCTGGCCTGCACGCTCGCCCACCGTGCTGGGAGAAATTCCAGAGCGACGGGCGTAGGTTTCGATTTCACTGACAAGGCGTTCGATCTCGGTCATACCATCGTCTGTAATGTGATTTATCACATTTGTCAAAATGAAACTTCACAATTCTTGCTTTGGAAACGACCTGCTAAGACCACGGTATGAACGTGAACGAGACATTCAGAAGAAATTTGCTTCGGGTGATGAAGGAAAGGGGCCTTGACGCAGCCACCCTGT
>WFQE01000061.1 GCA_015487165.1 Paracoccaceae bacterium | reverse complement strand
GCCGACGCCATCGATATACGCCCCCGAGGCATCAAGCCGGCCCTTGCCCAGCAGCGCGCGCACACCGGCCTCGCCCACCTTGTCGAATTTGTCGATGGTACGCAGAACCGCGTCGCGCTGCTCATTGCCTTCCAGCCCCATGCCTTCCAGCACGCCGTTCAGAACCTTGCGGTTGTTGATCCGCACCACATAATCGCCACGGGGAATGCCCACAACCTCCAGCGTATCGGCCAGCATCGCGCAGATCTCGGCATCGGCCGCAACCGAAGGCGCGCCAACCGTGTCGGCATCGCATTGGTAGAACTGGCGAAACCGCCCCGGCCCCGGCTTTTCATTGCGCCAGACGGGGCCCATCGCATAACGGCGATAGGGCGTCGGCAGATCGTTGCGGAATTGCGCATAGACACGCGCCAGCGGCGCCGTCAGGTCATAGCGCAGGGCCAGCCAGCCGCCGTCTTCCTCTTGCCAGGCAAAGACACCCTCATTGGGGCGGTCCACGTCGGGCAGGAACTTGCCCAGCGCCTCGACCGTTTCCACGGCCGAGCTTTCCAGCGGATCGAACCCGTAGGTGTGATAAACCCCGGCAATCTTGCGCAGCATTTCACCCCGCTCTTCCACCTCGGCACCGAAATAGTCGCGAAACCCTTTCGGTGTCTCGGCGCGGGGGCGGCGGATCTTTTTCTTCTTTTCCTTGGCCATCGGGGTTTTCCTGTGATGGGGCCTGCATTCGGTCGCCTCCCTAGCGCATGGGCAGGCGCGGGGCAAGTTGCCGCCGCATCGCCTGCGTGCTATCGCATCGATGAAAGGGGACCGAGATGAGCGAAGAACGTCTTACCAGGCTGGAAATCAGCAATGCCGAACTGACCCGCATGGTCGAAGATCTGAACGAGGTCGTGACCCGGCAAGCCGACGAAATCGCAACCCTGACCCGGCGGGTCGAGATGATGATGCAGCGTCTGGCTGAAGAGGAATACGACAGCGGCAATACCGTGCCACTGGCCGACCAGAAGCCACCCCATTATTAGGGCTTGCCCGGATCGACCTCGCGCCACTGCCCGCTTTCCAGCCCCTCCAGCGACCAGTCTCCAACCCGCCAGCGAATCAGGCGCAGCGTGGGGTGCCCAACCGCGGCCGTCATGCGCCGCACCTGCCGGTTACGCCCTTCGGTGATGGTCAGCTCGATCCAGCTATCGGGCACAGTCTTGCGAAAACGCACCGGCGGGTCGCGCGGCCACAGGTCCGCGGGCGCCTCTATCCGGCGCACCCTTGCGGGCCGCGTCTTTCCATCCTTCAGCACCACGCCCCGGCGCAGGGCATCCAGCGCGCCGTCATCGGGCACATCCTCGACCTGCACCAGATAGGTTTTCGCCAGCTTGTGTTTCGGATGCGCAATGCGCGCCTGCAAACGTCCGTCATCGGTCAGCACCAGCAGCCCCTCGCTGTCACGGTCCAGCCTGCCGGCCGCGTAAACCCCCGGAACGTCGATATAATCGGAAAGCGTCGCGCGTGGGCTGTCGACATTGCCCCGGTCAGTGAATTGCGACAGCACGCCATAGGGCTTGTTGAACAGGATGACACGCGCCATCAATTCCTGTCCTTGCCGACCCTGTCGTCAAAGGCCCGCGCAACATGGGCCTTGATCCGGCGCACCATCAGCCAGCCACCCCCCATCACCGGCGGCACCAGCGCGGCGGCAAGATATGTCTTGCCCAGCCCGTAATGCTTGGCCAGCGGGCCCAGCAGATACAGCAGCAGATTGACCGCATAATAGCTGATCGCCACCACCGACAGCCCCTCGACGGTTTCCTGCAGGCGCATCTGCAGGGCGGCGCGGCGGTTCATGCTTTCAAGCAGTTGCCGGTTCTGTTCGGTCACCGCCACATTCACCCGCGTTGACAGCAATTCGGACGCCCGCGCCGAATGGGTGGACAGATCCTCCAGCCGCTTTTCGGCGGCGTCGCAGGTGCGCATCGCAGGCTCGAACCGGCGCATCATGAATTCGGAAAAGAGCTGGCGTTCAAGAATGCGTTCCTCGCGCAAGACCTTGATGCGCTGATCGACAATCGCCCGATAGGCGCGCCCGGCGCTGAAGCGATACGAGGATTCAGACGACAGCAGCTCGACCTCGGACGAGATCTTCAGCAGATCCTCCAATGTCTCGCGCGGGGCGGCCTTGGGATCGGTCATGCAGGTGGCAACCTCGGACAGGCGCTCGCCCAGCCGACCGGCCTCTGCAAAAACCTTGCGGGCAACCGGCAGGGTCAGCATGGCCATGGCCTTGTAGGTCTCAATCTCCTGCACGCGCTGCACCAGCCGGCCCATGCGGCGTGGTCCGATTTCGCCCAGCCCGATCAGGGCGAACCGCACGTGCCCTGCCTCATCAATGCGAAAATCGCCCACAACCACCGCGTTGCGTTCCAACACATAGGCCGCCGCCAGGCTTTCGCCCACGAACCAGTTGCGAATTTCGTCCCGCATCCGGCTTTCGACTTCGGCGCAGTCGCGCGCATACTGCACCGAAATCTGGGTCGCTGTGATGACCCGGCCCTGCAACCTTTCCAGCCAGTCACCGGGAAAGGCCGACATCAGATCCTCGCGAAAGGGTTGCCCGTCCTCATGCGCGACAAACTGGGTATAGGTCACGAATTCCGAATGCAGTTCCCATTTCAGGCGGTTGCGCCCCAGCGGGCCGTAATAATGATTGTCACCGGGGGGTGGATGATCGGCGCCAAAGCGGTCCAGCAGCTCGATCAGCTCGGCCCGCGCAGCATCAGCCCCACCATCGAGCGTGAGGGCAAAGGTGATGACCTGCGCGGGGCCGTCTATTTCGGGGAAAGGGCGCGCATGAAGTTCATTGGTCAGCGCATAGCGGCTGTCCATGTCGCTGAGTATGTGCATGATCCGTCCTTTCCTTCGCCCGCCCCAGATTGCCCATCATCTGCCATCACATCACTGCAACACCCTGTCACAGCCCGCTTCTTCTTTGCCCAAATACGTCCGGGGGAGGCCCGCCAGGGCCGGGGGCAGCGCCCCCTTTACCCCTTGGGCTC
>WFQE01000060.1 GCA_015487165.1 Paracoccaceae bacterium | reverse complement strand
CGGATAATGCCTGTCCGATATCCAAACCCGTCCCGCGACGGAACCCACCCCGGAGGCCGACCCGGCTGCCCATGCTGCAAAAATTCTGGAAATATCTGGAAGACAAGGAGCGCGCCTGGAGATATTCCTTCGGCAATGATCTGTCGACCCCGGCTGCACGCAGCCAGGCCCGGCGTCATTTCAATTGGGTCGATCACGGCATCTTGCGGGTTTACTGGACAAATTTCGCACCCGTAGCCGAAGGTGTGTTCCGGTCGAACCAGCCGTCGCCGGAACGGTTGCGCCGATATCGCGATCAGGGAATCCGTTCCGTTCTCAACCTGCGGGGCACCAGCCCACTCAGCCAATACCTGCTTGAAAAAGAGGCATGCGACGCGCTTGGGCTGGAGCTGACCGACATTCATCTATCAGCTACACAACTGCCAACGCTCGACACAATTCACGAACTCGAGCGGCATTTCCGCACCCTGCAGAAACCCTTTGTCATGCACTGCAAGTCGGGGGCCGACCGGGCTGGATTTGCGTCTGCGCTCTACCTTCTGCTGATCGAGGACATGCCCATCGAGACCGCACAAAAGCAGCTGAGCCTGCGTTTTCTGCATCTGAAAAGCTCGTCCAAGGGGATCCTCGACTATTGCCTTGAAAAATATCGCCAAAGAACCGAGTCTGACCCCATCCCGTTCAGGGACTGGTTGGAAAGCGAGTATGATCCGGTGAAGCTCCAGCAGGAATTCGATGCCCGGCGGCGAAAGGGCGGCTGAGGCATGGCGCGACTTCTTGACATAACGCCCGCAAGCAAGGGGCTGAAGCTGCCGCTGTGGCTGTGGAACAACTATTTCCGGCCGCGTTTGTGGTTCATCATTGCTGCCTTTGTGCTGATGGCGGTCGAGGGTTCGATGCTGGGGCTGATCAGCTACATGGTCGGGCCGATGTTCGACCGGGTCTTTGTCGCCAAGAATGCGGCCGCCATCTATGCCGTGGGCGGCCTCATGTTTGTCGTGTTCCTGGCGCGCGCGCTCAGCGGCTTTGGCCAACGGGTACTGATGGCCGTGATCGGGCAAAAGGCCATAGCGGACATGCAGGCCGATCTGGTGCGGCACATGATGCGGCTGGACAGTCTGTTCTTTCAGGACAACGCACCAGGGGCGTTGATCGAGCGCGTGCGTGGCGACACGCTGGCGATCCAGGTCGCGTGGTCCGCGGTTTTCACCTCGCTTGGGCGAGACATCATTTCGCTTGTCGCGCTTCTGGGGGTGGCCATTTCGATCGACTGGGTCTGGACACTTGTCGCGGTGGCCGGCGTGCCATTGCTGATCGTGCCGGTCTTCCTGCTGCAGAAGATGATCCATACGACCACCCGTCACGCCCGACAGATGGCGGCGCTGATCTCGACCCGGCTTGACGAGATCTTTCACGGCATCAACCCGATCAAGCTGAACAATCTCGAAAACCAACAGGACCGGCGGTTCACCGAGACGCTGAAAAGCTATGTCCGCGCACAGATCCGTTCCGAGGCGGGCCAGGCAGGCGTGCCCGCAATGATGGATATCGTGGCCGGGTTGGGCTTCATGGGCGTGCTGATCTATGGCGGTTTCCAGATCATCGAGGGCACCAAGACCATCGGGCAGTTCATGTCGTTCTTTACCTCGATGGCGCTGATCTTCGAACCTTTGCGCCGGCTGGGCAACATTTCCGGCCTGTGGCAGGCGGCCGTTGCCAGTATCGAGCGCCTGCATTCCATATTCGAGCAACAGCCCGGCATCACCTCGCCCGCCGCGCCGGTCGCCATCACCCGCGAAACAGGCCGCAAGGATATCGAGCTGCGCGACATCTGCTTTGCCTATGGCGACAATCCGGTTCTGGATCACCTGACGCTGACCGCGCAGGCCGGCAAGACGACCGCGCTGGTCGGGGCATCGGGCGCGGGCAAGAGCACGGTGTTCAACGTGTTGACCCGCCTTGTCGAGCCCCAGTCCGGCCGGGTCACAATCGGCGGTATCGATATCCGCGACATGGCGCTGGATGATCTGCGGGGGCTGTTTTCGGTGGTGACCCAGGATGCCGCCCTGTTTGACGAAACCCTGCGCGACAACATCATGCTCAGCCGCCCCGACGCCAGCGAAGAGGAATTCCGCCGCGCCGCCGACGCGGCATTCGTGACCGACTTCGTGCAACATCTGCCGCAGGGCTTTGACACGCCTGCGGGGCCGCGGGGCTCGAACCTGTCGGGCGGGCAGCGCCAGCGGGTCGCGATTGCACGCGCCGTGCTGCGGGACGCCCCGATCCTGCTGCTGGACGAACCCACCTCGGCACTGGATGCGCAATCCGAGGCCGCCGTGCAAAAGGCGCTCGACGCGCTGTCCAGGGGGCGCACGACGCTGGTAATCGCCCATCGTCTGGCGACCATCCTGCATGCCGACAAGATCGTGGTGATGGACAAGGGCCGCGTGGTCGACGAGGGCACGCATGAGGAATTGCTGGCGCGCGACGGGCTGTATGCCAGCCTTTACCGCCTTCAGTTCGAGGGCTGATCCCCCTCATAGCCCCGCACCAGACGTTCAGGTGACACCCCTGCAAAATAGCGCGCCAGCGTCCACAAATTACGGCTGCCACGACGCAGCCAGCCCTCGAGTTGGTAACGGCCGGCATCGGTGATGGCGT